>NZ_JAVKLW010000084.1:0-12011 GCF_031538885.1 Limnohabitans sp.
AGGGGCCTGAGGGCAAAGGTGGGATGACGAAATGGGTCTCTTACGCCGAAAAATCGTGCTATCGACGCACACAATTGCACATCGTGAAGTCCGTAACAAGTCACGCTACAAATTCATGCGTTGTGCAGACCTTCCCTAGATCTTGCGTTTCAAACTATCCTGAATAATCGTCCACGGCATGGTGGAATATTGGCTAATGGCGCTGGGTTTATAAAAGCCGGAGAAGTAGGCAAGGGCCTAACATCGTGCTGGTATCCACAAATACTTGCTTTGATTTGTGCCAAAACCTTAAAGGCGATTTTTTAATGACATACGACAATGCATCAGAAGTAAATGTTTTGGCAGAACATCACCAATTTGATACAAAACTAATTTCCATGAAAAACACTCATCGTGCTGCAATGACAGAGCTTGTTATTGGCCGCTCTTTGAGCTGGTTATAAATTTATGTCTCGCACACTCCAGCTCACCGAGCAACTCATCTCGCGCCCTTCGGTCACGCCTGAGGACGTGGGCTGTTTAGACATCATCACCGCACGGCTCTCGCCGCTCGGTTTTGCGTGTGAGCGCATCGACCGTGGGCCAGACACCTTTCGCGTTAGCAACTTGTGGGCGGTCAAACGCAGTGCACACGCCCACGCCAAAACACTGGTGTTTGCAGGCCATACCGATGTGGTGCCGACTGGCCCCATGAACCAATGGACCAGCGACCCCTTCACCCCCACTCACCGTGACGGCAAACTGTTTGGCCGTGGTGCCAGCGACATGAAAGCGTCGTTGGCGGCGATGGTGGTGGCGTGTGAAGAGTTTGCGCAAACCTGCAAAGACCCATCCATCAACATCGCCTTCTTGCTCACCAGCGACGAAGAAGGCCCGGCCTTAGACGGCACAGTCAAAGTGTGCGAAGCCCTCACAGCCCGTGGCGAAAAGCTGGACTGGTGCATCGTGGGAGAGCCCACCTCGGTAGAGCGCACCGGCGACATGATCAAAAACGGCCGACGCGGCACGATGAGCGGCAAGCTCACCGTCAAAGGCGTGCAAGGCCACATTGCCTACCCGCAACTCGCCAAGAATCCCATTCACTTGTTCACCCCCGCATTGACAGAATTGGTAGCGATTGAATGGGACAAAGGCAACGACTTTTTCCCGCCCACCAGCTGGCAAGTCAGCAACATCTATGCTGGCACGGGCGCGAGCAATGTGATTCCAGGTGAATGCGTGGTGGATTTCAACTTCCGCTTCTGCACCGAATCCACGCCTGAAGGCCTGCAACAACTTCTCACCACAGTGCTGCAAAAACACGACTTGGACTTCGACCTCCAATGGACAGTGGGCGGCCTGCCCTTTCTCACCACGCCTGGCGATTTGGTGGGCGCGGTGCAACGCGCCATCCGTGACGAAGTGGGTTTCGAGACCGAACTCTCCACCACTGGTGGCACCAGCGATGGGCGCTTCATTGCGCAAGTCTGCCCTCAAGTCATTGAGCTGGGCCCACCCAATGCCACCATCCACAAAATCAACGAGTGTGTGGCCGTAGCTGATTTGGATCCTCTGAAAAACATTTATCGCCGTGTTTTAGAAAACTTGCAGTCGCAACACGCATAGCAATAACTGCCAGCAATCAATCTTGCACCCTTTGTACGCGCAAGCCATGCGCAAAGACATGCATTCTTCATCCTCATGAATCTCCCCCATCTCGTTGCCCAATCCGCGCAACAACTCACCCAAGCCCAAGTCGCCTTCGGCCACGGCACCACCAACGCCGCAGACGAAGCGGCTTGGTTGGTGTTGTGGAAGCTGGGTTTGCCACTCGACACCGATGTGTCGGACGAAGCTCACAGCATCGAACTGCCCGCCGCACAAGTGGCCAGTGTGCAAGCCTTCATTGAGCGCCGCATTGCCAGCCGCAAGCCTGCGGCTTACCTCACGCAAGAGGCGTGGTTGCAAGGTGTGTCGTTCTACATCGACGAACGTGCCATCGTCCCGCGCTCTCTCATTGCCGAGGTGTTGGCCGAAGGCAGCATTGACCCTTGGCTCGACCCCAACACCACGCGCGTGCTCGACCTGTGCACGGGCAACGGCAGCCTTGGCATCTTGGCGGCACTCGCTTTTCCCGGCATCACCGTGCTTGGGCTTGACTTGTCCAAAGATGCTTTGGCAGTGGCCCAGATCAACATCGAACGCCACGGCCTTGAAGGCCGCATGACATTGGCCGAATCGGATGGTTTGAATCACGCCGATGGTGTGTTTGACCTCATCTTGTGCAACCCGCCTTATGTGAATGCACACAGCATGTCTGAACTTCCCGCCGAATTCAAAGCCGAGCCCGCGCTCGCTTTGGCCAGTGGTGACGACGGCATGGACTTTATTCGTCAAATGCTGCGCGACGCCCCAGCACACATGAGCGAGCATGCGGTTTTGGTTTTAGAAATTGGCCATGAACGCGATTACTTTGAAACAGCCTTTCCTTTCCTAGATGTCGTTTGGCTCTCGACCAGTGCTGGTGACGACCAGGTCTTACTCCTCACACGCCAGGCGATTGTCGAAGGCGCAAATACCCAATGATCACGATTAAAAATGTCACCTTGCGCCGCAGTGCCAAGGTGTTGCTCGAAGGCGCCACCGTTACCTTGAACCCCAGTGAAAAAGTAGGCTTGGTGGGTCGCAACGGCGCAGGTAAATCATCGCTGTTTGCTTTGCTCAATGGCAACTTGCAAGAAGACTCGGGCGAATTCTACATCCCCACCCAATGGCGCATGGGCCAAGTGGCCCAAGACATGCCCGAGACCGAGCAAAGCGCGACCGAGTTTGTGATTGAAGGCGACACCGTACTCAACGACGCACGCGCCGAAGTGGCTGCCGCGGAGGCGACCGAAGACGGCGAGCGTTTGGGCAACGCCTACATGGCGCTGTACGACGCGGGCGAGCACGATGCGCAGTCACGCGCACAAGCACTCATCTTGGGTCTGGGCTTTAAAACCACCGAGCTCGACAACCCTGTGAACAGCTTCTCGGGCGGTTGGCGCATGCGTTTGCAATTGGCGCGTGCGCTGATGTGCCCGTCTGATTTGCTGCTGCTGGACGAACCCACCAACCACTTGGACTTGGACGCTTTGGTGTGGCTGGAAGCATGGCTCAAGCGCTATGAAGGCACCATGGTCGTCATCAGCCATGACCGTGAATTTTTGGATGCCGTCACCAACGTCACCCTGCACATCGACGCGGGCAAGCTGGTGCGCTACGGCGGCAACTACAGCAAGTTTGAAGACATGCGCGCCGAACAAATGGAGCTGCAACAAAACGCGTTTGCCAAACAGCAAGACAAGATTGCGCATTTGCAAAAGTTCATTGCACGCTTCAAGGCCAAGGCCAGCAAAGCCAAGCAAGCGCAAAGCCGTGTTAAGGCTTTGGACCGCATGGAAAAAATTGCGCCGTTGTTGGCCGATGCAGACTTCAGCTTCGAATTCAAAGAACCCGCCAACTTACCCAACCCCATGCTGAGCATGCAAGGCGTGAGCGTGGGCTACCCCGCCCCTGCCGATGCACCTGCGGGCACCCCACCCACCGTCATCGTGCAAAACGTCAGCCGCTCGGTGTTGGCGGGTCAACGCATTGGCATCTTGGGTGCCAACGGCCAAGGCAAATCAACGCTGGTGAAAACCATTGCGCGTGATTTGCAAGCCATTGGTGGCGACATGACCGAAGGCAAGGGCCTCAACATCGGCTACTTTGCGCAACAAGAACTTGACGTGTTGCACCCCGCCGACAATCCGCTGCAGCACATGATTGACCTGTGCAAAAAACTCACCGCCGACGGCAAGCTCGCAGGCCAAGCCACACGTGAGCAAGACTTGCGCAGCTTCTTGGGCCAGTTCAACTTTGGTGGCGACATGGTCAAGCAAGCCGTGGGCAGCATGAGCGGTGGCGAAAAAGCCCGCTTGGTGCTGTGCATGCTGGTGTGGCAACGCCCCAACCTCTTGCTGATGGACGAGCCCACCAACCACTTGGACCTCGCCACCCGCGAAGCCCTGAGCATGGCGCTGAACGAATTTGAAGGCACCGTGATGCTGGTCAGCCATGACCGTGCCTTGCTGCGTGCCGTGTGTGACGAGTTCTGGATGGTGTCACGTGGCGGCGTCGATCCCTTCGACGGTGACTTGGACGACTACCAACGCTACCTGCTGGACGAAGGCAAACGCTTGCGTGCCGAAGCTGTGGCTGCTGCGAATGCAGCGGCGCTCAAGCCTGCTGCTGCGGCAACTGTGGCAGCAGTGGTGGAACCTGTTGTGCAAGCGTCGGCGGCCGTGGTGAAAGCGACTGCGCCTATTGCCTCTCGCGACCAACGCAAAGAAGACGCGCAGCTGCGCAAAGACATCAACGAGAAGAAACGCCCGTTGAAAAAAGAGTTTGATGGCGTCGAGAAATCCATGGCCACGCTGGAGTCTGAAAAGACAGCCCTGCACGACAAGCTCGCCACGCCCTTGCCTCCTGCTGATATTGCCGAAGCAGGCAAACGCCTCAAGGCAGTGGACGATGAACTGGCTGCGTTAGAGCTGCGCTGGCTAGAGCTGACCGAAGCCATAGATGCCATTGAAAGCACGATGGCTTAAATCAATTAAGTGCAGCACTCACTGAGCTGCGCGTTGCATTAAGTGATGGCTGGAAATGAACCTTTGCTCTTCGGGTGACTTAAGGGCCTCAATAAGCAAATCGCCAAAGAGACGCCCCCTTGCAGGCATAAGTCGAGAAGCTGTTACTAAATGCAGATCAACCGTCAAAAGTATCGCGCGCGCGACTGATGCTCTCCCTCACAAACTGGGGAGTTTGTAGTCTTTGAGTTGCTCGCGCAACTTGGTCTTGAGCATCTTTCCTGTAGCCCCTAATGGGATGCTGTCGACAAACACCACGTCATCTGGAGTTTGCCATTTGACTGTCTTCCCTTCGTAAAACGCGAGCAGCTCTTCGCGGGTGACTTGCACGTCTGGCTTTTTAACCACCGCCACGATCGGGCGCTCGTCCCACTTGGGATGCTTCACGCCAATACAAGCGGCCATCAACACAGCGTGGTGTGCCATAGTGATGTTTTCAATATCGATGGAGCTGATCCATTCACCACCCGACTTGATCACGTCTTTGCTGCGGTCGGTGATTTGCATGTAGCCATCGGGGTCGATGGTGGCCACGTCGCCCGTGGGGAACCAACTCAGCCCCTTGGCATCTTTCACCAAAGGACTCCCGCCCTCACCCTTGTAGTAATCGGACACCACCCAAGGGCCGCGAACCAGCAAGTCGCCGTAGGCCTTGCCGTCGTGGGGTTGCTCATGGCCTGCGTCATCCACGATCTTCATGTCGATGCCAAAAATCGCGCGACCTTGCTTCAAGCGAATCTTCATTTGCTCTTCAGCAGGCAATTGCAGGTGTTTGTTCTTCAGCGTACACAAGGTGCCCAGTGGGCTCAGCTCGGTCATGCCCCAAGCATGCAAAACGTCAACGCCATAGTCGTCACGGAAGGCGTCAATCATGGCGGGTGGACAAGCGGAACCACCAATGACGGTGCGGTTGAGTGTCGAGAACTTCAAGTTCGCCAACTTCATGTGGGTCAACAACATTTGCCACACGGTAGGAACACCTGCCGCGTACGTCACGCTCTCACCTTCAATCAATTCATAAATCGACTGGCCGTCCATGCCCGAACCTGGGAACACCAACTTGGCACCGGTCAGTGCGGCGCTGTATGGAATGCCCCAAGCGTTGACGTGGAACATGGGCACCACGGGCAAGATCGCATCACGGGCCGAAATACCCATCACGTCTGGCAGCGCCGCGGCATAGGCATGCATGATGGTGGAACGGTGGCTGTACAGAGCAGCCTTTGGATTGCCAGTGGTCCCACTGGTGTAACACATACTTGAAGCAGTGTTTTCATCGAACTCGGGCCATTCATAGGTCTTGCTCTGAGGGGCGATCCATGCTTCATAGCTCATCAAACCAGGAATGCCTGTATCGGCGGGTAAGCGATCGGCATCACACAATGCGACCCAATGCTTGACGGTGCTGCACTTGCTGTGCACGGCTTGGATGATGGGCAAGAAGGTCATGTCAAAGCACAGGATTTGATCTTCCGCGTGGTTGGCAATCCAAGCAATTTGATCTGGATGCAAACGGGGGTTGATGGTGTGCAACACACGACCGCTACCGCTGACGCCAAAGTAAAGCTCCAAATGGCGATAACCGTTCCACGCCAATGTCGCCACACGGTCGCCGAAGCCGAGCTTGAGCCCATCCAAGGCGTTGGCCACCTGGCGTGAACGTTGCGCCACACCCGACCAGTTGTAGTGGTGAATGTCACCTTCGACACGTCGAGAGACCACTTCGCCATCACCATGGTGGCGATCGGAAAATTCGATCAACGACGAAATCAACAGTGGTTGGTTTTGCATCAAGCCCAGCATTTTTTATCCCCTGATTTGTATTTCCGCACGGTCGTGCTATTTACTGTCAATTTATTGTGCCAGTACTTTTTGGCGTTTTCGCGAAGCCCTCTTAAAAACAGGCCTATGGATTTCCCGAGACAATCTTTTGCATGACCTTTGCACAAGCTCCCACCACGCAACCATCGCTTCAACTGCCATGGCAAGAAGGCTTTGCGCAACTAGGCAGGTCGTTTTACTCACCTTGCTTGCCCACACCTTTGCCCGCCCCGCATTGGGTGGGACGCAACGAAACATTCGCTCAGACCTTGGGCCTGCCCGATCAATTTTGGGACCACCCAGAAGTCCTGCAAGCGCTGACGGGCAACTTGGTGTTGGCGGGCAGTGCCCCACGTGCCAGCGTGTACAGCGGCCATCAGTTTGGGGTGTGGGCGGGTCAGCTGGGTGATGGCCGTGCGCTGAGCTTGGGCGAAATTCAAACCAACACTGGACATCAAGAAATCCAACTCAAAGGCGCAGGCCCCACCCCCTATTCACGGCAAGGGGATGGACGCGCCGTGCTGCGCTCAAGCATTCGTGAGTTTTTGGCCAGCGAAGCCATGCATGGCTTGGACATTCCAAGCACGCGGGCTTTGTGCGTGACAGGATCACCCGGTCGCGTGCGGCGCGAAGAGTTTGAAACCGCAGCGGTTGTGACCCGCGTCGCCCCAAGCTTTGTGCGCTTCGGCCACTTTGAACACTTTGCCTCTCAGGGCCAAATTGACGAACTGCGGGCACTGGTTGACCACGTGATCGCGCATCACATGCCGCATTTGCAAACGCTTGAGGGCGCACCTCGTTATGCGGCATTGCTGCAAGAAGTCACGCAGCGCACGGCGCAACTCATGGCGCAATGGCAAACGGTCGGTTTTTGTCACGGAGTGATGAACACCGACAACATGAGCGTGTTGGGACTGACCTTGGACTATGGCCCGTTTCAATTTCTTGACGGCTTTGATCCAGGTCATGTTTGCAACCACTCAGACCATCAAGGCCGTTATGCGTACGCCAGACAACCGCAAGTGGCTTACTGGAATTTGTTCTGCTTGGGCCAGGCATTAATGCCTTTGATCGATGAACAAGCGCCTGCGTTCGAGGCTTTGGAAACTTATAAAACTGCGTTCCCAGAAGCCCTCGATCAAGGCATGCGCGCCAAACTTGGGCTCACAGGTGTGCACGAGAAAGACCGCGAATTGGTCGAAGGCATGCTCCAGGCCATGCATAAAGATCACGTCGACTACACCGTGTTTTGGCGTCGCCTCAGCCATGCGGTGGCTGAATCAAAGCACGCACGCCATGCGTTTGAGCCTGTGCGTGATTTGTTCTTGAATCGCGAGGCCTTTGATGCGTGGTGCAGCAGCTATTTGGCACGTTTAGACAGCGCGGCAGAGGGTAATGCACAGCACCGCGAGACGGCTGGCTTGAAGATGCTCCAAGTCAACCCCAAATTTATTTTGCGCAACCACTTGGGCGAACTGGCCATTCGCCAAGCCAAGAGCGGCGACTTTGAGATGGTGGGCGATTTGTTAACCGTGCTGCATGCCCCATGTGACGAACATCCCCAATTCGAAAGCTGGGCAGGGCTTGCGCCAGAATGGGCCGCATCCATTGAAATCAGTTGTTCCTCATGAAAATTCAAAAAACCGATGACCAGTGGCGTGAGCTGCTGCAGACCAAACACACCGAGCCCGTGGCCTTTGATGTCACGCGCAAAGCCGCCACTGAACGCCCGTTCACAGGCAAGTACGAAAACCATTGGGAAAGCGGCAGCTACCACTGCATTTGCTGCGATGCCAAACTGTTTGAAGCCAACACCAAATTTGACGCAGGCTGTGGCTGGCCTAGCTTTCACACCGCGGCCAGCGAAGAAGCTATCACCGAGCACCGCGACACCAGCCACGGCATGGTGCGTGTCGAAACGGTGTGCAGCCAATGCGGTGCACATTTAGGCCATGTGTTCAACGATGGCCCTGCGCCCACAGGCTTGCGCTACTGCATGAACTCGGCCTCGTTAGACTTCGTACCAAACAAATAAACCCGCCATCCATGAAACTCCTGCTCGACCTCTTTCCCATCATCTTATTTTTTGTCACCTTCAAAGCCTGGGGCATCATGGCCGCCACGGCGGTCGCGATTGCTGCGACCTTGGCGCAAATTGGCTATCTGCGCTACAAAAAAGGATTTGTCGAGCCCATGCAATGGGTCAGCCTGGGTGTCATCGTGGTGTTTGGTGGTGCCACCTTGCTCACCCAAAACGAGACCTTCATCAAATGGAAACCTACCGTGCTGTACTGGCTCATGGGCAGCGCCTTGTGGGTGGGGCACTATGTGTTCAAACGCAACCTTCTCAAACAACTCGTGGGCGCACAAGTGGCGTTGCCCGCGCATGCATGGCTGGCGTTGTTGCACAGTTGGGCGTGCTTCTTTGCGGTCATGGGCTGCATCAACATTTGGGTGGCGAACCACTTTGACACCGACACATGGGTGAGCTTCAAACTCTTTGGTGGCTTGGGCCTCATGCTGGTGTTTGTCGTGGCCCAAGGCATTTACATGAGCCGCTTCATCAAAGAACAGCCTGAGGACACGCTGTGAATATCACTGCACAAGCCCTGACACAGCGATTACAAGAACGCTTAAACCCAGTTTTTGTCGAAGTTTTAGATGAAAGCGCCGCCCATGCGGGCCATGTGGGGGCCAGTGACACGGGCATGGGTACCCATTTTCGGATACGCATTCAAAGCCCAATTTTTGCAAGTCAAACTCGCGTGGCGACGCATCGCCTTGTGTATGATGCGTTGCAAGAATATATAGATCAAGGCTTGCATGCCTTGGCTATCGAAGTCATAGAAACCCCCTGAGATTTGACATGAAAAAACAAATGATTTGGACTGCTGTTGCCGCAGCTGTGTTCGCCACCTTAAGCGTCAGTGCCACGGCACAAAACATCGCCATCGTGAACGGCAAGGCTGTACCAAGCAGCCGTGCAGAAGCCCTCAAGCAGCAAGTGGCTCGCTCTGGTCGCCCCATCACACCTGAGGTCGAAGGCCAAATCAAAGAAGAAGTGATCGCTCGCGAAATCTTCATGCAAGAAGCCCAAAAGCGCGGCTTAGATGCCACGGACGACTACAAAACTCAAATCGAATTGGCCCGTCAAACCATCCTCATCCGTGAGTTGTTTGCTGAATTCCAAAAGACAGCCGCGGTCACCGATGCCGATGTGCAAGCTGAATACGACAAGTTCGTGGCAGCCAATGGCGGCAAAGAGTACCGCGCACGTCACATCTTGGTCGAGACGCAAGCCCAGGCCGACGCGATCCTTGCCAGCCTGAAAAAAGGCGGTAAGTTTGAAGACATCGCCAAGAAGCAGTCCAAAGACCCAGGCTCAGGCGCTAACGGTGGCGACCTCGACTGGGCCGCACCCGGCAACTACGTCAAAGAATTCTCTGACGCCATGGTGGCTTTGAACAAAGGTCAAGTGTCTGCTCCCGTGCAAAGCCAATTTGGTTTCCATATCATCCGTTTGGACGATGTGCGTGAAGCTCAGTTGCCCAAGCTAGACGATGTGAAGCCACAAATCGCGCAACAGTTGCAACAACAACGCATGGCCGTTTTCCAACAAGAATTGCGCACCAAAGCCAAGGTCGAATAACTCACCTTTGCCCCATGCACACAGCGGTCTTCGGGCCGCTTTTGTTTGTCTAGATAATTCAAGCCATGTCCTTGCTCAACCACCAACTCGAACTGCTTGCTCCCGCGCGTGACGCCGACATTGGCATTGCCGCCATTCACCATGGCGCAGATGCGGTGTACATCGGTGCGCCTGCCTTTGGTGCGCGAGCCAGCGCCTCTAATACGCTGCAAGACATTGAACGCTTGTGCAAAGAAGCACACCGCTTCAACAGCAAAATTTTCATCACCCTCAACACCATCTTGCGTGACGACGAGCTTGAAGCTGCGCAAAAAATGGCGTGGGACGTGTACCGCGCAGGTGCCGACGTGCTGATCGTGCAGGACATGGCATTTTTGGAACTGGACTTGCCGCCCATCCAACTACACGCCAGCACACAAACCGACATCCGTACACCTGAGAAGGCGAAGTTCATGCAAGACGTGGGCTTCTCACAAATCGTGTTGGCCCGCGAGCTGACACTGCCTCAAATCAAAGCCATTCATGATGTGCTCGATGCCGAGCGCTGCAAGCTCGAATTCTTTGTTCACGGCGCTTTGTGCGTGGCCTACAGCGGCCAATGCTTCATCAGCCATGCCCATACTGGCCGCAGCGCTAACCGAGGTGACTGCAGCCAAGCCTGCCGCCTGCCCTATCACGTCACCGATGTCCAAGGTCGCTTCATTGCACACGACAAGCATGTGCTCTCGATGAAAGACAACAACCAAAGCGAGAACCTCGCTGCGTTGGTGGATGCAGGTGTGCGCAGCTTCAAAATCGAAGGCCGCTACAAGGACATGGCCTATGTGAAAAACATCACGGGCCACTACCGCGTGTTGATCGACGAACTGATCGAAGCCCGCCAATACTCGGCAGACCCCGAGCGCCCACCACTCAGCCGTGCATCGAGCGGCAACACCACGCTGTACTTCACGCCCAACCCCGAGCAAAACTTCAACCGCGAATTCACCGACTACTTTGTGCAAGGGCGCAAAGAGGACATCGGTGCGTTTGACTCACCCAAGAACCCAGGCATTGTGCTGGGCGAAGTGATGAGCACGGGCCCTAACTGGCTAGAAGTGCAGCCCTACGACAAAACTACCGTGCTACACAACGGCGATGGCCTGTGCTACTACGACCTGCAAAAAGAACTGGTCGGTGTGGCCATCAACCGCGCTGAACCCACCGCCAAAAAAATCGTGTGGCGCTTGTTCCCCAAAGACCCGGTCGAAGGCTTTCGCGATTTGCGCGCGGGCATGGTCATCAACCGCAACCGCGACATGGATTGGGTGCGTGGCCTTGAGAAAACCTCGAGTGAACGCCGCATTGGCGCATGGGTGGAGTTTGCAGAAACACCGCAAGGCTTTGCGCTCAAACTCACCGATGAGGATGGTCACACGGCCAGCGCTACCCTCGTCTGCCAGAAAGAACTTGCCAAAGACGTCGTGCGCAACGACGCGAGCCTGCGCGAACACCTGAGTAAATTTGGTGCAACGGTGTTTGAAGTTCTCAACCTACAAATCAACCTTAGCCAGGCTTGGTTTGTGCCTGCTTCGTCGCTCAACGCCTTGCGTCGGGATGCGCTAGTGGCCTTAGAGCAAGCGCGCCTTAAAGCCTACCAACGCCCACAACGCGCCGTCGCCGTTGAACCGCCCGTGAACTACCCCGAAGATTCACTCACATATCTCGCCAACGTTTACAACCAAAAAGCGCACGACTTCTATGCCAAGCACGGCGTGAAAGTCATTGAAGCGGCGTACGAGAGCCACGAAGAATTGGGCGAAGCCAGCCTGATGATCACCAAGCACTGCGTGCGCTTCAGCATGAGCCTATGCCCCAAACAAGCCAAGGGCGTCACGGGCGTACAAGGCACG
>NZ_JAVKLW010000085.1:0-24413 GCF_031538885.1 Limnohabitans sp.
AGCCCATGCTGGACGTTTTGGGTGTCGTCGAGCTTGCGCACAATGGTCTCCAAGCGCTGATCCAAGAGCACCGTCATTTGGTCAATGTTGGGACGGATGTTGTCTTGGGTGGCGATTTTTTCGAGCGAGTTCATCACCTGGTTCATCGCCTCCGAGGCCTGACGCATCTTGGACGAGGCCATCAAAATGGCATCCGTTTGCTTGGTGATGTCATGGCGCAGCGCCGAGATCTCCTCCAACTGCAATTGCGCCAAGCGCACATCTAAGGCCACACCTTTGCCGTCGTTGCCGGTGGTGGTTGGCCCATAGATGGTTTCCGTGACTTCGAAGTACGAGAGTTCTGCGGCGTAGTTGGTGACGCTTTGGATTTTTTTGAGTGACAGGAGTTGCATGCCAGTCACGATCGAACCACCCAAGCCGAGCAGTGAAGCAACGAAGGCTTCACCCATACCCGCGAGTGGGCCGCTCATTTTTTGAAAAAACTGGCCCATCATGTCCGCCGAGTCCACGTTACCTGCGGCAGCAAAGAGGCCAATCAATCCCGCAACTTCTTTTAGTGTCACGATCAAGCCCAAGAAGGTTCCAAAGAGCCCCAAACCAATGAGCGTGTTGGACAGGTGCATGGGGAAGCTGGCCCGCCGAGCGACTTGGTCTTCAAACGCCGTGAGATGCGTGCGCAGGGTCTCTAGGTCATAACCTTGGGCCGCGCTGCGCTGCGAGTCCAAACTCGAAAAAAGCGTCCAAGCCGCAAAGCTTTTTGCATTTTTGGTGGTGCCTAGAATTTGTGCCAACACTGCATGCTGTTTCTCTTGCACGTCTTGAGCTGCGCCACGCATGGCCTCTTTGATGCGCAACACCAAGTCTGTCTCACCCGAAAGCTTGATGGCGTGATAGATGGTGAGTACTTGGGTGATGACCGTTGTGACCACAATCAGCGACGCAAAGAAGGGGTTGGCTGCACCGCGGATCAAGTGAATGACGTCGCCCATGAAGAAGATGTTGGCAATGACGTAAAGCACAGAGATGCCCAAGCAGGCAACGAGTGGGTTACGCAAGCGATTCAATCGTCCTGATGCGGCAAACAAGGATAGTAGTAAGGGTTTCACAGGCGCTCCTAGAAGTGTTTATTGAGGTATCGGGCTCAGCGTTCGCCCATGGATTCAGAGAAGGTTTTGGTGATGGGTTTAGTCAAGTAGGACAGGATGGTTCTGTCCATGGCTTTGATTTCCACTGTGGCGGTCATGCCAGGGCGGACATCAATTTGTTCGGCTTTTTTGCCGTGAAATTGGGTTTCATCTAAAACGACGTGCACACGGTAATACGGCATGACGCCTTGCTTGGTTTCATCAAGCAGCGTGTCTGGGCTGAGGTAGTCCACATGACCGTTGAGAACGCCATAGATGGAGTAGTCATAGGCATCCAGCTTGACGCTGGCCGGCTGACCAGGCTTGACGAATGCAATGTCGGTGGGCGTAACTTTGGCTTCAACGATCAAGTTACCGATGGGCAAGATTTCCAGCACTAAGTCACCTGCACGCACAACGCCACCGATGGTGGTGACTTTGATGTTTTTAACGATGCCATCCGACGGCGCGGTGAGCTCGGTGTGCTCTAAGAGCTGGGAGCGGTCTTCGAGTTGTTCTTGCTGGGTGTTGAGATCTTCTTGCGCTTTGGTCATTTCAGCCAAGGCTTCTTGGAAGTATTTGTTGCGCTTGTTGTTAATTTGCGCTTGGATGTCCGCCACGCCACGCTGGAGTTTCAAAATTTCAGCTTTGCTGACGTCGCCTGTTTTTTCTAGGGCGCGGTTCATCTCCAACTCTTGGCTTGCAAAGCCAAGCATGTCCGTCAAGGCAGCAAGGTCTTGGTCAATCGCATTTTTACGCTTGGCATAAAGATCTTGTTGATTGCGTATGTATTGCGGGTAGTTCGTCAGCTCAGGTGTGAATTTCAGGGGGTGGCCGTAGACCTCGGCATTGAGACGCGCCAAGGTGATTTTGAGCGCAGCAACTTTGGCACGACTGTCATCGACGGCAGTTTGCGCTCGACCTTTTTCGAGCGTGACAAGGAGTTGCCCACGTTGAACGGTTTGGCCCTCTTTGACATGAATTTCAGAGACGACGCCACCATCTGGTGCCTGCACAGACTGTGTGCGCGCAACGGCAATGACTTGGCCTTGCGCACGGGTGACTTGGTCGATCATGCCAAAGGCAGACCACACCACCAGCAAGACGATGCCCGCCATGGCAATGCGCAGGGTCCAGCGCGCTTTGGTGAGTGATTGGTTGTGTTTATGCATGTGTTGTTGGGTGATCAGGCCGCAGCCACAACCGACTGCTGTGGCACAGGTTTGTTGGCGGCATTGGGTTGAGGCGTTTGCAGACGTGCGAGCACCGCATCACGCGGGCCATCGAGCACAATTTGGTTGCCTGCCACAACGATGAGTCGATTGACGAGGGGCAAGATGGAGGGCTTGTGCGTGACCACAATCAAGGTCTTTCCAAGCTTGACTTCTTCAGCCAAAACAGCGAGACATTGTTTTTCCAGTTCTTCGTCCATGGATGCCGTTGGCTCATCCAATAAGTAAGTGGACGGGTTGCACAGAACCAAGCGCGTGAAAGCAACCAGTTGGCGTTGTCCCCCAGACAGGCCGCGCCCACCTTCTTGAATGGGTAGCTCTAATCCCTTGGGATGTGCAGCAACCAAGCGGATCAAGCCCGTGCGTTCCATGACTCTTCGCAGGATTTCATCGCCAGGGTCAGGCATGCCGATGAGCAAGTTTTCGCGCAAGGTGCCTACGAAGAGTCGGTGGTCTTGCTGGAGGTAGCCAATTTGCTGGTTCAAGGTTTGACGGTTGACGCTTGCAATGTCGAGGCCATCAATGAGTACGCGGCCTTCTTGGGGTCGATAGAGGCCAGAAAGTAGGCGCAACAGCGTCGATTTACCTGCACCAATCGGACCTAAGACGCCAATGCGCTCACCAGCGCTCACGGTGAGGCGGTCCACTTTGACAGCGATTGGCCCACCCATGTAGGCAAACTTAGCACCTTCGATGAAGAAATTACCATCGAGTCGCTCTGGTGTGATGGGTCGATCCACGCCATGGTGATCCGTCTGAAGTGCGTAGATTTTTTCTAGGCCCTCCAAGGTCGCCTTGGAATGCGCGTACTGCACCATCAGGCCCGGAATGGCGGTGACAGGCGCCAAAACTCGCCCCCCCAAAATGGAGCAGGCAATGAGCGAGCCCATGGTGATTTTGCCGTCCATGACAAGCCAAGAGCCGACAACAACTGTGGCGGCATAACTGACTTGCTGCAAGGTCGCGGAGAGGTAGGCGGCATGCTCACTGGTGGCTCGCATGGCCATGTCGCTGTGAATGGATTCGGCATTCACATCAATCCAACGCGAAAGAAACTTCCAACCACCTGAGCCGGATTTGATGGTCTCCACGCCTTCAACCGCCTCAACCAACAAGCCTGTTTTAAGGTTGGAGGCCGCCGTGCTTTTTTTAGCGAGCTCATTGACTCTTTTCATGGAGTAGTAGCCCATCATGACTGCAACAATGCCAAAGAGCAAAGGAACGGCAGCAATCAGAGGGCTGGCAATGTTCGCAATGACGAAGACAAAGACCAAACCCAGCGGCAAGTCAACCAGGGTAAATAAGGTGCTGGCCGTGTAAAAAGAGCGCAACTGTTCGTATCCGCGCAGCTGCCCTGCCAAGCTACCAACGGAACCAGGAAGCTGATCCACGCGGACCGACAACAAGCGCTGAAAAATTTCGCGGGATAACTTGGCATCCAGTCCCGAAATCACCATATCCATGGTGTGCGAACGCGCAAATTTCATCGCCAGCTCGAGCAATATCGCCAAGCCAACACCGATGGCGAGTACGGTCAGGGTACTGCTGCTGTGTGTCGGAATGACACGGTCATAGACCTGCATCGAAAAGAGTGATGCAGCCAATGCAACAAAACTGATAAACCCCGAGGCCAAGACCGCCTCACCCAGAACACCACGGTATTGAGCCATGCTGTTCTTGAAAAACTTCTCAAAGGTGCCAACTTGTTTTGCATTTTTTTGACGTGAAAAATTGAGCTTAAATATGAGACCGTCCATCACTTCGCGCGACAGCAGTTTTTGCCCAGCCTCTTGCACAAAAATCCATGCACCACTTGGATTTTGATCAACCAGAATGCCCCAACCATTTTCTTCATCACCATAAATAAGAGGGACAAAAACACGATCTGGGTCATCCATGAACACCGGTGCGTCGATGTCTAAGGCTGCACACAGGGCAATTGCATCGGGCTTGTGCTCGTCTGTGACTCCCGCAAAGGTAGCCTGTAAACGCGCGGGTTCTAGCGCAAGACCTTGCAGTCTCGCAACGCCAGCAAATGCCCACGAAAGTTGGGCGGCCACATTGATCATTGCATTACTCCTTGTTGCAGGTCATACAGACCTTGGCGCAGCATCAGTCTGTAACTAGAGGCCCACAAAGAAGACTCCGTATCCGCCATCGCTAATCCCATTTGCCCAAGCTCTCTGACCGCATCTAAGGTTTGCTGCCAACTCATGCGTCCAACAATGAACTGGCGCTCATACGACTCGCTCACAGCCATCGCATTGCTGAGTGCAGAAACATAGTCTGATCGGCGCTCTAAGGCACTACGCCACTCCTCCCAGTCTTGCCGAAGTTGATTGGTTTGATCGCGACGGGATGTTTCAATTTGCTGTTGTGCGCTCTGAGCTTTTTCTTGCGCAGCTTTCGCTTGCGCCATAGAAACCAGACCGCCGCCCGGCGTAAAGCGCACACCGACGTAGGTAAATATCACGCCGTTCTGTGAGGCATAGTTGGGGTTGTCGTAGCGATTTTTTTCTACGCGGGCATAGACCGTTGGGAATTGATCTGCCGCAGAAGCAGATTGACGATGGCGCGCAGCCTCGGCCTCATAAAAAGCACGGCGCACACTTGGATGAGAATCAATCAAACCATCTAATTCGCGCCATGCCGCCTCGCCATTTTTAGGTAAGCCTGTGAGTAGCGGCTCTCCCAACTGAGGCATACCTACATGCGACCAATCAATTGCCTGGTCACTCAAGCCGAGTTGCTGTAGGCGCGAAATGGAAACGCTTTTTGCCGCCTGCGCATTTGCATGATCTATCTTGGCTTGCACCATGCGCGAGCGCACCAACACCGCATCAATAGGAGGCGAGACTTGCGACTCCACGCGGCGCTCCATCATGCTCACAAAACGCGACAAACGCTCCAGCGTTTGTCGATTAACGTCTAGTTTCTGGGTGGCTGCGCGAAATCCTTGTAAAGCCTCAATGGCAGCAAGTGTGGCACTCAGTCGCACCTCATCTAGCCGCGCTTGCATCGCATTACTTGCAGCCTCCGCCACATTGACGCTAGACGTGTACTTGCCACCCGCCCATAATTTTTGCTCAACAGCAACCGTCGATTTGGGCTGTGTAATTAGGGTTGAGTTGCTGTCTTGATTGGTTGGCCTAGATGTGCTGACTTGCATTTCTGGCAACATTTGCCTCCAAGCAGCATCCAATTCGGCTTGCGCTGCACGCACATCTGCTTGCGCAGCAAGTACAGAAGGATGACTCAAGGCCACCGAAGAGAGGAAGTTACCCACAATCAATTCAGCAGCGAACATCGTTTGCTGGCAAAGCCCCAAAACCAATAAAACGACTATTGATTTATATATTTTCATGTGGTCAAGTCATTTATTTCTTGACCATGATTTTGGCGACTTGCCAAATTTACTCAATTACAAATAATAGCTATTTTTACTTAAATTATCAATTTATAGAGCAACTAATAGCAATTAATTGGTTATTTTTAAGTTTTATATTTGAAATAAATATTAATTATTGAATTTTAGTTGTATTTTCAAATGAACCCCGGGGCGATTGGAGTTGAACTCTGAAATGCCAGAAAATTCAGCGATGCGTTTGTTGATACCCAGCAAACCTCGCTTCATGCAGAAGGAGGTCTGATCCGCCTGAAACCCAACACCATCATCCCAAACTTCAACATTCAACGCCCCTCCATTTCGCTTCATCTTGACGACACAGTTTTGCGCTTTTGAATGCTTGATGGTGTTTGAGACCATTTCCTGAATAATTCGCAAAATATTCAAACACGTCACACCATCCAACTCGCCCTTCTCCACCCAATCTAGATCTTGTTTGAGTTGTACACCAACTGCGCGTAAGTTTCGACCAGCACGCTGGCAGAACTCGTCAAGCACCTCCGTGAACGGAGCGTTATCCACAAACTGCCCACTGACCAAAAGGCGTAGATCTTCAATACAAGCTTGAAGGTCTAGCGCCAACACTTCGGGGCTTATCTGATGGGTTCTTACCTCAAGCAACAGATTGATCAAGCGAGACCCCAAACCATCGTGGACATCTTGCAAAATTCGATTTCGCTCTTCGTTGATGGCGCTTTCACGGATGATGGTTTTTTGCTGCTTATACGTCTCCTCAAGATCGCGCTCTCGTTTCAGAAGTTGCGTTACTAAGGTTTGATTGGTATTTTTAATCAAGCCCATCTTGGTCACATGCCTACGCAGCAACATGCTCACCAACAAGACCAGCACCCCAGTTACGACATACAAAAGAAAGCGCCAAATCACCCAACTCTCTAGAGATAAGGCGGGTGCAAGCGCCACCATAAAAAGTGCGCCCCACAAAAGAGCGGCCCCGCCTGCATAGCCAAACCAACGTTCAGAACGTGATGCCGCCCAAATGACAAGCATAAAAAGTCCAACCACCCCGCAAAATATGCTAATGGCAGCTGCTAACGTGACGTTGATGAACTGATATATCCGAAACACGGCATTGGCTGGCTCAATCGGACTGACATACAAGCTAGGAACGACAAACCCTCGTTGAAATGAACTCAAACGCAGCTCAACCACGTCCTCTTGCCCCACCCCCTTCAGTAAAGCACGCGGAATGGGCGCAACCAAGGGCGTGTACCAGGCATAGCGCGTGTGCGCGTGTGAGGCTGGCAGGCTGTAAAACCACTGGCCGTTCAAATAAAACTCACCGCCATGAAGAATCTGCGGGAAAAACAATGCCAGCTGCTCGTCGCCCGTTTGAAGCACAGCAGCAGGAATACGAAAAGTCACGTGATGCACACGCAGCTCTGACGATTCATTTTGCAATAGCGCAGGCAAGGAAGCGATGCGCAGGCTACGCGATGCGCCGTCTTGAACGGAAGAAACGAGCACATCGACAACGGGCGTCAATAAGTTCTGACAATACGCAATATGTTCAAAGAACCGGTGGAGCGAAAAAGCGCTCAAGGCACTAATTACCCCGACCAATAGCGCCTTTTTAAAATAGCCCATATTCAAAGGCCTTATCTAAGGCTGCCGTGCGCGAATTAACGCCAAGCTTTCTATAGACTCGTCGCACATGCTGGTTCACGGTGAAATAAGAGATGTTGAGTCTGTCGGCAATAAGCTTCACTGGATTGGGAGAACGAAGTTCCGCCAAAACTTGCACCTCTCGCTTGCTCAGTCCGAATTTCAATATCGCGTCGGGGTCAGGTCGATCAACATCTTGCTGATCTGTATTTGTAATTTTCTTGATAAGGTGCTTGGCAACGCCAGGGCTGACAGGTGAGTTGCCGTTGTAAAGCGACACCAGCCTGCCAATCAACTCATCTGGCCGATCATCTTTGAGCAGATACCCAGTCGCGCCCACTTCAATACTTTGAAGCACATGACGCATATCCCCAAAAGATGTAAGCACCATCACGTGGGCATTCGAGCACTCCTGCTTGATTTTTTTAATCAAGTCAATGCCGTTTACATCTGGCAAGCCGATATCGACAAGATAAATATCTGCGCAATTTTGGGCGATTAGCCCATAGGCGTGCGCCTTGTTCGCAGCAACACCAGCCAACTCGCACAAAGGCGTCGTAGAAATCAGCGTCGCTATGTATTTACTAACGACAGGGTCATCTTCAATTATTCCGACTGCAATTGCCACACCGTCCTCCGAGCATTCCTGCCGCATTTTTAAACTTATAGTCGGTTTACCACTCTATGCTGCCTTCTCTACGTCCGACATACGGGCATTCGATACCCATGATGAACGTGCTCAAAAACTGAACGGCGTTTACTTGTTGAGCAACCCCATCGTGAAGCTCAATCTGTTTTAGAGTTTAACAGCAGTGTCGCAACGTTTTCACATCAGACGAATTGCAACGCAAAGTGAGCCACTATTTGGAAAAATTTAAAAACGCGGCAAATCTGGATGCTTGATTTGCCCCGCGCGCACCAACATCTTTCCGTATTCGGCGCAGCGGTGCAGGGTGGGGATGACCTTGCCGGGGTTGAGTAAACCCTTGCTGTCAAAGGCGCGCTTGACGCCAAACATCTGCTCGTTTTCTTCGGCGCTGAATTGCACGCACATGCTGTTCACCTTCTCGATACCCACGCCGTGCTCGCCCGTCACCGTGCCTCCCATAGCCACGCTGGTTTCCAAAATGTCTGCGCCAAACTGCTCGCAGCGGTGCATTTGGTCGGGGTCGTTGGCATCAAACAAAATCAAGGGGTGCAAATTGCCGTCACCCGCATGGAACACGTTCAGGCATCGCAGCTGGTATTTCTTTTCCATCTCTTGAATGGCTTCCAAGATGTCGGCCAAACGCTTGCGCGGGATGGTGCTGTCCATGCACATGTAGTCGGGGCTGATGCGGCCTGAGGCGGGGAACGCGTTTTTGCGCCCGCTCCAAAACTTCATGCGTTGCGCTTCGTCACGACTGACGGTGATGGCGGTGGCACCGCAGCCGCGCAACACCTCGCTCATGCGGCCAATTTCTTCTTCCACCTCTTCGGGCGTACCGTCGCTCTCGCACAGCAAAATCGCGGCGGCGCTCAGGTCGTAGTCGGCATGCACAAAGTCTTCCACGGCAGCGGTCATGGGGCCGTCCATCATTTCTAAACCAGCGGGGATGATGCCTGCGGCAATCACCGCCGCCACGGCGTCGCCCGCTTTGCGCACATCGTCAAAGCTGGCCATGATGCAGCGGGCCAGTTGTGGCTTGGGCACGAGCTTGACGGTCACTTCGGTGGTCACCGCCAACATGCCTTCGCTGCCCACGATGACGGGCAACAGGTCAAGGCCCGGTGTGTCGAGGGCCTCGCTGCCAAACTCAATCGGTTCGCCCTCCACCGTGAAGCCTTTCACCTTGAGCACGTTGTGCACGGTGAGGCCGTATTTCAAGCAATGCACACCGCCCGAGTTCTCGGCCACGTTGCCGCCGATGGTGCAAGCAATTTGGCTGGAGGGGTCGGGGGCGTAGTACAGCCCGTATGGCGACACCGCTTCGCTGATGGCCAGATTGCGCACGCCGCACTGCACCACCGCAGTTCGGGCGGTTGGGTCGATGTTCAAAATTTGGTTGAACTTGGCCAATGACAAGGTCACGCCTTGGGTGTGCGGCATGGCCCCCCCCGACAAGCCGGTGCCTGCGCCGCGTGCGACCACGGGCACGTCCAGCGCGTAGCAGGTTTTGAGCACGGCTTGCACTTGTTCCACCGTTTCGGGCAAGGCCACGCACATGGGGCGAGCGCGGTAGGCCGTGAGGCCGTCACACTCGTAAGGCACGGTGTCCTCGGTGGTGTAGAGCAGGGCGTGCTGGGGCAGCACTTGCAGCAGGGCTTGCACCACGTGGGCTTGCCGCTCGGCGCGGGCAAGGGTGGTTTGCTGGTCGGGGGGGAGTGGGGCGTTCATGCGATGCACTTTACGGCAAAAACGGGCGGTTGGCGTGTGAAGAAAGTTACAGCTTGGGTTGAAAAGGTTTCGTTGTCTTGCTTCAGTCGCGTCAAGCAGGCAGTGGGGCACGCCCTGCCCCCGCCCAAGAGAAACAGTTGGCGGCATGACAGTCCCCGCTCACCAACTTAAACCTACAATTGTGTTCGAGACATCGCCTTCGAGGGCAATCGCGTCCCCTGTGGTCGCTTGCAATCACGGCATCACGAGCTTGTGCGGTGCATCCGTAGGTATTCGGCGTGGTAGTCGCGCAAGATGGCTTGGGCGACGCTAGGTTCAATCAATGAACCGCAAAACGAGCGGATGAATGCCTTAGAGGAATTTGGCCTGACTCGCAAGGTACGTAGTACCTCTCTGGGAAGCAACTGGGCCTTCAAAAACTGGGCCATGCGTCTGTTGACTGAGGGCTGACCGATCCAATCGATCAGCCACAGGCGATCACCGCTTAGCCAGTCATTTTTGTTAAGTCCGGTGGGGTCAAGCAAGTATCGATATTCCGAAGCTTTGTCCATTTTTGCCCAAGTGCATAGACCCAACGGTTTTTGGCTACCTTGCTCTAGCACGAGAAGATATTGAGAAAGCAAGATTGCAGGCATGACGTTGGCAAATAGGTGTGAGGTCGGGGCATTGGCGTGAAGGCGCGATGTTCGCCAGAGGCATTCGAAGGCTTCCAGCAAACGAAAGGCCTGGGCCGCGCTAGGGCGCTCCAACGCTATGGTCTTGACGACCGTGGATGAGGTCTGCAACAAATAAATCACCATTACAAGACAGCCCCATGCGCCACCTGAGACAGAATCTGATCTTTGGTGGCCAACATGCGCAACAAGTAATCTTCGCCATAACCAAGGAGCTCACGCGAACTGTCATCAGATTGCCAAAGCTGGCGATATTTGCCATCCAGGTTTTGCAAGGTTTTGACTTCCATCAAGTTTTTGTCTTCATAAGCGATCTTCGCAATCTCCGCCGTAGATTTTTCTCCATCGGCGAAGTGCAGCATCACAGATGACTGGTTAAGCGAAAACTCCAGAGCTTTCAAATAGGTGGTTTTGACACTTTCATCTGAGTCGGACGGACTCCAAAGGCCTACCAGTTTTTGTTGGTCTGAATCTTTGACCCACAAGAATTGATTAAACAAGGCGCCTCCATCGGTAAAGTTCACATCCACACTTCCCCAGTCAAGTCCTTCGTTGTCGATGATGATGGTCTGGCAGAAATTAGATGCGGCCAAATTGATGGTGTCACCACCATCGGCTTCGATCGTCACTTTGGATTCTTTTTGTTGCAACGCTTCAAGTTTGCTCGCACTTAGGCCTACCGAATTATTTTGATTGAAGATGTCACGACCGGCATCCCCCTTAAGGAGCAGACTTCCTCCAACGAAAAATGCCGTGTCGTTGCCATCGCCTAAAGAGGCGCTTGAAGCTCCCGTTATAGCTGCCGAGAACGTATCGTTGCCTAATCCTAGTGTGTAATGCTCGCCACCGCCACCACCAAAAATGGTATCGTCGTAAGTGGTGCCAATAAATGCATCAACATTAACTAAACCTACTTTTTGCAAAGGGTTCGACATAGTCATCCTCGACATACCAATACAAGCGTTTTCTTCAGTGCTATCTGTCTTATTTCCAGAAATCACGGTAATAAACAACCCCTTATCTGCCAGTGAGTAGTCCAAGGTCTCAATGGCCTTGGTGGAGCCGACGTAGACATCATTGCCACCTGACCCAAAGAAGTACCTTGCCATATTGGTTTTTCCATTGGACATCAGGAAGACATCGTTATTGTCTGTGCCGCGAATAATTTCAAATCCATCGAAATAAAGATCGCTGACCCCCACCGACAACATGTCTGGATTGAATGAGTCGTCGTACAAAATACCTTGGTTGCCTGCGATGAACAGCATATCTTGCCCTTTGCCACCTTCTGCATATATGACCTGTTTTGCAGCATTGCCGTCCACACTTAAGTTCACATTCAGGTAAAGCGTGTCGTTTCCAGCCCCGAGTTGGATGACCGTCTCTTGTGCAAAGCTATTTCCCGCGTAGCCGCCTCTCCAGCCAAAACTGACCACATCGTTGCCCTCGCCTGTGTCGACCTTGAATTCGCTGAAGGTCTGCGAGGCAATCGTCACGTCGTAGTCAACGATGTCTGCAAATTTAGAACCTTTAAATTCCGTACCCGAAATGGCAGTGTTCGCCACCTTCTGAACATGTATACCTGCATTCGTCAGTTTGGAAGCATCAATGATGTCGCGGCCACCACCATAGGTAAATCTTGGGGTGCCATTGCCGTCACCGCCAAGCAAGGTCGTGCGGATGAAATTTGTGTCCCCCAACACCACCAGATCAATATCCTTGAAGTGGTCGGCCAAGTTCGAGAGATTGATTTCCGTGCCGGTCACTTGGTGCATGTCAACGACATCCGTGCCCCCGCCACCCGAGAAGAAGTCCTTTAGATCGTTACAGGCGAAGTACTGATCTCCCGCATCGCCGTAGAAGTAATCCTTGCCGCGAGAGCCTTTGACGAGATCCACATTGCTAAGATGGTCTATCAACGTTTGCGAATCGATTCGAACATCATCTATTTTTTTAAGGTCTACGTATTCAATGGCTTCAGACCGTTTGCCGTAACTTGTTGTACTGGTACTCAATGCGCTGGCATAAACGGTACCAATTTGATTGCGCTTTTCTACAGTGATTTGGTTACCAGTGTACTTAAAGGTCAACGAGGTTTTTTCGTCGCTATTAGACGAATAATCCACCAAATTATGGCCTGCTCCACCATTGATTATATATTGCCCTATACCTGTTATGACTGCATCATCACCCCCTCCCGCATTAACTTGGGTGAGAACCGTGAAGTTAATATCTTGAGCTAGCTCAAGCGTACTCAGTTTTACTTCAGCCGTATAGTCGGTTTCAAATCCTCCACGATCATCGAATCCCCCGTTTGCGATCAGGTTTTTATGGAGAGATAGTTGGTCAAGTGCAAAGAAGGAGGGGCTATCAGAGGTGCCTGGATTCTTGTTGCGTACACCCAACTTCACCTTGCCCGTCACGTCTGAGGTGAGGTTCATCGCCCACTTTTCCCAGACGGCGCCTGAGCTCGGTTTGTAGGAAGACCCCACATCCTCGCCGTTGAGTGTGAGCTGCAACTCAAGGTCACCTCTGCCTTGCACAGACGCGTCAAATCGGTAAGACTGCCCTGCTTTTAATTCAACCATTTCATACCAAACTGACTGTTTCACATCACTAGAAGCGCTAGCGATGAGGTAGTCTCCATCGATTGGGCTGGTGAAGCCAAGGGGCCAGTTTGTAGGTCCAACGGCACGCTTACTCACACCGCGACCATCATCCAGTGACCCGTTTCGGTAATCGGTCAAGAAGGGGGTGCTTTCAAAGAAATTCCCAGATACTAATAGGTCGTCATTTGTAGAATAGCCGCGAAGAGATAGGTTGTCGAGCCCAAAGTCGTTGGCTGCGCCATTAGTATTAATGTCGTGCAACGAAACACGGGCTGGGCCCGTCACAGTACTGACGAATTCAGTATCCCACGCCCACCATTGATACTCTTTTGTCGTGTAAGACTGCCCCACATTCACGCCATTGACTTTCAGTTGCAACTGAATAGGTGGTATCCCGAGCTCAGATGGGCGAGTGGTTGTAAGTACCCAGGCACTGAAATCGTAGCGCTGCCCTGCCACCAGGTAAATATCCTGACCCCAGACTGCTTTCCCCGGTGTCGTGTGCCCATCTGCCATCAAAAATTTCCCACCCGTCTCGCCATACGACTGGTGAATCATAAAGAATCCGGGTGAGTCGTACGTCACCACCCTCAAGTTTCCAGGCCCACTATTTATATCAGGCATAGGTAATCTGTACTTGTCTGCAATGGTGGTGTTTCTGGTATCCCATGGATTTAGTGCACCAAAGAAATTCTCAAAATACCGCTGGATATCGCCAGACCGATAAACATCCGCAATCCAAATATCAGTTTGGCTTTTAAGGATATTTTCCAAGTCACTAGGGCTATATAAATATAACTCCTTGATAGCTCTTTTAGTTCCATCCGAGATTATGGGATTGGACTCATAAAATGGAGCGCCGCTACTCCACCAGTCACGAACCAATTTTAGGAAGTGTTCGTCAATTTTGTCCAAGCTTCCTGCTGCGCCTTTGGCTCCTAGATGGATGGTCACGACATTGCCCAAATCTATGACGGAATTGCTTTCACCGTCATTAATGGTCCAGCCGCTTTGCTTAATATTATTCAGTTGCGTTCTGTAGGCTTCGCCCGCAATATTGATGCGCTCACTGGTACTCGTACCGTAGGGAAACAAGGGTGTCGCCAAAAATATTTTCTGATTATTTGCAGGGCTGGACACATCGATTCGCGTGTGCGTTTGGTCCACCCGCTGGGCGGTGCTGTCGCTCAGTGCCTGAGACTTGTTGATCTCTGCCGTGAACAACTTCCACTGAGGTAAAAACTCTGCTGTTTTGGTGATGGCAGCCACGGAGTGCATGGCTGAATCTGGATTGATTGAAATCAGACCAATGGCTTTGTCAAAATCACCTGCCTTGAGCTGGTCTTTGAAATAGCTGATCACCTCTGGGTCTTTCAACATTTTGGCAAATGTCGCCTGCAACCCCTTCACGAAATAGGCATTTAGATCGCCGTGGCTTTCATTGAGCATTTCCTGCCGTTTCTCGGCGGCGACTCCTTCGAGGATGGGTTGACGAATCGCTTCTATGACCATGGAAATAATGCTAGATACCGCACTTACCACCCAACCCACGGGGCCGCCAACAACCGACGCAGTGGCAGCAACTACAGCCAAACCAAGTTGGGCCCCCATCATTCCGGCTTCCATGTTGGCCTGAGCCCAAGTCAAATCGGCTAAGAGTTGGTCGCCAGAATAACCCAGCTCTCCACGTCCGTTATCATTGGCAAAGTCTTGCACTTTTCGGGCATTGTTGAACAAACCTGTCATTTGCTCAATCTGCATAGGATTGAGATATGCGATGAAAGTCATCAGCGCCGCGACAGCGGATAATCCACCTATTTTCATCGCAGAGGCTTCTGTGGCGATGGCCCTTTGTAGGGCGAGCGTGGCCAAGGAGCCGCCGACTGCGGATACGACATCAAGACCAATCGTTGCGCCTAAGGCAGCCTTCTGCGAGTTCGTCAATGTTTTGTCACCAAAATACGTAGCTAGTGACACAATCGAAAATATAGTCTGAAGCGCGCCGATAATGGCGGTGGCCTTATCGAGAGTTGCGGCACTTTGTTTACCGAACGACATATTTTCTTCGAAAGTACCCTTTAAATTAGTGATATATTTTTTCTGGGCCTCCGCCACTTCAGGTGCAAAATTAAAATGCCCACTATATGGGGTTATTTTAGAAAGCGCGTTCTGAGTTTTAAAGTGCGCTAGGGTGGCTCGCCCCCCCGTGTCCCATGAATCAAAAGCGAAGCCAAAATTAGCGACGGTACCTGCTACGCCCGATAACACATCGAATGTGCTTCGGGCGATGGCTAAGTCCCTGTCGTTCCCCGGCGGCATATGGACCGCCTTATCGAAAGCCATGCCGGTCTGGCCGAGCATGAAGGCTCGGATAAAGCCGTTCAGAGCGAGACCGGTGGTGTTTGTAAGTTTAGAGATATCCTTGACCGTATAGGTAGAGTGGTTTGCGATGAACTTTGTAAGGTACGAATCTCCGACGGTCAGGAATATCGTTAGCCTTGCCAACTCGAACATAGCACTCGCTGCAAGATTCAGCTGTGCCTGAGTATCTGCATTGGAATCCCCAGTCAACTTGAAGTTGCTGATCTGGGCACCCAATGTCTGCGCCGTGGCTTGGTTCCATGCCGTGCCCAACAGCCTTCCAGTCACACCAAGAAACTTCGATCTGGCGTCGGCAACTGCTAGATCACGGATAGTTAAAACACCCGCGCCCGGATTCTTAGACATCAAAGCCAAATAGCTTTCTGCGCTGCCTGTGTAATTTGCTGAGAACTTGTCTTTAAGGATGGTGCGAGACACGTGGCGCCAACGGTCATCAATCAGCTGATCTACGATTTGGCCGACGTATGGTTTGTTCGACGGAGACGCTGGCAGCTCAAAGTCGTTGTAGTTAGTCAGGTACTGGCGCATCGCATTCAACACATCACTGTCGGTTCTTGCAGTTTGCAGACTTGTCAACAAGCCTGACAAGGTGGATGCATTGGATTGCTCCTGTGGGGGCGGGCTCGTGCTGATCGCCGATGGGGTGGTCGGGGTCGCATTTGAGGCCGTGCTACTGCTCTCTGTCGTCCCGTCGGTCAAGTCCGTCGAGGCTGGCGGAGCCGAGATAACCCGGAGATTCAGGTCATCCAGACCAAAACGGGCGCCGCTAGAGGACATGTCCTCTAGGCTTAGCTGTAGGGGGACTTTGCTGTCGGGCGCCGTGAAGGTCACCTGAATCTGCGTCCAGCCTTGCGAAGCAGCAATGGTCGAGGTCATTACATCGGAAACAACCTGACCGTTGGCCTTGAGCCTGAGCAAAGGCGCAGAGCCCTCGCCAGTGTTCACCCAATAGCTCAGGGACAAGGTGGCACCGGATTGCTCTGTCAGGGTTTCGCTCCAGACGACCTGACCACCGCCTTTACTGTGCACGGCCAAGAACCGAGCATCGCCGCGAGCGGCAGTGCTCCCTAGTTTCCAGTTCGTGGGCGCACTGCTTACCGAGGTGGCTTCACCCCGAGAGATGTTGACAGTGCCTTCGGGCAGGAGGCTGACAGCGTTGTCAAACCCTTTGGTTTTCAATTTGGCGCTGCCCAGTTCAAAACTGCCCGCAGACAGCAGATTGGTGGTGGGGGCTACAGGGCTGTTGTTTTCGGTGTAGCTCAAACGAATGTCATCGACGCCCAAGTACACATTTGTCCCTGCTGTCACTTCATTTTTCAGCTCCATACCCAGTGGAGCATTGTCATTTTTGACAAAGTTGACCGTGACTTTAGTCCACTTGCTTCCCTGCGGCAAAACAGTCACATCGCCCATACGGGCCCCATTGATCCACAGGCCAACCTGGGGTAACTGGTCTTGCTGTGCATTGCCTATGCACAGCATGAAGGAGAACTGTAGCGTCACACCTTCTGGGATGTTGTACGCCATCTTGCTCCAAATGGATGAGTTGTCGCCGCGTCTAAGCAAGATCTTGTCCCCCGAAGGAGGGGCGCCAGGGTCGATGCCTAGCCCGCTAACCGCCAGGCCGTGAGTTGCAGCCGCATCATTGTTTTCAAACTGCTCCAAAAACACGGTCTTAACGACCGCGGGACTAGGCGTGGCTTGGGTGTCGGGCAGGGACTGTGCTCTGCTGGTCAGCTGGTCGAGCTGCGGTGTGCGTACCAACACAAAGCTATCCAAACTCGAAGACAGGTTACCTGCCGCATCTGTGATACGGACATCGATGCGGCTGCGGCCGAGCGGGATGTTTTCCATGGCGTCTGGCAGCAGGGTCAGGGTCCAGTTGCCCTGACTATTCGCAGTGGTAGTGGCCAGTGGCTTGTCGGCACCGTTAAAAAACACCTGCACCACATCGCCCGCTGAATATTGGCCGCCGAGAGTGACGGGCTTGTCGACGGCTAGCGTCCAAGTAGAGGAAATCTTGTCGAACAGCCCAGACTTTATCGTGTCGCTGAATGTCTGACCACCCACCGTGTAATTGTCGGTGTGCGTAGCCTCTGCGACAGAAACCGCTTGAGTGACGCCCAGTTCAGGGCGCGTGATATCGTAGTCAACGGTGAACACTTGACTGGCAGCCCCCACATTACCGGCGGTGTCAACCAAACGAACCTGGTAAGAGTGCTTGCCTGACGAGGCTTGAATCTGGGATGTCTTGCTGTCTCCTGCAGACCACTCACCACTGTCCATACGCCACTGCCATTGAGTGTCGGCCGTCACCCCATTGACCAGGATGCCCCCATCTGTCGTGAGTGCACTGGCGCCCCAGCCGTCACCTTTGCGGTAGAGCGCGAGTGAGTCCAGCGCAAAATCATTAGCGGCCGCAGCTGTGGACTTGTCGCGGATACCCATGGTCACCTCACCCGATACTGTGCTGGTGAAGCTGGCCTTCCATGCCTGCCAGTCGGCGCCGGCCACCGGGCTGAACGCGTCACCCACGTCCACGCCGTTGACGGTCAGCTGCAAGACAGCACCATTGTTGGCCGCCACGAAACCACTGAAGTCATAGGACGTGCCGGCTTCTAGTCTGACTGTCTGAAACCAGACCTTTTTAGTTGCATCTGCAGCGCCGTCGGCAAACAAAAATTTGCCTCCGTTACCGTGGCCTTTGGTCACACCGATCCCCCAAGCGGGGGCCTCATTGATGATGGCCACACGTCCAGTGTCTGTTACTGAATTGACCTTCTGATAGTCGCTAAGAAAATCTGTCGCGCTGTCAAACTCCCCGTTGGATAGCAGATTGACCGCCTTGGCTGTCGTTTGAAGCGTTAGCACCTTGAATAACTCGGCTTGTCCAGCCTGGCCACTCAAGCTCAAGTTCGGGGTTGAGGCCAGTGCTGCTTGGCCATCGGGCCAATAAGCCTTTAGGTCGGCAGAGGCGTTGCTTGGCTCCAAAATAGGCTCTGAAGCCTGGATGATTTGAACCAGAGACATGGCCTTATCCCAGACTTGGATGTTCAGGAAATCACCTCCCCAACCTCTGTTGTTTAACGTCGCGTGGCCACCGAACGTGAGATTTGCGTTGCTGAACGCGTCGTGATTAGGCAGGTTCGTGGCCATAATCTGCTCGGCATCTTGGTAAATGCTTACGCCACCGTTCGAATCGATATTCAAGGCGTAGTGGTGCCACAGGGTGTCCATTGACACGCTGGCCTCCGAGGCCTGGTCGGTGCCTTGTCCATTGGCCGATGCATAGCGCTTGATGCCCCCTACTTCGTAGACCAGCTTACCGTCTAGAAAATAGAGACCACCCAATGTGCCATTGGTACTCAGCAGCTGTGTGGTTGTTTTTGTGGCCTCTAGCCCATGCGCCCAGAACGTGACACAAGCCCCGTCATCCGAGGATATAGCCACACTGGCGCTGGCCTTGCTAGCTCCCCCCGGCGTGCTGGCTATATGCAGGGCTTTGGTGTCGAAAGAATTTGGCGCTTGGTTGTCGTAGCGCACATCCAGCTTGTTACTGCTGGCGCCGAAACCTCCGGAAAACTCGCCCCGTGCCTCATAGCTGTGTTTGCCTGCCAGAGCCTGGAAGCTGTTGCCGGAACCAGTCTGCCAAGTACCACCATCGGCACGCCATTGCCAAGCCTGACCGCTGGTCAGGCCTTCAACCAAGATGCTGGCGTTGCTGGTCACACCATCCGTCGCATCCCTCCCCGTATCGCTGGACAGTTTCAGCTCCACCGCTTGGGTGTTGACCTCGATGCCCATCACTCGTTCGAGAGACAGTGTGTCCAGCGCAAGGTTGTTGTCCTTCGTGTCTGCGCCCTTGCTGCGAACGCCTAGTTTGACTGTGCCAGTGGTGGTACTCAGGAAGCGAGTGCCCCAGTGCTGCCAGTCCAGGCTCGTCTGTGGCTTGAAGGCATTGCCCACATCCTCGCCGTTGACCGTCAGTTGCAGGTCTGCGCCTGCATTGACTAATGCAGATGCGTTGAAATCATACAGCTCGCCGGCCTTGAGCTCAACCTGCTGAGACCATACAAGCTTGTTGGCATCGCTGGCACCTTTGGCAATCAGAAACTGCCCCTCGCCGCCCTTGATGCTGGCATGCGCGAGGCCCCAATTGGGCAGGACACTGACCACGGCATAAGTGCCCGCGTCTGCCGGACTGGATTGCTGCAAGTAGTCGCTGGTAAAGCTATTGGTACCTTCTGCAAAGTCTCCATTGCGAAGCAGGTTGGGCGCAGCAGACACATTGCCCGACGCATCGCGGGCGCGCACTTCGTAGAAGTGCTTGCCAGGGGTCCCCCAGAAGGAGTCTCCAGCCCCTTGGGCCCATTGACCACCGTCCACACGGTACTCCCAAGTGCAGTTGGTTTCGAGGCCAAGGACATTGATGCGGCCTTGTTTGCTGTATCCGGTGCCCGCCACATCATGCGTTTCAGGCGCAAGGGTTAAGACCAAGGGCGAGGGAGCCGTGGTGTCCAGTGTAAAACGCATGGTGTCGCTGCTCGCCAACACGCCAGCCAAACTGACCTCGCGTACTTCGTAGTTGTGGCTGCCCTCAACCAGTTTGAACGACGACGTGCTCCCAACGTCTCGCCAATCCCCGCCATCAATCCGGTACTGCAGTAGGGCTCCCTGACTCTTGGTATCACCGCTCACGAGTACCGTGGGCGTCCGGGTGTAGCCATCCTGTGCGCTGAATCCGGTGTCCTCACGCAGTCGTACCTGAAGTGAACTCTGATTGACTGTGAGGCTGCTTGTTGAGCTGCTATTGCCCGCCTTGTCCCATTGCTGCAGGGTATAGGTGTGCGTACCTGCGTCCAAGGCCAAGCTGTTGCCAGTGCCAGCAGTCCATGCGGTACCGCCGTCGACCTGGTATTTCCATGAAGCGTCAGCCCCCAAGCCGCCAACCTGGATCACACGGACGGCACCTTGCGAGACGGGCGATAGCGTGAGGGTGGGGGCGTTAGGGGCGCTGGTGTCCAGCGTGTAGGTGGCGGCTTGGCTAGCCGTGCCGACGTTGCCTGCCACATCGGTCTGGCGCACAGCATAGCGGTGGCTGCCTTGTGTCAAATCAAAGCCGGCCCCTTCCAGGGTTGTGCCACCCGTTTGCCAAGCACCATCGTCGACTTGGTACTGCCAAGTGGCGCCAGCCTCCAGTCCTTCGATCTTGACCCTGGCCGTATTGGTCAGACCATCGCGCTTGTCGTTACCGCTGTCCAAATGCAAGACCATGGAGGGGCGAATGGGCGCTTGGGTGTCCAGGGTATAAGTCACCGAATCACTGGCTTCGCTTACCTGTCCGTCGGAGCTGATTTGCCGAACCTGATAGGTGTGTTTGCCGTCAATCAGGCGAAGGTCGTTGGGCATGTCCTTCCATGGATCGCCATCCACCCGCCACTGCGTCTTAGCGCCACTGATGACACCATTTATCGAGAGCTTATCGTGCTGGGTAACGCCATCTTTGATGCTGACACCAGGTTCAGAAATAAGATCCAGCTTTGGAACCGGCAGACTGGCGGTATGACGCACGGATGCCGTGCTGTTCGAACTATTGCCGGCCAGATCGCTTTGGCGTACGGTATAGGTGTGTGTGCCAAGATGTACATCAAACGAAGAGCCAGTGCCTCGAGTCCAATTACCGTCATCGACTTTGTAATCCCAAAGGCCACCAGCCTCCAAGCCCTCAACTTGGATCTGATCGGGCTTGTCCCGATCGATTGAAAGTTTAGGTGTCTCAACGCTGTGGTCAATCGTCCAAGTACGATTGTTGGTCGAAAGCACTTCGACATTGCCCGATCCATCGGGTTTGCGTGCAATCACCACCTGTCCTGCCTCATACGTGCCTTCGGGTAGGACAAATGCTCGGTTCAATGGCGTGAAGTTTTTGGAACCTCCCAAAATGGCCACGGCGATAGATGCAGGATACCGGTGTTCATCCCATGTGGGTTCTTGCAGATATCCATCCCCAAACGAGATGCCCTGGAACTGCAGAGACTTCACGCCATACCCACTTTCAGCGCTATTTTTAGCGACGTTTGTCGTCTCTTTGCTGGTGGTCTGCCAGTCGGTCACGTGGTTGCCCCTCGCGTAGGCGGCACCGAGGACCGTTGCGTAAACCTCACCAGCAGCGTTAATGAATTCGACTCGAACACCTTTGGTGTAAGTGCCATCGTAGAACACCAGCCAGCAGTTCGCTGAGAAGCCATCGGGGTAGGTGCCCCAGCCTACGACCGTTGCTTTGGCATCAAAGCCAATGCTCCCTCCATTAAGCGTGGCCTTAATAAGCTCAGGCTTTAAATCTTTCAGTCGAAATATCGTCTCGCCAGCGGTCCAGCTTCTGCCGCCAGTGGTGCTGTACTGCCAATCATTTACATGGAAAGCGCCAGAAACCAATGGTTGGAATGAGAAGGTGACCAAGCCATTGGAAGTGACGCCATCCGCTGAGCTTGTACCTGTATCCTGTAAAAGTATCGGCGTGTTTCTAGAACTTACAGAGCCTGCACTGCTTGCGTAGCTACTGCTTGAGCCAGCAACATCCGTCTGATACACCTCATAGGTGTGCGAGCCAAGGCTTGCCTTGAAGTTGAAGCCTTTACCATCCTGCCAAGCACCGCCGTCTACTCTGTATTTCCAAGTCGCACCGGGCTCCAAACCGCTAACTGGTATGTTGTCATCTGTGCCGATAGACCCGATTGTGGGCGCCAACACGGTCTTATCAACCGTCCATAATTTGTCGTTGACATATGTTTCGGACGGCCGCTCAATCTGCACCGACTGGCTCCTGTAGCCACTGATGGCATAAGTCCCATTAAGGAGTTGCAGGAATCTGACCCCATAGCCTGGCGATGAATAGTGGTCTGCGACAGGCGCAGACGTGCATTGGCTTGGCGACAAGTCTGCAAACCCGTCAACATAATCGCCACGGATGTACCTTGCTTCCGTGGCTTCTGTCACTATTCTGTTTCCGTTTTGCCGGAATTCAACTTTCACGCCATTGGTGTAGGTGCCGTCATACGCCACCAGCCAGACGGACTTTGAGGAGGAGTCGCCCCGCAGCCCCACCACCTGGGCTTGCACGTCAGAACCAACCCATAAACCGTTCAGCGTGCCGCTGATCATGTCGCTGGTCAGCTCTTTAACTTTTAGTACAGAAGATACAGCCTTTACTTGCACTTGTCCTGGTTCGTAAGTGCCCTCTGGAAGTGCAAAGCTCTTGCTCCGATCGTACGGAATAGAAACGGCAGAGGTCGGATGAGTCTGGCTTATATAGGTCGCGTGGAAAATGCCGCTGATTAAGTCAACCCCTTTGAGCTGGAGAGATTTGACACCATAGCCTTGGGATGAATCGTCTTCAGCGTAAGGCGCAGTCCTCACTTGGCTTTGCGATAAGTCTGCAAAGCCAGCAACGTAATTACCTTCGATATACGCTGCTTCCAAGGCGGTCGCTACGATGCCGCCACTTGCTTGCCTGAATTCAACTTTCACGCCCTTGGTGTAGGTGCCGTCATACGCCACCAGCCAGACGGACTTTGAGGAGGAGTCGCCCCGCAGCCCTACCGCCTTGGCCTCCATGTTTCTACCGATCCAGCTACCGTTCAATGTGCCAGTGATCATGTCTTCGGTCATATCACCAAGCCCAAGCGCCACCTGTTGCCACGTTGCACCCGCATCGGTGCTGTACTGGATGGTGCCAGTGAGTTCGCTGACTTTGACACGTCCGTCTGAGGTGACGCAATCGTCAGCGCTGGATCCGGTATCTCTGGACAGGGTCAGTTGGTGGTATGAGGCTATGCCTGTCAAAGAAGTCGAGGCACTGGCAGGCCCCGCATTACCCGCCGCATCAACCTGCCGTACCAGGTAGTTGTGAGCGCCCGAACGTAGATCAAGTGCATAAGCCTCTGGCAACACGGCGGAGGTTGTGTCGCTCAAATAGCCGCTGCCAAAGCGCAATCCGTCAACACTGAGCGACTTGGCCCCATAACCTGTAACCCCCTCACCCGTTGCGAAGGGGTGTGTCGTTACGGTTTTGTTGACGACCTGATCCATCCAGTTCGTTGTGAAATCTCCCTGTTTGTAGGCTGCTGATATCCCCTTTGCCGTTAGCTGCCCGTCGGCGTTGACGGAAATTTCGCATTGCACGCCCTTGGTATAGGTGCCGTCATAGCTTACAAGCCACACCGTGCGTTTAACGCTGGTGTCGGTGTTGGAGTTGGACAAACCCACCGCATAGGCCTTCAAGTCAGTACCTATAGAGCCGCCGTTGAGTGTGGCGCTGATGTTGCGCACATTCAGACTGTCCAAGCTCGGACGAACGGGCAACGTGTTCCCGTTGATCCAAGTGGTACCGTTGTTTGTGCTGTACTGCCAGGTGTTGCCTAGCTCGACGCCTGTGACGTGGGCCCTGCTGGGGGTGTTGATTTGGTCGCTGGCGTTGGCGCTGGTGCTGGGCACCTGCCTGAGCATCGGAACCCCTGTTGGGCTGCTGGTATCTAGTGCGTAAGTAACGGACTTGCTGACCATACCGATGTGACCCGACGCATCAACTTCTCGAATGGCGTAGCTGTGTTTGCCCTCAATCAGGTTGAATTGATTGAGGCTCCCCGCTTGCCATGTGCCGCCGTCAATCTGGAACTGAAAGCTTGCCTCTTTACTAAGACCTGTGACCTTGACCGCGGCGTTGTTGGTGAGATGGTCGGTGCTGCTGATACCGGTATCCTCGACCGATGACAGCGAGAGTGCTGTGTTTTCAAGCCTCACACGGTGGGCCCCAGAAGCCGCGCCGAAGTTACCCGCGAGATCCTGAACCGCTGCTGTCAGGCTGTGGCTGCCTACACTGAGAGCGGGCGTTGTGAATGTCCAACTGGTGCCGCTGACCTTGGCCGTACCTAGGACAGCGCTGCCGTCCAAGATCACCAAAGTTTCGCCACTGGCCAGCTCTGCACTA
>NZ_JAVKLW010000086.1:0-7274 GCF_031538885.1 Limnohabitans sp.
AGGCCATCGACCATGAAGCCGATTTCCATTTTCAAATCGCCCACCACCATCCAGGTGTAGAGGGTGTCATTGAAACGCGCGCCGTCCAAGGCCACGCTTTGCAGCGTCATGGCAGACAACACAAAGGCGATGAACACGCCCAAGATGGTGAGTGTGTGGGTCACGCCGCGGCCAATTTGGTTACCGCCAAAGCGTGTACCCAAAATACCAGCCAAGGCTGAGCCCACCAGCGGTGCCATGGGTACAGCTAGCAGCGTGGAGGCTTGTAGGGTTTGGGTCATGATGTCAGGTCTCCCGCAGGGCCGCCCCAAGGCAGACCTGCGCCCCCTTGGGGGGCAGTGAATACACAAAGTGATGAACGTGGGGGCTTCATATCAGCCCTTGAGCGTGTTGAGCGCGTCTACGTTGATGCTGGACTTGTTGCGGAACAACTGCACCAGAATCGCCAAGCCAATGGCAGATTCAGCAGCCGCCACAGTCAAGATGAAGAAAACAAAGATTTGACCGTGCAAGTCACCCAGGTAGTGTGAGAACGCCACGAAGTTCATGTTGACCGCGAGCAACATCAACTCAATCGCCATCAACAAGACGATCAAGTTTTTACGGTTCAAGAAGATGCCGATGACGGAGAGTGCGAACAAAATCGCACCCAGCGTGAGGTAGTGGCCTAAGGTGATGCTCATGCTTTTGTCTCCTCAGTGGCGGGTGCAGCAGGCGCGGGTTTGACCGCGTCCATCTTCACCAGTTCCACACGGTCGCGGGCCTTGACGCGCACTTGGTCACCCGCATTTTGGAATTTGCTGTCCTTGCGTGCGCGCAAAGTCAAAGCGATGGCCGCAATCAAGGCCACCAACAAGATCAACGCCGCCACTTGCACGGGGTACAGGTACTCGGTGTAGAGCAAGATACCCAAAGCCTTAGTGTTAGAGGCTTGTGCCACCACCACATGGCCCACATCAGGTGCTGACGCTGCAGCCAAGGCAGCAGACGCAGCGTCCACAGCCATTGAAGCCGCATCGACAGATACCACGGCGGTCACGGCGGCAGGCGCAATCACTTGTGCTGCCAATTGTTTTTGAGGTTCGCTGATGCGAAAGCCACCCAACAACACAGCCGCTAATTCGAGGGCAATCACCGCACCCACAGTAGCGGCGAGTGGGAAGTGTTTCCAGAAGCCTTGGCGAATGCTGTCGATGTTGATGTCGAGCATCATCACCACAAACAAAAACAAGACCATGACCGCACCCACGTACACGAGCACGAGAGCGATAGAGAGGAATTCTGCTTTAAGCAACATCCAGACGCCCGAGGCTTGGAAGAAGGCCAAGACCAAGTACAGCGCGGCATGCACAGGGTTACGCGCCGTGATAACGCGGAATGACGCAAACAGCATGACGGCTGAGAACGCGTAAAAAAGAGCCGACTTCACATTCATAAGTACGTCCATCATTAAATCTTCAACGGTATTTGGCGTCAGCTGCTTTGTTGGCAGCGATTTCGGGTTCGTAGCGGTCGCCCACTGCCAACAACATTTCTTTGGTGAAGTACAGGTCACCGCGTTTTTCGCCGTGGTACTCAAAGATGTGTGTTTCCACGATCGAATCCACGGGGCAGCTCTCTTCGCAGAAACCGCAGAAGATGCACTTGGTCAAGTCGATGTCGTAGCGGGTGGTGCGACGGCTGCCGTCTGCGCGCTGGTCAGATTCGATGGTAATTGCCATCGCTGGGCAGACAGCCTCACACAGTTTGCATGCGATGCAGCGCTCTTCACCGTTGTCGTAACGGCGCAAAGCATGTAGGCCACGGAAACGAGGCGACAAAGGTGTCTTCTCTTCCGGAAACTGAATGGTGATGCTGCGCGAGAACATGTACTTGCCTGTGAGGGCCATGCCTTTGAACAGCTCAATCAGCAGGAAGCTAGACAAAAAGTCGCGCAACGAGAAAGGAACGGAATGTGTAGTGGTGGTCATGATTGGCCTCGCGCAGGGCCGCCCCAAGGGAGGCCAGCACCCCCTCGGGGGGCAGTGATGACACGCAGTGCAGAACGTGGGGGTTTCATATTAATTCCAGATATTCCAAGGGGTTTGAATCCAAACGCCCACCACCAACAACCAAATCAGGGTGAGAGGAATGAAAATCTTCCAACCCAAACGCATGATTTGGTCATAGCGATACCGTGGGAACGTGGCACGCACCCACAAGAACATGGTCACGACCACAAAGGTCTTGAGGCCGAGCCAAATCCAACCCGGAATCAGGTTGAACAGTGCGTTGTCGATGGGAGACAACCAGCCGCCCAAGAACATCACAACCGTCAACATCGAGACCAAGATCATGTTGGCGTATTCAGCCAAGAAGAACATGGCGAAGGACATGCCTGAGTATTCGATCATGTGGCCGGCCACAATTTCAGACTCACCTTCCACCACGTCAAACGGGTGACGGTTGGTTTCAGCCAAACCGGAGATGAAGTAGATGATGAAAACGGGGAACAAAGGCAACCAGTTCCAAGACAAAAAACCCAAGCCCTTGCCTGCCATCATGCCTTTGGCTTGCCCCATCACGATGTCGGTCATGTTCAAGCTGTTGGAGATCATCAAGACGATCACAAAGCAAAAGCCCATCGCGATTTCGTAGCTCACCATTTGGGCCGATGCGCGCATGGCACCAATGAAGGCGTACTTGGAGTTAGACGCCCAACCCGCGATGATGACGCCGTACACTTCGAGCGAAGTGATGGCCATCAAGAACAGCAAGCCCGCGTTGACGTTGGCCAACGCCACATCAGGTCCAAAAGGAATCACCGCCCATGCAGCCAAGGCCGGCATGATGGTCATGATGGGGCCCAAGAAGAACAAGCTGGTGGTCGCTTGCGTTGGGATGATGATTTCTTTGGTGAGCAACTTCAGCGCGTCCGCGATGGGTTGCAGCAAACCACCAGGACCTGTGCGGTTCGGGCCTTTGCGGATTTGGGTGTACCCAATGGCTTTGCGTTCCCACAAAGTCAGGTAAGCCACGCAACCGAGCAAAGGCAAGAGCACCGCAACTATCTTGAGCAAAGCCCACAGAACGGGCCAAGCCAGTGTGGTCCACCACACATCGGACATCAAGCCAAAGCCTGCGTTGTAAATGTTGTCACCCATCACAGACCTCCTTGCAACGTAGCCGCAACCGCAGGTTGCTTTGCATCAGCCGTGAGTTGCAGCGATGGTGCGCGACGCACCAAGCTGTCGAGTTGATAAATCGCTGCACTGGCAGGCTGACCTGCTGCGGGACTCACATCCACATTGGCCGTGCATGCGTTGGACAGCAAAGCGTGGACATCGGCGGGAATCGCTTGGGCGCGCACTTCGTCGATGGTCTCGAATTCGAAGCCGGGCACATGGAGCATGGAGCCCAACACACGCAAGACTTTCCAAGCAGGACGTGTCTCACCCAAAGGCTTGACCACGCCGTGAAAGCTTTGTGCACGACCTTCGGTGTTGATGAACGTGCCAGCGGTCTCAGTGAAAGGCGAGATGGGCAAGAGCACATCGCTGATGTCCATATTGGCCTTGAAGGGTGACAAGGTCACAACCATCTCGGCTTGACCGATGGCTTGTGCCGCCGCCGTGCCGTTGGCCGCATCGAAAGCTGGCTCGGTGTTGAGCAACACGACGGCCTTCAAACCACCTGCCAACATTTGGCCTGCAGTTTGACCGCCCGCTTTTGGCAAGGCGCCCACCACTTGAGCGCCGACGGTATTCGCAGCTTCGCCGAGATAACCCACGGTGGCGCCAGTTTGTGCGCCAATCCAGTTGGCCAAGCTCAGCAAGCTCGATGCTTTGGCGTGATGTGCAGCGGCGTTGCCCAACAAAATGGCTTTGCGCTCACCGCCGGTCAATGACTTGGCGATGGCTTGTGCTTCGGCACTGTTGGCGTTACCAGCCACGGGTGCTGCCGTACCGGTGATGGCACCCACGGCAGCCGCGATGTCCGCCAAGGCTTGTACCCAGTTGGCGGCATCAGCCACCATGGTGTTAGCCACAGGCATCGCCCAATCAAAGGCTTGTGCGTTCAAAGCATTGACCTTGCCGCCGTTGCGCACCGCTTGGCGCAGACGTTGGGCCAACAAAGGTTGGTCTTTACGAATATTGCCGCCAATCACCAATGCACGTTGCAGTGTGGTGAGAGAAGCCACAGATGTACCCAACCAACGAGCCCGTACGGCACCGCCGTGCTCCGAGTTCACGTCGGTGTGGAAGTCAGCAGCACGCAAACGCGTGTCGATGTTTTGGCTACCCAAGCCGCGTGTCAGACCAGCGGCCAAGTACAACTCTTCCGCCGTGCTGTGTGGGCTGGCCAAAGTGCCAATGGCTTGTGCGCCATGCTGGGCTTTGACGCCTTGCAAGCCGTTGGCCACGTATTCGAGGGCAGTTTGCCAATCGACTTCTTTCCATGCACCACCTTGCTTGAGCATGGGCTTGGTCAAGCGGTCTGCGCTTTCCAAGGCCTCGTAGCTGAAGCGATCGCGGTCCGCAATCCAGCACTCGTTGACGTCTTCGTTTTCCAAAGGCACGACGCGCATGACTTTGTTGTTCTTGACTTGAACGATCAGGTTGGCACCAGTGGCATCGTGTGGGCTAACCGATTTGCGACGGCTCAATTCCCAGGTACGGGCGCTGTAACGGAATGGCTTGCTGGTCAACGCGCCCACAGGGCAGATGTCGATCATGTTGCCTGAGAGCTCGGAATCCACCGATTGACCCACAAAGGTTTCAATCTCAGCGTGCTCGCCTCGGTGGGACATGCCCAGCTCCATGACGCCGGCCACTTCTTGGCCAAAGCGCACGCAGCGTGTGCAGGCAATGCAGCGACTCATCTCTTGCATGCTGACCAGAGGGCCCACATCCTTAGGCATCACCACACGCTTTTCTTCTTCGTAGCGTGACGTGGTGCCGCCGTAGCCCACAGCCAAGTCTTGCAACTGGCACTCACCGCCTTGGTCACAAATGGGGCAATCCAGCGGGTGGTTGATGAGCAAGAACTCCATCACCGACTGTTGGGCCTTGATGGCGCGTTCGCTCTTGGTGCGAACAATCATGCCTTGCGTCACAGGCGTGGCGCAGGCGGGCATGGGTTTAGGGGCTTTTTCCACATCGACCAAGCACATGCGGCAGTTGGCCGCGATGCTGAGTTTCTTGTGATAGCAAAAATGCGGAATGTAAGTGCCGGCCTTTTCAGCTGCATGCATGACCATGCAGCCTTCTTGGACCTCTACTTTTTTACCGTCGAGTTCGATTTCAATCATGGCACTTATCCGTGTCAAACGTAGGCAGCGACCGAGCAGGTCTTGTGCGTGATGTGGTGAACAAACTCATGGCGGAAGTGCTTGATCATGCCGCGCACGGGCATGGCTGCTGCATCTCCGAGGGCGCAAATCGTGCGGCCCATGATGTTTTCTGCCACGTTGTCGAGCAAGGCCAAGTCGCTTTCGCGGCCTTCGCCACGCTCAATGCGGTCTACCATGCGCCACAACCAACCTGTGCCTTCGCGGCAAGGGGTGCATTGGCCGCATGACTCGTGCATGTAGAAGTAGCTCAAGCGTTGCAGGCTCTTGACCATGCAGCGCGAGTCGTCCAACACGATCACCGCACCGGAGCCCAGCATTGAACCAGCTTTGGCGATGCTGTCGTAGTCCATGGTGCAGTCCATGATGATGTCAGCAGGCAGCACGGGGGATGACGAACCGCCAGGGATCACAGCTTTCAGCTTGCGACCCTTGCGCACGCCACCGGCCAACTCCAACAGTTTGGAGAACGGTGTGCCCATAGGAATTTCATAGTTGCCGGGACGCTCCACGTCACCGCTCACCGAGAAAATCTTGGTGCCGCCGTTGTTGGGCTTGCCGCATTCGAGATAAGCCTGACCACCGTGGTTGATGATCCAAGGCACCGCAGCGAATGTTTCGGTGTTGTTGATGGTGGTGGGCTTGCCATACAAACCAAAGCTCGCGGGGAACGGTGGTTTGAAACGGGGCTGGCCTTTTTTGCCTTCGAGCGACTCGAGCAACGCAGTTTCTTCGCCGCAGATGTAAGCGCCAAAACCGTGGGCCGCGTGCAACTGGAAGCTGAAGGTGGAACCCAAGATGTTGTCACCCAAGTAGCCAGCAGCGCGGGCTTCTTCAAGGGCGGCTTCAAAACGCTCGTAGGTTTGAAAGATTTCACCGTGAATGTAGTTGTAGCCCACGCTGATGCCCATGGCAAAAGCGGCGATGGCCATACCTTCAATCACAATGTGGGGGTTGTGCTGCAAGATTTCGCGGTCTTTGCACGTCCCGGGCTCGCCCTCATCGGAGTTACAAACCAAGTACTTTTGGCCCGGAAACTGACGGGGCATGAAGCTCCACTTCAAACCTGTGGGGAAGCCCGCACCACCACGACCACGCAAGCCAGACTCTTTGACGGTGGCGATGACTTCATCTTGCGTCATGCCCGTGGTCAAGATTTTGCGCAGGGCTTGGTAGCCGCCGCGTACCACGTAGTCTTGCAAGGACCAGTTGTTGCCGTTCAGACCCGCCAAAATTTGTGGGCCGATGTGACGGTCGTGGAAACAAGTCTCCACCGCGGTCGTTTGGAATTGGGAGAGAACTTGTAAAGCTTGGCTAGAGGTAGTCATGCTTACTCCTTCACCGCGCGCAAGCCTGCTACCATCTGGTCGATCTTGTCGTCGCTCATGTAGCTGCACATGGTGCGGTCATTCACCAACAACACGGGCGCATCAGCGCAAGCGCCCATGCATTCGCTGGGCTGGATGGTGAACATGCCATCCGCAGTGGTTTCGCCGACTTCAATGCCGAGGGTCTTGACCAAGTGCATCAAAGCGCCCTGCCCGTTGCGTAACTGGCATGGCAGGTTGGTACACACGTTGATCTTGAACTTGCCAACCGGTTGTTGGTTGTACATGTTGTAGAAGGTGGTCACTTCGTGCACAGCCATGGGGGCCATGCCCAGCAACTCAGCAATCACGCGCTCGCTCTCGGCGCTGACAAAGCCCTGCTCTTGCTGGGCGATGGACAAACACGCCATGACGGCCGATTGCTTCTGGTCGTCTGGGTATTTGGCGACTTCACGCGCAAAACGCTCGAGGGCTTGGGCCGACAGCGGTGCGCTGTGGTGGGTGTTTACAGAACTCATCGGTCAATTTCCCCGAACACAATGTCCATGGTGCCAATCACCGCCACGGTGTCAGCGATCATGTGGCCACGCGCCATTTCATCCATGGCTGCCAAATGA
>NZ_JAVKLW010000087.1:0-6977 GCF_031538885.1 Limnohabitans sp.
CGTTTTGCGCTTTGTCGCCCATCACGTACATCGCCCAAACGCTGAGTGCAAAACCCAGCGGAACAACCCACAGGCTGCGCTGCGGTGAGTCGGGGAAATGCTGCAATCCGCCCGTAAAAAATCCAATTCCAATCGCAAAAACGATGGAAAAGACAATGCCAGAGCCCAGCACCTCACGCCACTTTATTGCCGCAGTGGGATGCTTGCGCATTTCCAACCATGCGCCAACCAGATAGAACAATACGCCCAAGCCAGCCGTCCACAGCGAACGGGTTTCGCTAAAAAATCCGTGGTTGACCGTGCCCGCAATAAAGCTAATGCCACCGTACTTGAAAACGGTTGAAAGATGCGTGAGTGAAAAGTTCATCAAAATATCCTTAAAGGAGAGAGAGAGAGAGTTGTGAGCAGGGGCTGATGATGGCGGCTTGCGGATTGTGGATTACAAACCGGTCGCGATTATAGACATCAAGCATGCTGCCCTTGTTTGCACTGCGCATCAAACTAATGTGCGCAAGATCGCAAGCCGCCGCCCGCTTTTGAACTTATTCTTGCGCTCCATAAAACCAACCATTCAGGTTGAAAAAAAGGGAGACAAAAGATGCAAACTCAAACCAAACCTAAAGTCGATCCGATCACCTTGGCCGTGATACGCGGGGTTCTCGAAACGACGCAACGAGAAATGTCAATCACGCTGGAGAAAACGGCGCGGTCCAGCGTGTTCAACGTCGCGCATGACTACAGCAACGCCCTGTTCAATCACCGTGGCGAGATGATCATCCAAGGTCAGGACATTCCGATTCACTTAGGCGGTCTGATGCCCGCCATGAAGGCCGTGATTGCCGCCCTCGGTGACGACGTGCATGACGGTGATGTGATTTACCACAACGACCCCGTGATGATGGGCAGCCACATTTTGGACTGCTGCATGTACAAACCCGTGTTTGTGGAAGGGCGTTTGATGTTCTGGAGCGTGTGCAAAGGCCACGTCGCCGACATTGGTGGCCCTGTGCCGGCTGGGTACAACCCCAATGCCACGGAAATCTACGCCGAGGGTTTGCGTATTCCCCCCATCAAGCTCTACGAAAAAGGCAAGGAACGGCGCGACGTCATCAACTTTTTGTTGGCCAATGTGCGTTCGCGCCGCGACTGGGAAGGTGATCTGCGCGCCCAGCTAGGCACGGTTCAAATCGGCGAGCGCAACATGATCGCCCTGTGCCAAAAATACGGCAGCGCGCAGGTCAGTGATTGTCTGGACGAACTGATGGATATGGCCGACCGCTCCATGCGCACGCTCATCCAATCCGTGCCTGACGGGGTGTATGAAGCCAGTGCCGTTTTGGAGGACGCAGGTCACGGTCTGGGCGAGCTGGAAATTCATGCCAAAGTCACCATCGCCGGCGACACCTGCCACATCGGTATTCAAAGCCCGCCACAAGTGCCCTACTTCATCAATTCGTATGCGGGCAACTCCTATTCTGGCGTCTACCTTGGACTCATGATGTTTGCCAAAGTCGCGCCGCCCTACAACGAAGGTCTGTACCGCTGCGTCTCGGTGGACTTGGGCCCCAAGGGCACCTTGTGCAACGCGCAAGAACCGGCGCCGCATGTGAACTGCACCACCACGCCCATGGAAACCCTGTGCGACGCAGTTCGTCTGGCGCTGGAAAAAGCCGCGCCCGATCGTGCCGTGGGCACCTGGGGGCATTCCAGTGGGGTCAACATTGCCGGACGCGACAAACGCACCGGCGAGGAATACGTCACCATGGTACTAGCGTCCTTAATCAGCGGTGCCGGTGCCACATCCACACAGGACGGCTGGAATGCCGTGGGCCCTGAGTGTTGCTTTGGTGCGCTCACCTCTGGGGACATCGAAATTCTGGAGTACAGCTACCCCATTCAAATCCATCGTTACGGTTTGGTGCGCGACAGTGGCGGTGCTGGCCTGCGTCGGGGCGGTTGCGCCACCGAGTGGGAAGTCGAACCGCTGGACCACGAAATGACGGTGGTGAGTTTTGGCGAAGGACGCCACCACCCTGCGAGTGGTGCCAATGGGGCCAGCAGTGCCTGCGAACACCTCAAACTCGGTCGCATCGAGCGCAAGGAAGGCGACGCGGTGCTGGAGGTCATGCGCAGCAATGCCATTCTCAGCGTGCGCCCTGGCGAACGGGTATCAACCACCAATCCGGGGGGCGGCGGCTGGGGCAATCCGCTCATGCGACCGATCGATCAAGTGGTCTACGACGTGCGCAACGGTTATGTATCAGTTGAGGCTGCCGCCGCAGAGTATGGCGTGGACGTCGATTGCAGCACCTGGACCGGTCAAGCTGTAGGGACCAGATTAAAGGAGTTAACATGAGCTATCGCCTTGGAGTGGACGCGGGTGGCACTTTCACCGACTTCGTGCTGGCCGATGACGCTGGCCACATTCATCTTTTCAAAGCCACCTCTACGCCCGAAGATGGCACCAAAGCCATTGCCGAAGGCTTTGCCCAGATCGCTGAAACCATGGGTATCCCCATGGCCCGCATCCTGGAACAAACCGAGCTGTGCGTCAATGGCACAACCGTCGCGCTCAACGCTTTGATCCAGCACAAAGGGGTCAAAACCGGCCTGCTGTGCACGGCGGGTCATGAAGATTCCCTGGAAATTCGTCTTGGCCACAAAGAAGAAGGCTATCGCTACGACGCCGAATATCCGGCCGCGCGCATCCTGGTCGATCGCCATTTGCGTGTGCCAGTGCGTGAACGCGTCATCAGCGATGGCACGGTACGCACGGCTTTGAATGAAGACGATGTACGCGCCGCATGCGAATTGTTTCGCCGTGAAAAAGTACAAGCCGTGGCGGTGTCTTTTCTGTGGAGCGTCGCCAACGATGCGCACGAAAAACGGGCCGCGCAGATCGTGCGGGACATGCTGCCTGGCGTTTATGTGTCGGTGGGCACCGAGGTGTTCCCACAAATGCGCGAATACACCCGCACCTCCACCACCGTGGTCAACGCTTATCTGGGACCGGTCCTGGCCGCCTATGTGGACAGCATCGATGCGTTCTACAAACAAGCGGGGGTGAAAGTGCCGGTGCGTTACTTTCAATCCAACGGCGGCATGGCCGCACGCGAGGCCATGGTTGGCCGCGCCGTCAACGCCATCAATTCCGGTCCAGCCTCCGCCCCTATGGCGGGGCGTCATGTGGCCAAGCCGCTGGGATTTGATAATTACATCACCGTGGACATGGGCGGCACTTCGTTTGACATCACCTTGACCAAGGACGGCAAAACCAACGTCAGCAAAGACATGGACTTTTTGCGCTACCGCATTGGTTGCCCCATGATCCAAGTGGAAACATTGGGAGCAGGCGGCGGCTCAATCGCCTGGATCGACAGCATGGGCGTGCTCAACGTAGGGCCGCAGTCTGCCGGCGCTCACCCTGGGCCTGCTTGCTACCAGCGTGGCGGCACACTGCCTACGGTGACCGATGCCAACGTCACGCTGGGTTACCTCAACCCCGAACACCTGTTGGGCGGACGCTTAAAGATAGACGCCCAAGCGGCGCGGCGCGCCATAGAGCAGCATGTGGCCAAACCCCTGGGTATCAGCGTCGAGCAGGCAGCTTTTGGTATCTTTAGCATTGTCAATAACAACATGGTCAATGGCATACGCCGTGTGTCCATCGAACGCGGCTACGACCCGCGCGATTTCGCTTTGATCGGCGCCGGTGGTGCGACCGCACTGCACATCACGGCGCTGGCGCGAGAAATCGGCATCAAGTCCGTTTTGGTGCCCAAACTGGCGTCGGGGCTGTGCGCCTTTGGGCAAATTCTGTCGGATGTGCGCTACAACTACATGGCCGCCACGCCCATGCGGCTGGATGAGCGGGCCGATCTCAACACCATCGAGTATCGTTTTCAGGATTTGGAGGCCCAGGCCATTGCGGCGCTGCGATCCGAAGGCGTGGCGCCTGGTGACATCGTGTTCCAGCGCAACATCGATATGCGCTACTTGGGTCAGGTGCATGAATGCACCGTGGACATTGGCAATTCGCCCGTAAACGACGCCACCATCGCGACGATTCGCGCGGCCTTTCACCAATTGCATCGTCAGCTTTTCACCTACGACGAACCTGACAGCATGATCGAGGTGGTCAATATCGAGAGCACGGTCAGCGGGCGCACCAAGCCGCTGGTTCACAAAGCATTGGAAGTCAGTGCCGGCATTGGGCAGGCGCTCAAATGTCACCGCAACATGATATTTTCACCCGAAGCCCAGGCCCAGAGTACGCCGGTGTATGACGGTCAAAAACTCGGCGCCAAGGATTGCATTGTGGGGCCTGCTGTGATCGAGGAACCCACCACCACCATCGTCATTCAGCCGGGCTGGACATCGACGCTCAACGAGAGCGGCACCTATGTCATCAGCGGCCATTAAGTCTAGAAGCCGTTCATTGCATCGTTCGTTGAATCAACAATGAAAACGCCCTTCTTGTCTGGTAGCCAGGTGCTGACAGCGCGGCACATTAGCGTGGCATTTGCGGGATTACATGCCTTGCGCCAAGTGGATATCGAGGTTCGCCGCGCTCAGGTAGTGGGTCTTATTGGCCCCAACGGCGCGGGCAAAACCACGCTGGTCAACGTGCTCACCGGTTTTCAAACCGTCAACAGCGGCGTGATCAGTTTGGATACTCGCACGCTCAATGGCTTGTCGGCCCATCACTTCAGGCGCTTGGGCATTGCCCGCACCTTCCAGGCCGGACGTCTTTTCAAGGGGCTCTCTGTCCTGGAGAATTTGATGGTCACCGCCACGGCACTGGGCCAAAACCCCCGCGTGGCGCGCCAACAAGCGTGCGAACTACTGGCCCAAATGCAGCTCCAGAACCTCGCCACGCATTTGGCGGGAGGCTTGCCTTACACCGACGAGCGGCGCGTGGCCATCGCCCGCGCTTTGATGGAAAACCCGCACTTCTTGCTGCTGGATGAACCGGCGGCCGGCATGTCAGACCATGAGGCGACAGATTTGTCGGCCCTCATCCGTGACATTGCGCTGAATCGGGGTTGTGGCGTCTTGCTCATCGAACACAACGTGCGCATGGTGCTGCAAACCTGTGCGCACATCGTGGTTCTTGACGCGGGTGCGGTGATTGCCAGTGGCAAGCCCGATGAGATACGTCACAACGAAGCGGTACGTCACGCCTACATGGGCACGACAACAGACTTGCCCGAAAACCTTCAGACGGTCGCGAGCCGAGGCGCACCATGAAACGATTGGAAATTAAAGACTTGTGTGTGGCCTACGGCGGGGTCAAAGCCTTGCGCGGCGTCAGTTTGAGCGTGGCACAAGGCCAGACCGTGATGATCACAGGCCCCAATGGCGCAGGCAAATCTACCCTGATGAAAGCCTTGGCGGGCGTGGTCAAACCTCAGTCTGGTCAAATTTTTCTGGGAGGCCACGATGTCACCGGACTTTCAGCCGAACGGGTGGCCGTGGCGGGCTTGTCCATGGTGCCTGAGGGGCGGCATGTGTTTGGCAGTATGTCGGTATTGGAGAACCTGCGCGTGGCCAGCGGGCGGCGGCGCGACAAGGCTCAAGTGCTTGCTGATTTGGACTCTCTGCTGGACGTGTTTCCGATGCTCAAGGAGCGCACGCATGTACAAGCTGGTTTGCTTTCGGGCGGTCAGCAGCAAATGCTGGTGATTGCCCGTGCACTGATGACGGCCCCGACTCTGCTGGCGATTGATGAACCTTCTCTGGGACTAGCGCCCAAGGTCACCGATCAGGTCTATGAGTCCTTGCACACACTGCAAGCGCGAAACCAGTTGTCGCTGCTGATTGTGGAGCAAAGCTCCGCGCGCGTGGTCATGACAGGCGCGCACATGGTGTTACTGCGCAGCGGACAAGTGGTGCTCGAAGGTTCGGCTCGCAGCCTAGATGCACAAGCGATTGAAGCCGCCTATTTCGGCATGTGAACGACAAGCGCGTCTCGAAAAAATTTCATAAGGAAACGCCCATGACTTCTGCATTGCAATATCTATTTGATGCCTTGAGCTTAGGCAGCCTGTATGCACTGGCCGCACTGGGGATTGCGCTTATTTTTGGGGTGATGCGTCTGGTCAACTTTGCTTGGGGCGAGGTGATCGCGTTTTGTGTGTTTTCGCTCATCGTCCCCACAACAGAAACTGTGACCACCTTGGCCCTTGGTGCGCTGCCCGCGCCGGTTTTGATTGTGTTGGTGTTGCTGATCGGTGCGGCGCTGTCTGTTGGCATGGAGTTACTGGTGTTTCGTCATCTGCGCCGCGTCAATGCCGCCACTACCATGGTGGCGGCTTTTGCGGTCGGTACCATGGTGCTGCATGGACTAATGGCCTTGCACGGCAGTCGCCCCAAGGCGATTGATTTATGGTCCGAATTGAATGTCCCCATGATTTTTTTGGGGGCCCGTGTGCCCGCACTGCAACTGCTCACCATCAGCGTGACGGCCTTACTGCTGGTGGGCTTGGTGTGGATGTTGCGACACACCCGCATCGGGCTAGAGATGCGGGCTGCCGCCGAAGACTTTGACATGGCTCGCATGCTCGGCGTGCGCGCCAACCAGGTGATTTTGGTGGCCTTTGCGCTGTCGGGTGTACTGGCGGCGATAGTGGGTTTACTCATGGTGACCAAGACCGGTGTGCTGGACATCCGCATGGGCGGCTCCATCATGTTGGTGGCATTTATTGCCACTGTTATTGGTGGCTTGGGCAGCTTGGTCGGGGCGGTGCTCGCCGGTTTTTTAATGGGTTTGGTCAGCACCGCTTTGCAAGCGGGTTTGCCAATGGACGCGCGACCTTTCAGAGATGCATTGCTGTATTTGGCGGTGATTGCGCTGTTGGTGTGGCGCCCCAGCGGTTTGTTTGTGACCAGCACAAGCACCCAACGCGTATAGATCACTCATGAAAAAACACTTCCACTCTTTATTTGCGCGCGGCTGGGTACGCACTTGGGTACGC
>NZ_JAVKLW010000088.1:0-2535 GCF_031538885.1 Limnohabitans sp.
CGACAACCCTCAGTCATCGCAGGCGTCTGCACCCAATGTCACGCTGCACGTCAGTGCGCTCGATGGCGCCAGTGTGCAACGTGTCCTCATGGGCAATCAAAACGCGTTGGTGAATGCCCTCAGCGCCGCCTACCGCAACGGCATCCGTAAAAAATGAGCAACTTGTTGTACCCCAGCTTACCCGGCTTGTCGTGGCCCATTGGTCGCACAGCCCTGTACAGCACCCACGTTCAAACCAGCACCAGCGGGCAAGAGGTGCGCCTGAGCAATTGGGCCTATGCCCGCTACAAATACAACCTCAGCTACGAGTTTTTGCGCGAAGGCAGCAAGACCGACTTGCAGCAAATCGCAGGCTTGTTTGGTCGCATGCGTGGGCAGTTTGACACCTTTTTGTTTTCTGATCCCGATCCTGCTTTTAGTCTTGCAGTCAATCAAACATTCGGTGTGGGCGATGGCGTCACCACCGTCTTTCGTTTAGCGCGTACATACGGCGCCCAAGTGTCTGAGCCTGTGGCTGCTTGTCTGCCAGGTGCAGTTGTGTTTGCAAATGGTGCGTCTGTGTCTGCTTGCACCATTGATGCCAATGCAGGCACGGTCACTTTTGCAACGGCTCCCATGACGGGTATTGCGCTTACATGGACTGGCACTTACCTTTGGCGTTGTCGCTTTGACAAAGACGAATTCGCCACCGAGCAATTCATGAAAGACCTGTGGAAAGGGCAGGTGAGCTTCATCACCTGCAAGCTGCGCACATGATCGCCGTTCCTGATGCCTTGAACAACTTGTTGCTCACCAGTGATCAACTGGTGGTGGTCGACTGCTACGAAATCACCTTGCAAGACGGTACCGTCATTCGCTGGACCAGCGCTGATGCACCTGTGACAGTGGTGATTGCTGGCCTCACCACCATGTTCAATGTGGGGCCAATCATCACCCGCAACAACATCAAGCTGGTCATTGGCGTGCAGGTTGACAGTTTGAACCTCACCATCATTGCTGACGACACCGTCACCATTGGTTCCATACCGCTTATCAAGGCTGCCGTTTCTGGTCGTCTTGACGGTGCGTCTGTGCGTCTGTACAGGGCCTATGCCGCCGATTGGACCAGCGGATGGGCAGGCGTGCTCACACGCTTTGCTGGCACGGTTGCAGATGTGTCGGGTGGTCGTTCGCATCTTGAGGTGAAGGTCAACAACCATTTGCAGTTGCTCAACACGCAGCAGCCCGTGCGTTCATATCAGGCGGGCTGCACATGGACTCTCTATGACACGGCTTGTGGCACTGCCAAACGCACCACCACAGGTGCTGTCACCTTGGTCATGCAACGGTGGAGTTTTCAAACGTCCATCAACGGCGACATCTCCACCGCTGCGGGTTCTGGCTCTTCAGCTGTGTCGTTGGGCGTGGTTTTGCAGGGCGGCCAACTCAAGTTCACCAGTGGAAAAAACGCGGGCTTCACCTACCCAGTCAAAGCATGGTCGAGCAACACTGCCACATTGCTTCGTCCTGCTGGCTTGGAGGTTGCCGTGGGCGACACCTTTCAAGTTACTTGGGGGTGCGACAAAACCATTCGCGTATGCGAAGCCGTGTATGCAAACAAGGCGAACTACGGTGGTTTTCCATTCATCCCCGCCGCTGAAACGGCCATCCCCGTATGACCGCTGCCATGCCGCAACGCTTGCAAATTTGTGCCGAAGCACGTTCGTGGCTGGGTACGCCCTACCACCACATGGCGCGTATCAAAGGCGTGGGGGTCGATTGCTTGCAAATTCTCATTGCTGTATACAGCGCCGTGGGTTTGATGGATGCGTTTGACACCGGCTACTACCCCAACGACTGGATGCTTCACCGTGACGAAGAGCGTTACTTAGCGGGCGTTTTAGAACATGCCCACCCTGTAGACACCCCCAGCGTGGGCGATATGGCGCTGTACCGATTTGGCCGCACCTACAGCCACTCGGCCATCTTGGTTGATGGGGGCTTGTCTGTGCACAGTTATATGGGGCTTGGTGTTGTTTTGACCGATCCGTGTGCGCCACCTCTGGTGGGACGCTCCGTACAGCATTTTTCATTTTTCAAATAATCATGGCCGGTACTACAGACATCACCCCTGAAGCTCGCATAGGCGGCGTACCCATCCAGCAGAGCGCTGAAGGCACACCCGTGGCTTTGCTCTATGGGCGCAATCGCTTGTCAGTCAATTTGGTGTGGTACGGCGACTTTGAGTCCGTCGAAAAACGCACAAGTCAAGGCGGCGGTAAAGGCGGTGGCGTTGATACCGTCACCTATGACTACTACGCCAGCTTAATTTCCTGCGTAGGCCAAGGCCCTATGTCGTTGATCAGTGTGTGGCGCGGCAAGAGTAAATACAGTGCCGCCGATGCGGCCAACCAGCTAGGCATTGGTTTCATGTCAGGCCAGCAAGGGCAGGGCACTTGGGCGCACTTGACATCCTCTGCAAGCGCTCAAGCCATTGGCTACAGCAACACGGGCTATTTGTACGCCCAACGCTACGCGCTTGATCAAGGTGCTCAA
>NZ_JAVKLW010000089.1:0-20577 GCF_031538885.1 Limnohabitans sp.
AAACTCTCGTCGACGTGTGCGTTTACTTTGCAGCTCAAAGCCGCTGATCGATAGGCTGGTTTGTTTCATGTGTATTCAACGCAGTCTATGGCGTTCACGCTGTCAGGGTTTACAAGAAGGTTATGCAGATGTTCCCTAGGTAGCCTTCGCCAAAAATTCTCTTAATTTCATCGTCCGTAAACGGTTCGCCGTTTTGCGTTGCGGCGGCTAATTTTGATTTCGTACTGATTAAAAGTCCGTCAACTGGGCTTTTGTCGCTAGCGGTGTAGTACCCGTTTTTGATAGCCCAATTAAAGAAGTCGTTTATCTGACCTAAGCGCTTATTGATACGGTTGGCGCTGAGTTTGCGCCCTATCTCTGCGGTCTTCAAAGCCACGATTTCGGGCTTGGTGATTTGATTAATGTCTAAGTCGCTGTACAGCGCTATGAAGTCCTTGTAAGTGCGCCGCTTCTCGTCTATCGTGGTTTCCTTGTTGTCCAGCGTTTTTTCGGTGAGATAAAGCTCTGTTGCTTCACTGAACGGTTTGCCCTTTTGCCGCAGGCGTGTCTTGTCTTCGGGTGTCCACAGTTGAGCCAAGACTTTTTCAGCGCCGCCGTTGTCGAACGCTGCTTGCTCCTTGCGAAGTTTTTCAACATAAGCTACTTCTGCGGGATTGCTGGGGTCAAAGTCCAGCAGATTGCCGCCAATGGTGATTTTTAGCGGGTTGCTAACCTTGGCTGCTAGTTCCTCAAAGACTGTTTTTTTTCGTTCCATATCGCATTGTGTTTCAAAATCTAAGTTGAACCGCAATGCGAGCACCCGCGCCTGTGCGCTGTCTTTCGTGCCTAGGCTGTGCTGTCTCAGTCGTCGCTTGCCGTTTTGGTCAAAAAAATAGACACGGAGTGAATACACTCCGTGTCTACTCTTAAACAATCTCGGAATTTTTAGAGCCATGATGACACCAAGTAATGACACCTGATATCAAAAACCCTTAAAAATCCGTTCTAAATCATAAACTTAGAAAGTTGGTGCGGCTGGCAGGAATCGAACCCACGACCCCTTGGTTCGTAGCCAAGTACTCTATCCAGCTGAGCTACAGCCGCTCTGGAAAAACGTAAGTATATCACACAAGATGGTAGGGCGTCGCGGACTTGAACCGCGGACCAAAGGATTATGAGTCCTCTGCTCTAACCAACTGAGCTAACGCCCCAACCGAAGCGACAGATTGTAGAGGTTTCGCAAACTATGATTCCGCACATGAAACTCTCACTCAGAGCCCTTGGGCTCATCGCGGCTGTCGTGACGGTATTGATTTGGTCGTCGTTCATTGTTGTGGCTCGTGCCTCTGCCGCACGTCATTTGCTTCCTTTGGATATTGGTTTTTTACGCATCATCGGTGCGGCTTGTGTATTGCTACCTTGGGGCTGGTGGCTCATGCGTTCGCAGCGTCAGTCGGGTAAACGCATGGGTTCACTGTTGGGTTTGTCTCCTTTGCCTTTGCGCATCACGGCCGTGGCTGGCTTATTTGGCAGCATGCTCTACGCGATGCTGGCTTATTCAGGTTTTTTCTTTGCGCCTGCGGCACACGCCTCGGTGTTAATGCCCGGCAGCTTGCCGTTGTGGACATCGATCTTGGCCATGGTGGTTTTGCATGACCACATCACCCGCGCACGTGCGATAGGACTGATCTGCATTGTTTTGGGCGACATGATGGTGGGAGGTGCCAGCTTGCTTAAAGCCTTTGAAGGCGGTGATGTGTGGAAAGGTGATTTGTTGTTCATGTGCGCGGCCTTTTGCTGGGCGTGCTACAGCGTCTTGGTGCGACGGTGCGCACTAGAACCAGTTCGAGCCACCATCGCTATTACTGCGTTTTCTTGTGTGAGTTTTGTGCCGATGTATGGCTTGGCTGCATTCATGCAATGGATTCCAAGCCACTTAGGCAGCGCCTCTGCGTCCGAAATGGTGTTTCAAGCGGTCTACCAAGGCGTAGGCTCGGTAGTAATTTCTGGCATCACCTTTAACGTGATGATTCGCCACTACGGCCCTGTGCGCTCCACCATGATTACAGCACTCGTGCCCGGCTTATCGGCGCTGGGGGCTGTGGTGTTTTTGAATGAACCTATGAGTCTCAACTTGCTCGCAGGCTTGGCGCTGGTGACGTGCGGAATTTTGTTTGGCGTTCAGCGGCCCAAAACTTAAAACATCGTTATTTGTGACTGAGCGCATGACTCACTAGCTTAGAGGTAATGTCCACAATTTGAATCATTCGGTCATACGCCATTCGTGTGGGACCAATGACGCCCAGCGTCCCCACCACATGACCATCGACTTCATACGATGCGCTGACCACAGACAACTCTTCCATCGGTACAATTTTGCTTTCCCCACCGATGTAGATGCGCACCCCCTGCGCTTGGGCAGAGCTATCGAGCAAACGAACCAATTGAGCCTTTTGCTCAAACAAATCAAACGCGCGGCGCAGGTTACCCATGTCGCTAGAAAAATCGCTCACCGACAGCAAGTTGCGCTCACCGCTGATGACCACATCGTCTTGGGCTTGGGCAAGCGCCTCCGTGCTCACCTGTACTGCAGCCTGCATCAGGCTAGCGATTTCACCACGCAGCGACTCCACCTCAGCCAACAATTTTTCACGCACTTGCTCAATCGTCATACCCACGAAATGGTGGTTCAAATAGTTAGAGGCTTCAACCAACTGCGACGCGGTGTACTCCACCTCGGTAAACAGTACACGGTTTTGCACATCCCCTTCGGGCGACACGATGATGACCAAGACACGGCGATCTGACAAACGCAAAAACTCAATGTGCCGAAACACCGAACTGCGGCGCGGTGCAATGACCACGCCGACAAACTGCGACAAGTCGGACAGCAAATGCGCTGCGTTGGCAATCACTTTTTGCGGCTGGTCGGGAGCCAAGCTGGGCGTTTGCAGATGACTGCGCTCGGTGGTCAGCATGGTGTCCACAAACAGCCGATAGCCGCGTGCTGTGGGAATACGCCCTGCCGAGGTGTGGGGGCTGGCAATCAGGCCCAGCTCCTCTAAATCAGACATCACATTGCGGATGGTGGCAGGCGATAGCTCAATGCCCGTAGCGCGAGACAACGTGCGCGAACCGACGGGTTGCCCGTCAGCGATGTAGCGCTCTACCAGCGCTTTGAGTAATAACTTGGCGCGATTGTCTAGCATGTTGAATCTTTGGCGAATTTTAATGATGTAATTTACCCATGAAATCGAAGTTTCGTCAGATCGCCTTGTTTGGCAAATACCACCCCTCGGTGGGCAACGCCAAACCTTCCTCTCAAAAAATCTTGGAGGACATCGCTCAGTTCTTGCACACGCAAGGCTGCGAAGTCGTCCTAGAGCACGACACTGCCGCAGGCTCAGGCCTGAGTGGCTATCCCGTGATGGGCATCGAAGAAATCGGCAAGTCATGTGACCTCGCCATTGTGGTGGGTGGCGACGGCACCATGCTGGGCTATGCCCGTCAACTAGCGCCTCACAACGTGCCACTGATTGGTATCAACCAAGGTCGCCTGGGTTTTATCACTGATATCCCGCTGAACGAAGTTAAAAATACGCTGACGACCATGCTGGGCGGTGCCTATGAGGAGGACCGCCGCGCCTTGATGCGTGCCAAAGTTTGGCGCGATGGGCACTGCGTCTTCAACGCTCTGGCGCTCAACGATGTGGTGGTCAATCGTGGTGCCACCTCGGGCATGCTGGAAGTGCGCGTGGCGGTAGATGGTCGCTTTGTGGCGAACCAACGTGCGGATGGATTAATCATTGCCACCCCTACCGGTTCCACCGCTTATTCGTTGTCTGTGGGTGGCCCGTTGTTGCACCCCTCCTTACCCGCGTGGGTGATGGCCCCCATCGCACCACACACCTTGTCCAACCGCCCCATTGTGTTGGCCGACACCGGTGAGGTGACGATTGACTTGGTGGCAGGCCGCGACGCCAGCGCCAACTTTGACATGCAGTCACTCGCATCCTTGCTGATTGGTGACCGCATCACCGTGAAGCGCTCTAACTATCACGCGACCTTTTTGCACCCACGTGGCTGGAGCTACTACGACACCTTGCGCCAAAAATTGCATTGGAACGAGGGTGTGGCATGAGTTTGCAGCACATCGTTTTGCGCGATTTTGTGATCGTGCGGGAACTAGACCTCAATTTATCAGGTGGTTTTTCCGCGCTCACAGGCGAGACCGGTGCTGGTAAATCGATACTGATTGACGCGCTGCAATTGGTGCTGGGCGCTCGTGCCGACAGCGGCGTGGTGCGCGAAGGCGCATCACGTGCCGAGATTTGCGCAGAGTTCCACACCACACCTGAAATTTTGGAATGGTTGGACCAAGAAGGCTTTACCGATATCGCATCTGACGACCACCTGCTGCTCAAACGCACGATTGACACGCAGGGCAAAAGCCGCGCGTGGATCAGCGGCGGCCCCGCCACGGCCACCCAGCTGCGGGCCTTGGGCGACAGGGTGCTCGACATTCACGGTCAACACGCGTGGCAAAGCCTGACCCGCCCAGAGGCCGTGCGCGGCTTGTTCGATGCCTATGCGGGCGTGAACTTACAAAGCCTCAACCAAGCTTGGACACACTGGCGTCAAACCACTCAAGCCTTGCACGCAGCACGCACCGCACAAGCCACATTGCAAGAAGAACGTGAACGCCTGTTGTGGCAAATCGCCGAAGTGGACAAACTCAGCCCCGTCATGGATGAGTGGGCTGACCTCAACAGCCAGCACACCCGCTTGTCCAACGCACAGGCCTTGATGGATGCGGCACAAAGCGCCATCAACGCCTTGGAAGACGACGATAACGGCGCATTGCATCTGCTGACCAAAGCGCAAGACACCCTGCAAGACCAAACCGATGTAGAGCCAGAGTTCTCCGCACTGGTCGATGTGCTGGCCTCTAGCCTCGCACAAGCAGGAGATGTGGCGCATTCGCTCAACGCCTATCTGAGCCGCACCGAGCTGGACCCTGCACGCTTGCAAACGTTGGATGACCGCATGTCGTTGTGGATGTCTTTGGCACGCCGCTTCAAGCGAACATCCCAAGAGTTGCCTGCGCTCCATCAAGAGTGGAAAGATCGCTTGTTGCAGTTGGATGCCGCCACAAACCTGAATGCGCTTGAAGGCACGGAGTCCAAAGCCGGAGCAGCCTATCAGACACAAGCCCGCAAGGTGTCGCAAGCTCGCACACTAGCCGCGCCCAAACTAGCCAATGCCATCACCCAAGCCATGCAAGGTTTGGGCATGCAAGGTGGACGCTTTGAGGTGCAGCTAGAACCAGTGGCGCAAGCCACTGCCAGCGGCCTAGAGACCATCACCTTCTTGGTCGCAGGCCACCCCGGCGGCACACCCCGCCCTGTCGGCAAAGTAGCGTCAGGCGGCGAACTCTCTCGCATTGCCTTGGCCATTGCCGTGACCACCAGCGAGTTAGGCACGGCGCAAACACTCATCTTTGATGAGGTCGATTCTGGCGTGGGTGGCGCGGTGGCCGAGACAGTAGGTCGCCTGATGAAGCAACTCGGTCAAGACCGCCAAGTGTTGGCTGTCACCCACTTGCCGCAAGTCGCGGCTTGTGCAGACCACCACTTGCTAGTTTCCAAACGCAGCGATGCGAAAGGCACGTCGAGTCAGGTCTCGGTGCTCACGGCCGATGCACGCGTGCGTGAGATTGCACGCATGTTAGGTGGTGAAAAAGTCTCAGACACCACCCTCGCACACGCGCATGAGATGCTTCAAACGTCCACCAAGGCCAGTCAAAAATGAAACAAGAATTGGTACTGATCACTGGCATGTCGGGCTCAGGCAAGTCCGTGGCCTTGAATGCACTGGAAGACGCGGGCTATTACTGCGTCGACAACTTGCCGCCTGAGTTGCTCTTGCCTTTTGTGCAGCTAGAGGAGCAACAAAGCATCAGCAAGGTCGCCATTGCGATGGACGTGCGTAGCGCCAGTTCTTTGCCCTTGGTGCCAGCCCAACTGGCCCATTTGCGCCTGATGGATGTGGATGTACGTCTGCTCTTCTTAGACGCGACCACCGAAATTTTGGTGCATCGATTTTCCGAAACGCGCCGCCGCCACCCCCTATCACGCCAAGACGGCCAAGACGTGGTGCGTGACCAACAACGGGACCTCGTGGAGGCGATTGAGCTTGAACGCGAACTGCTGTCTGAGCTGCGTGAAGAGTCGCACATCATCGACACCAGCTTGTTGCGCAGCAGCAAGTTGCAGGGCTATATCAAATCACTGATCTCAGCCCCTGCCACGCAATTGACTTTGATGTTTGAATCGTTTGCTTTCAAGCGTGGCATTCCCGTGCATGCCGACTATGTGTTTGATGTTCGGATGCTGCCCAACCCGCACTACGAGCCTGCCTTGCGGCCTCTGACGGGCCGTGATGGCCCTGTCGCAGATTGGCTGGCCGAGCACGGTGCGGTGGGGAAAATGGCCAGCCAAATCACCGACTTCATGAACACTTGGTTACCGTACCTCAACCAAGACCACCGCAGCTACGTGACCGTTGCAATTGGTTGCACAGGGGGGCAGCATCGTTCGGTGTATTTGGTGGAGTTGCTGTCCAAGCGTTTTGCGCAAGAGTGGGTCACACTCAAACGTCACCGTGAATTGGATGTTGCGCCTTAAGGCGTCAACAGCTTACGCACAGGCGCAGGTAGACCCAGTGCTGGCCAGTCGGCTTGAAGCACCCACTGCCCCTCGCCCATCGAGACCCCCAACTTGACAGGGCTTGGCAGCGTCAACGCCACGGGATGCACATGCAAATCTTTGTGCGTCAACACATGTTTGAACACAGCCGCCTCCTGCAAGTGGACGCGGTACTTTGCTGGCAATGCGGCTTGCAAAGCCTCGAAGCTTTGAAAAACGGGCAAGCAATACAAACCCGCCCACACACCTGTTTGCGGACGTTGCATCAGCCACACATCGCCGTTGGTCGTTTGGGCTTGCAATAACCACAACTGCTCTGACGTGCGTTTGAGCTCGTGGGTTTTGATGGGATAGTTTTCTGTCTGCCCCTCACGCTTGGCAACGCAAGCATTGGCCACGGGGCATTGCCCACATTGCGGTTTTTTAGGGGTGCAAACCGTGGCCCCCAAATCCATCACACCTTGCGTGTAGCGAGGCATGGATTGGGTCACGTCACACTGGGGTAATAGGGTTTGGGCAATGGCCCATAACTCTTTTTCCACACGCGACGATGCCAAATTTTCTTTAAAGCCCAAATACCGAGTGAGCACACGTTTGACATTGCCATCCAATATGGCAATCGGTTCGCCAAAGCACAGCGAGGCCACCGCAGCCGCGGTGGAGCGGCCAATGCCAGGCAAGGTTTGTAGAGATTCGGCACTGCGCGGGAACACACCACCATGCAAAGCCACCACCTCTTGCGCGGCACGGTGCATGTTGCGGGCGCGGCTGTAGTAGCCCAGGCCACTCCACAAGCCAAGCACCTCATCTTGGTGGGCCACCGCCAAATCAGCCACGGTGGGAAAGCGCGCCATGAAGCGCGCAAAGTAGTCGCGCACCGTGGTCACCTGTGTTTGCTGCAACATGATTTCTGACAGCCACACAGCATACGGATCTTGCGTGTTTTGCCACGGCAGATCGTGGCGACCATGTTTTTTTTGCCATGCCACCACCGTGGTGCCAAAGTTGATCTGTTGTGTGCTCATGGTTTTTGGCAAGTGGGGCAGTAATAGGTCGATCGCTGACCTTGTTGGATGCGCCGAATCGCCGTGTCACAGACACGGCATGGCTCACCCGCGCGATCATAGACATGAGCTTCGAGCTGGAAGTAGCCTAGCTGGCCATCGGCGCTGGAGAAGTCGCGCAAGGTGCTGCCGCCTTTCTTCACCGCACGAGCCAAAACATCCATAATGGCCAAACGCAGCTTCTCGGCACGTGGACGGCTGATGCGGTCGGCGCGTACCGTGGGCCGAATGCCCGCCAAGAATAAGGCCTCTGACGCGTAAATATTCCCCACCCCTACCACCAGATCGCCGCCGAGCAGGACTTGCTTGATGGCCGTTTTTCGTTTTCGCAAACCGGCATGAAATGCATCCAAAATGAACCCGCCATCCAGGGGTTCCACACCCAAGTGCCCCAGCAGCTTCACTGCTGCTGCACTGTGTTCGCTGGGCGCATACACCACCGCTCCAAAACGGCGAGGGTCATTCAGGCGTAACAAACCGTGGGTGGTGTCCAAATCAAAGTGGTCATGCACTTGTGCAGGGTTTCTGTTTTCGCTGAACCGCAAGCTGCCCGACATGCCCAAATGCCACAACAGCAAGCCGTCATCCAAATCGACCAACAGGTACTTGCCACGTCGGCGCACCCTTAGCACGTGTTGGCCGACCAGCGCATCAGGCTCACAGCCCAAAGGCCAGCGCAGCGGTTTGCCAACTCGCACCGCCGTGATGTGTGCACCAGCGATGCGATCAGCAAAGCTCAAGCGGGTCACTTCAACTTCAGGTAATTCAGGCATGGAACATTCAAAAAAAACAGTCAGCGATTATGATGCGGACATGAAATTCCTCTTGCCAGCAGCCCGTCTTTGGGCTTTGCGCCTTGCACTTCTCACCGCCGCGACTTGTACCCTGCCTGCTACGAGCAGTGCACAAGCCAGCGATGCGCCCACCGTGCAAAACTCCTCAATGACCGGGGAGTTGCTGTACGAAATTTTGTTGGGTGAGCTCAATGTGCGCCAAGGCGAATCTGTCGCAGGCTTCTCTCTTTTGTTGGATGCAGCGCGTAAGTCCAACGATGTGCAGTTATATGACCGCGCCGTTGAGATTGCTCTGCAAGCACGCTCAGGTGACGGCGCCTTGATGGCGGCTCGCGCTTGGTCACAAGCATGGCCACAAGACCGAAAAGCCAACAACCAAGTGCTTCAAATTTTGTTGGCGCTTAATCAAGTCGCGGCAAGCTTAGAGCCCCTCAAAAAAGAATTGGCTCTCGCGCCGGACATCGAACGTGACAACGTGATCAACTTGATGCCTCGACATTACGCACGCGTCACCGATAAAAAACGGGCGACCCACGTGGTGGAGATGGCGCTTGAGCCTTATTTAAACAAAACCAACAACGCAGCGTCTGCATGGACAACGGTTGGACGCATGCGCATCAGCATCAACGACATGACGGGTGCGCTAGACGCCGCCAAGAAGGGGCAGTCCGCCGATACCAAGGCCCAAGGCCCCGTACTGCTAGCCCTTGAATTGATAGGTAAAAAAATGCCTGAAGCTGAAGCCTTGGTCACCCTAGCTTTACGCCGCCAAGAAGGCACTGAGTTAGCGATGGGTTATGTACGTGTGCTGATTGAGCTAGAGCGCTACACCGAAGCGTCTGAGCAACTCCAAGCCATCACACGCAAAGACCCCAAATTGGCTGATGCGTGGTTGGTGTTGGGTTCCTTGCAATTCGAACAAGGCCAAGACAACCAAGCTGAAGCATCGTTGGCTCGGTATGTCGCACTTGCCGCACAAGACACCACGGACAACAGCACACGTGGGCTCACCCAAGCCCAAACTCGCCGCGCCGCATTGCTGGCCCGCCAAGGCAAGATGGACCAGGCGCGTCAACTGATTACCCAATTACCCGTCCACAGCGCGGAGGAGCAGCGCAACCGCCTCCTCGTAGAAGTTCAACTCTTGCGCGATCATCGTCAATGGCAAGCGGCGTTTGACCTCCTCGCAACCAACAGTGGCAACGATGTGGACTTGATGTACGAACAAGCCATGTTGGCAGAAAAACTCGATCGCGTGGATGAGATGGAGAAACTTCTGCGCGCTGTGTTCTCACAAAACCCCAGCTACTACAACGCTTACAACGCACTGGGATTCTCCTTGGCTGATCGCAATGTGCGCTTGCCTGAGGCCAAACAATTGATCATCAAAGCCCTAGCGTTAGCGCCCGATGATCCTTTCATCACCGACAGTCTGGGCTGGGTCGAGTTCCGTTTGGGCAATCTCGGCTCTGCGCTGAGTTATTTGCAAAAGGCCTACAAAGACCGCGCCGATGCAGAAATCGCAGCACACTTGGGAGAAGTACTCTGGAAAATGAAACGCCAAGAAGAGGCTATTCAAATTTGGCGCGAGGGTCTCAAGACATCGCCCAACAATGAGACTTTGCAAGAAACCCTGCAACGCCTCAAACCCACGCTGTGACCATGCGGCGTGTGTGGGCTGTTTTGCTGACAGAATGGATGCTGGCAGGCTGCGCGACACTTGGCCGCCCCACTAAAACAGCAGACCTTGAACCACTCCACCAAGCGCAGTGGCAAGGGCGCATCAGCGTGAATGTGCAAGGCGATGCGCCCTCGTCGATGAGCGCCAGCTTCTTTTTGCGTGGCGATGCCAGCAACGGCGAACTTGATTTGTACTCACCACTTGGCACCACCGTGGGTGCTTTGCAGTGGTCGCCACAATTCGTGCAATTCAACGATGGCAGCAAACACCAACACTTCCATTCGTTAGCTGAGTTGACTGAAAAAGCCACGGGTGCTGCCCTGCCTATTGAGGCCCTCTTCGGGTGGCTAGATGGTCTTGATGTGCGCGCTACTGGCTGGCAAGTCGACTTATCCAACATCTCGCAAGGCAGCCTCAGTGCGCGTCGCTCGACACCCAAGCCTGAAGTGACACTTCGGATCAAACTCGACCCATGAACATGCGCTCGCTTCACAACGTCCTCGCCCCTGCCAAACTCAACTTGTTTTTGCACATCACAGGGCAACGCAACGATGGCTACCACTTGCTGCAATCCGTTTTCATGTTGATTGACTGGTGCGACACCTTGCACTTTGATCTACGCAACGACGGCCTGGTTGAGCGCCAAGACATCTCCACTCCTCTGCCCGCCAATGATTTAGTCCTACGTGCAGCACACGCCCTGCAACAGGCCAGCGGCACACCGCTAGGGGCAAACATCGCCATTGAAAAAAATATTCCCGCCCAAGCAGGCATGGGCGGCGGTTCATCCGATGCGGCAACCACCTTGTTGGCGCTCAATCGTTTGTGGAGCTTGAATTGGTCGCGCGCCAAGCTCATGCCTTTGGCGCTCTCACTCGGTGCCGATGTCCCATTTTTCGTCGATGGTCACAATGCTTGGGTTGAAGGCATTGGCGAACAAATCACGCCCATCGACCTGCCCTCTCGCCGCTTTGTGGTGGTTAAACCCGATGCAGGGTTAGAGACTGCCAAAATTTTTCGTCAGCCACAACTCCAACGCGCTACAGAAACTGCTACAATGTCAGTCTTCGTTGTTGATCCTTTCGGTTTTGGCCGTAATGATTTGCAGCCAGTGGCTCAAGTGCTGTGCCCAGAGATCACCGAAGCCCTTGAGTGGTTAGGTTCTTTAGGATTAAGCCCACGCATGACCGGCTCTGGCAGCGCAGTGTTTGCTCAATTACCTGATGGTGTGTCAATTGACTCCGCACCACACAACTGGCAAATGCGGATATGCAGCAATATGGCAGTTCATCCACAAGCGAGTTGGGCGGTCAGCGAAAGTTAACGGTTGGTAGCTGCAACGCTGTTGACCTGTGTAGGGGATTCGCCAAGTTGGTTAAGGCACTGGATTTTGATTCCAGCATTCCGAGGTTCGAGTCCTCGATCCCCTGCCAAATTTCTTAAAAGCACTGATGTGCTTGGTTTGCAAGTGACGACTTATTGCGTCATTGGTCTTGAAGCGAAAGTCATACGTCATCATGTCGAACCATACCCCCGACTTCATGGTCTTTACTGGCAATGCCAATCCAACGTTGGCCGCCGAAATCGCAACACACCTCGGCATCGAAGTAGGTGCAGCCCATGTAGGCCGCTTCTCTGACGGCGAAGTCACCGTCGAAATTAATCAAAACGTACGCGCCCGCGATGTGTTTGTGGTGCAAAGCACTTGCGCCCCCACCAATGAAAGCGTGATGGAGCTGCTGATCATGGTGGACGCTTTGAAGCGCGCCTCCGCAGAACGCATCAGCGCCGTTATTCCCTACTTCGGTTACGCCCGCCAAGATCGTCGTCCACGCTCAAGCCGTGTGCCGATCTCTGCCAAGCTGGTGGCCGATTTGCTGCAAACTGCTGGCGTGGCCCGCGTGTTAACCATGGATTTGCATGCGGACCAGATTCAGGGATTCTTCGACATTCCCGTCGACAACATTTACGCTTCCCCTGTGCTGCTGGGCGACTTGCGCACCAAAAACTATGACGACCTGATCGTGGTGTCACCCGATGTGGGTGGTGTGGTGCGCGCGCGCGCCTTGGCCAAGCAACTCGGTTGCGATTTGGCCATCATCGACAAGCGCCGCCCCAAAGCCAACGTGTCTGAAGTCATGAACGTCATTGGCGACATCGAAGGCCGCAACTGCGTGATCATGGACGACATGATCGACACTGCAGGTACTTTGGTCAAAGCCGCTGAGGTTCTCAAAACACGGGGTGCCAAAAAGGTGTACGCCTATTGCACACACCCTATATTCTCTGGCCCTGCGATTGAACGCATCGCCAAGGGCGATGCCCTCGACGAAGTCGTGGTGACCAACACGATTCCTTTGAGCGAAGCTGGCCGCGCCTGTAAAAAAATCCGCCAACTCACCGTGGCTCCGTTGATCGCTGAGACGATTCAACGCATTGCCAGCGGTGAGTCGGTCATGAGCTTGTTCTCCGACCAAGACCAGTTGTTCTAAACAACTGCTGAAGTCGTCGAACATCGACCCCAGGTTGCCTTCCTTGTGTTGTGCAACCTATTTTTGAAACTGGAGCCACACTGGTCGCGGTGGGTTCTTACTGGAGTTAATTATGAAATTTATCGCTTTTGAGCGCGCTAAGCAGGGAACGGGTGCGAGCCGCCGTCTGCGTATCACTGGCCGTACACCTGGCATCGTCTATGGTGGCACCGCTGAACCTACATTGATCGAACTCGATCACAACGCTTTGTGGCACGCCCTCAAGAAAGAAGCCTTCCACGCTTCTGTCTTGCAGATGGAATATGCTGGCAAAACAACCGAAGTGTTGTTGCGCGATGTGCAATACCACCCCTTCAAGCAACTCGTCTTGCACATCGACTTCCAACGCATCGATGCCAACACCAAGATGAAGAAAAAAGTGCCTTTGCACTACTCGGGTGAAGAAAACTCTCCAGCCGTGAAAGTTGACCAATGCTTGATCAACCACATCGCCACTGAATTAGAAGTCTCTTGCATGCCAAAAGACTTACCCGAGTTCATTGCCGTGGACTTGAGCAACTTGACCAAAGGTCACTCTTTGCACGCCAAAGACATCACCCTGCCCGCAGGCGTGACGGTTGTGGCACCCGGCAGCTCCAACCCCGTGTTGGTCGCCGTGGTGGCAACAAAGGCTGAGGTGCCTACCCCTCAAGAAGCTGCCGCCGCTGCTGGCGACAACAAAAAGAAGAAGTAATTTCTCACCAGCGATTGCTTTGAACGGCCCACTTCGGTGGGCCGTTTTGCTTTTGGAATAATCCTCACATGATCAAGCTCCTCGTTGGCCTGGGTAACCCCGGCACTGAATACGAAGCCACGCGCCACAACGCGGGCTTTTGGTGGATAGAGACCATCGCGCGCGACCTCAAGGTGACGCTACAGCCTGACCGTGCCTACCACGGCTTGGTGGTACGCACGGCGGTCAAAGGCGAGAACGTGTGGCTGCTTGAACCACAAACATTCATGAATCTCTCAGGCAAATCAGTGGGCGCCTTGGCCAGGTTCTTCAAAATTCAACCGCAAGAGATTTTGGTGATTCATGATGAGTTGGACATCACGCCCGGTGAAGCCAAACTCAAACTCGGGGGTGGTCATGCCGGACACAATGGTCTGCGCGACATTCATGCACAGCTCGGCACAGACCAGTACTGGCGACTGCGCATTGGCATTGGCCACCCTGGTGTGAAATCAGAAGTTGCGAACTGGGTGTTGAAAAAACCGGCTCCCGACCAATACAGTGTCATTGAAGACTGCATCACCCGCACCAGCTTGGCCCTGCCGCATTTGCTCGCAGGAGACATGGTGAAAGCCACACAAATGATTCACACCGCCAAACCGCCTCGGCCCAAACCACCTCGGCCGACACCACTTTCCAGCACAGAGAACACAGGAGCTGATGATGCAAAGCAAACAAACGCCAAGGGGACGCAAGCAAGTTAGAACGTGTACATGGTCTCTGCAAGGCCTATGGATAAGCTGGTGGATGATCATGTCCACCCCTGCCGCGATGGCCAACAACACGGTGTATCGGTGTGGTGAGGCTTACAGCGCGTCTGCACAATGCCCAGACGGGCATGCAGCAGAGGTGATTCAACCCAGTGCTGAGCTTCACACCCACACGTCCAATCCAGCGAGCGTCATAAGGCAAGAAGCGCGTGAAGCGCAAACCCTCGAAACAAAGCGGCTGCAAGCGATGCAGCAAGCCACGCCAACAATGCCTGTCGGGCTTGGCACACCTCAACAGCCTACCCCTTCTGTGACATCATCCAGCACAGAGTACGACCGCAAACACGGCAAGAACGAGCGCACAGGCAAACCGAAAAGTCCTTACTTCACCGCCAAAGACCCATCCACACCCACCAAAAAGAAAAGCAACGCCAAAGCGTTGCCTACAAAGCCTTAGCGCTGCTGCTTACTGCGCGGTTTGCTGCAGGAGACGGAACTTCGCCAGCAACGCATCACGACCTTCCATATGCTGCGGATTGACGGGAATGCAGGCCACGGGGCATACCTGCACACACTGAGGTTCGTCAAAATGACCTACGCATTCGGTGCATTTGCTGGGATTGATTTCGTAAATCTCAGGTCCCAAGAAGATGGCGTCGTTCGGGCATTCCGGCTCACACACATCACAGTTGATGCATTCGTCGGTGATCATCAGGGCCATAGAACATCCATCGCAAGGCTAAGAAAACCCAATTATCCCCGCTTGCTGACAAACGCAACAGCATATGCGGCTTAGGCCACACGGCCTTGGTGTGTTTGGCCACGCGCCGCCAGCAAGCACTTTTGGTTGTAGGTGGGTTGCTCCGGCAAATCAGCCAAATGCGCGGCATCTGCCCACACCTGGATGTGCAATGCGCCATCACGCCAAGCCACTTGGTTCAAGCCCGCATTGGGAATGCCACACACACGCGGGCCACTGAGGGACAAAGCTTGCGCATGACGCCACACCATATCCAGTACGCCGCCGTGGGTCACCACCACCACGTGCTCGCCCACATGGTGCGTGGCTAAGTCGTGCAGCGCGACCATCACGCGGGCATGAAAAGCACGCGTGGTCTCAGCACCGTCTACCGCGAGATCGGCATCAAAGGCCAACCAACGCTGCCAAGCCTTTGGGTGTTGGGCTTGAATGTCGGAGCTGCGAAGACCTTCAAACACGCCAAAGCATTGTTCACGCAGACTTGCGTTCAAGATGCAGGTTTGGCCCAACACCTCCGCCACGGGTTGGGCGGTTTGTTGGGCGCGCAGCAAGTCGCTGCTGATGAGGTGGGTGGGCCCGCGGCCTTGGACTTGCCACTGTGCCAAGGCTTGCGCGATGCGGGTCTTCAAGCGTTGGGCTTGTTGCACCCCCCGTGTCATTGAGCGGCACGTCCAGTTGGCCTTGGAAACGCAGCTCGCGGTTCCAAGCGGTTTCGCCATGACGAATGAGTAAGAAGTCGGTCAAGACGCTGTAGCTTTCTTCGCCATCAAACGCTTGTAGACGCCCGCAGAGACAAGGTTCTGACCATCCCCCGCGCCACCCAACAAAGAAATTTCACGTACAAAAGTGCTGGAGATAAATTGATATTTGGCACTGGGTGTGAGAAACACCGTTTCGACATCTGGCATCAGATCGCGGTTCATGCCTGCGAGTTGAAACTCGTAATCGAAGTCCGTCACCGTGCGCACACCGCGCACTATCACGGTAGCGTTATGGGTACGTACAAAGTCACGGGCCAAACCAGTAAAGGGCACCACCTCTACCTGTGGATGCGACGCCATCGTCTCACGCGCCATGGCCATGCGTTCGTCCAAGCTGAACAAGGTTTTTTTGTGGTGTGCCGTCGCCACGGCCAAGATCACTTTGTCAAACATCGCCGCAGCACGCAAGACAATGTCTTCATGGCCCAAGCTGATAGGGTCAAAGGTTCCAGGGTAAATCGCGACGATTTGCTTAGACATGGTCAAGCCGCCTTCCGAGCCGCCTCAAAGGAGGCCTGCTCCCCTTGGGGGGCAGTGAATACACAAAGTGATGAACGTGGGGGTGCATGAGTTCTCCTTGGTGTTTCTAAAAAGTCAAGATTGATTATGCAAGCCGACGCAGCAAGTGCGCATGCACCGCCCCGGCCTTGAGGTGACGGTGAAGCCTAAGACCCAGAGGTACGAGTAGCTCATCCGTCCACGCCACAGGCGCTTCGAGATACACAAAGCCATCGGTCTTCACCGCTTTGGCCGCAGCTTGCAAAGCAGGCTCAAACAAGGCGCCGTCGAACGGTGGGTCAATGAAAATCAAATCGACACTGGACGCAGCGAGTTGCTTCAAGCACGCCACGCCGTCGGTGCGCAACACATGCACATGGGTGGCCTTGAGACGGTTCACTTGAACATTGAGCTGCGCCACCAAAGCGGGGTCTAGCTCGCACACCTGCACATGGGCAGCACCGCGTGAGGCGGCTTCAAAACCCAACGCACCTGTTCCTGCAAAGGGGTCCACGCAACGCCAACCTTGTAAGGACTGACCCAGCCAGTTGAACAAGGTTTCACGTACACGGTCAGGCGTGGGGCGCAATCCCAGTCGCAAGACGACGGGGAGCTTGGTACGTCGCCATTCACCGCCAATGATGCGAACTTCGCCAGCACCTTTGTGCGGTTTGGTTGGGGTGGGCTGAGGTGTAGAAGTAGGTGTGCGGGTTTTCATAGAATGGACTGATTCTAGAAACCCCCACACATGTTTAGCTTCTTCAAGAAAAAAATCGCGGCAACTACTGCTGCCACAGCAACCCCTGCCAGTCCCCCAAAGGCCACGCCAGCGCCAGCGGAGCGACCCCGCGAAGGTTGGATGGCTCGCTTGGGCAAGGGCCTGCGCCGCACAGGCCAAAGCATCAGCACGGTGTTCACAGGCGCGCAAATTGACGATGTGCTGTACGAGGAACTCGAAACCGCCCTGCTCATGGCCGATACGGGCGTGCAGGCCACAACGTACTTATTGGGTAACTTGAAACAACGGGTCAAAGACACAGGCACCACAGAGCCCTCGGCGGTCAAAGCATTGCTAGCCGCCTCCATCGCCCAATTGCTAAAACCCTTAGAAAAATCGCTCATCATCGGCGCACACAAACCCACCATCATCATGGTAGCGGGCGTTAACGGCGCAGGCAAAACCACCTCGATTGGCAAACTCACACGCCACCTCAGCGACAGCGGCGCTTCAGTGTTGCTGGCCGCGGCAGACACCTTTCGTGCCGCAGCGCGTGAGCAACTGGCCGTTTGGGCCACACGTAACACGGTAGAAATCGTCGCTCAAGAAGGCGGCGACCCTGCCGCGGTCAGCTTTGATGCCGTGACCGCAGGTCGTGCGCGTGGCAAAGACGTGGTGCTGGTCGACACAGCAGGTCGCTTACCCACACAGCTACACCTGATGGAAGAGCTCAAGAAGATCAAACGTGTGGTGCAAAAGGCGGAACCCACGGCCCCTCACGAGGTCTTGCTGGTGATTGACGGCAACACAGGCCAAAACGCCCTCACCCAAGTCAAAGCCTTTGACGAAACACTGAGTTTGACGGGCCTCATCGTCACCAAGCTCGATGGCACGGCCAAAGGCGGTGTGCTGGCGGCCATTGCGCTGTGGGGCCAAAGTCGGGCAACCGCAGGCAGGTCTGTGGTGCCCGTGTATTTCATCGGCGTGGGTGAAGCCGTCGAAGACTTAGAGACCTTCAACGCCCAAGAATTTGCCGACGCGCTCTTGAGCTAAAGCACCAACTTACAAAACCCACTCAGGGTTTGAGCACACCCCGCAAGCTATCGCGCCATTAACCGCAACGTTCTTGTGCCTCGACCACCGGGTAGCTGTCCATCCGCCCTTGCTTGCGCGTCAACGGTGGTTGCAAGTAATAGCCCAAGCCACAGCGCAAATGCGTTTCTGACGAATCGGAGTTCAGCACATGCGCGCAACTCTTGCAGCACTGCACAGCAATGCTCTCTAAAGTCATCGGTGACATCGCGGGCTTCTCCTTCGGCATGGTTGACTGGGCTTTTAGTTTGAATACTGCAATTAACATCAGTATATGTTAAAAAACAGTATTGAGCAGGAGGAAAAATCAGGAAACGGGTAAACCCGCGTTACAACATGGTCTTAGCACTCCAGCCTTGGGAGTGCTAATATAGAGTTTGGTTATCCGAAAGGACTACAAATATGACTACGTTGTTTCAACAGCCCCTCGCCATTTCCAACCCTTGGGCTTTGGTTCCATCGCTGGGCAACTTAGATGCCTACATCACGGCAGCCAACCGTTTGCCGATGCTCACCTTGGAGCAAGAGCAAGAATTTGCTCGCCAACTCAAGAACAACAACGACCTCGAAGCTGCGGGAAAGCTGGTGCTCTCACACCTGCGTTTGGTGGTTTCAGTGTCGCGCCAGTATTTGGGTTATGGCCTGCCCCACGCCGACCTGATTCAAGAAGGCAACATTGGTCTGATGAAAGCCGTCAAACGCTTTGACCCCGACCAAGGCGTGCGTTTGGTCAGCTATGCCATGCACTGGATCAAGGCGGAGATTCACGAATACATCTTGAAAAACTGGCGCATGGTCAAAGTGGCTACCACGAAAGCCCAGCGCAAATTGTTTTTCAACCTGCGCTCGATGAAACAAGGCTTCAAGGCTGACGCCTCTGAAGCCACGCATCGCAACACCCTCAACCCGCAAGAGGTCAATGCCGTCGCCAACAAGCTCAACGTCAAAACCGAAGATGTGCTGGAGATGGAAATGCGCATGTCCGGCGGCGATGTGCTGCTTGACCCCACGCCCAACGAAGACAGCGACGAAGCTTTTGGACCCATCGCTTATTTAACCGACACAAACCACGAACCCACTGCGATAATTGCGGCACATCAACGTGATATTTTGGCCTCTGACGGTATTGCCGCCGCACTCAATGTGTTGGATGCGCGTAGCCGTCGCATTGTGGAAGAACGCTGGCTCAAAGTGAATGACGACAACTCAGGCGGCATGACACTACATGAGTTAGCCTCCGAATTTGGCGTAAGCGCAGAACGCATTCGCCAAATTGAAGTTGCGGCGATGAAGAAGATGAAAGCCGCGTTGGTCGAATACGCTTAAAACCAAACTCGTTGCTGGGAACCACCACTCCATTACCCCCACTGAACCGCCCTATTGAAGGCTCAATCGAGCTTAGCGCCAGAGAGCTTGACCACACGCTCCCACACAAGGAATTCACTTTTGTAAATCACAGAAAATTGTTCGGGCGTATTGCCCACAGGAATGAAACCCATTTTGTTGATGCGCTCTTGCGTTTCAGGCAGTGCCACAATCGCACGCACTTCAGCAGAGACACGCTGCATCAACTCGCTGGGAGTTTTAGCTGGAGCGGCCATGGCAATCCAACCGGTGACGCGGAAGATGTCATCTTTGAAGCCTTGTTCACGCATGGTGGCAATGGTGGGCAACACGCTCATGCGTTGCTCGCCCGTGACCGCAATCGAACGCAATTTACCAGAATCAATATAAGGTTTGGCTGTTTTCGCACTGGCAAATGCAAAGTCAATCTGCCCACCCACCAAGTCTTGCAACATCGGTGCCTCACCCTTGTAAGCCGCATGCGTGAGATCAGCATTCAAACTTTGACTGAGGTAAGCGCCAGCCAAGTGCGCATAAGACCCCATACCCCAAGAGCCATAAGATAATTTATTGGGATTTTTCAGAACGTGTGCCTTCAAGTCGTTGGCATTGTTGATTCCTGAGTTGGGGTTCACCAGCAGGGTCACAGGTGCCAGCGCCAACTGAGACAGAAGCGAAAAATCACGGCCAGGGGTGTAAGGCAATTTCTCATACAAAAATTGATTGATCAAGACCGTGGTCCCCAAAGTCACCAAGAAGGTGTAGCCATCGGGGGCAGCCTTGGCCACCGCATCGGTGCCTGTCACGCCCCCTGCCCCAGCTCGGTTGTCAATCAACACGGGCTGTCCCAAACGATCAGACAGTTTCTCAGCCAAGGTCCTTGCAATGATGTCTGTCGCACCACCTGGGGCATAAGGCACGATCAACTTGATCGGTTTAGACGGATAGGTTTGTGCATTCGCACTTGTACCCAGGCACAGGCTCATCAAAGCAATGGCCGCATGCGTCAACCATTGACGGCGTGATGGGTTGTTCATCATGGTTTGTCTCCTGTTTGTATTAATCGGGCGGATTCAAGGACGAAGTGCAACACGCTTTAACGAGGCATGGAATACCTCGTGAGGTGTCTTGAATCCTAGTCGCTTTCTGGGGCGGTGATTCAATCGGTTTTCAATCATAGTCAATTCCTCATCCGTCACGGTTTC
>NZ_JAVKLW010000090.1:0-6061 GCF_031538885.1 Limnohabitans sp.
GCCCACCCTTGACCAGCCTGACGGCCTCCAGCTTGAATTCCAGTGTGTACCGCGCCCGTCGTATCGAATCGCTCATTTCTCTCTCCTAAAACTGATTTTTACCTATCAGCTAAGGAGTACGTTTTTCAGGGGTAAGGTCATTGCTAGCGGCCTTGCTGCGATTGCCCGCATCAATGATGTCGACCCTCAAGATGAGGGAGGCGAATCAACGTTCATTGGAAAATATAATTTGACGTAATGCCAAAAAACATTGGGCATACCTGATGAACGCCTGAATGTGAACGGCGGTGCCATTTCGATAGGCCCTCCGTTTGGCACGCCAAGCGCACGCTTGGCTGGCCACATTTTGCTAGAGGAGCAACGCCGCAAAGCCAAGTGGGGCGTGGTGACCATGTGCATTGCAGGTGGTATGGGTGCGGCAGGTTTGTTCGAAATATTCTGACAAGGGATTGATATGGATTTGAACTTTACCCTTCGAGAAGAAGCCTTTCGCGATGAGGTGCGTGCGTTTTTGGCGCAGAACTTGTCGCCTGATTTGTCGGCCAAAGTGCGTGCGGGCGAGCATTTGTCCAAGGCCGACATGGAAGGCTGGCATGCCAAACTCCATGCGCGAGGTTGGCTCGCCAACCATTGGCCCGAGGAGTGGGGAGGCCCTGGTTGGAATGCCGTAGAAAAATTTATTTTTGAAAATGAATGTGCGTTGGCGTACGCCCCCCGCATCGTGCCGTTTGGGGTGAGCATGCTCGGCCCAGTGTTGATGAAGTACGGCAGCGAAGCTCAAAAAGCGCATTGGCTGCCGCGCATCTTGGACGGCTCTGACTGGTGGTGCCAAGGATATTCAGAACCAGGCTCTGGTTCAGATTTGGCTTCCGTCAAAACCAGGGCTGTGCGTGACGGTGAGTACTACATTGTCAACGGTCAAAAGACATGGACCACCCTGGGCCAATACGCCAACATGGTTTTTTGTTTGGTACGAACCGACCGTGAAGCCAAGTCGCAATCAGGCATCAGCTTTTTGCTGGTGGATATGACATCGCCTGGCATTGAGGTGCGCCCCATCATCACTTTAGACGGGGCGCATGAAGTGAACGAGGTGTTTTTCACCGATGTCAAAGTGCCCGTGGACAACTTGGTGGGCGAAGAAAACAAGGGCTGGACCTATGCCAAATACTTGCTCACCTACGAGCGCACCAACATTGCAGGTGTGGGCTTTTCGGTGGCTGGCTTAGAAAACCTGAAGGTCATTGCAGATCGTGTGCGTTGCAACGGCAAGCCGTTATCGCAGGACCCCTTGTTTGCCGCACGTATGGCCAAGGTAGAGATTGATTTAGAAAACATGAAGACCACCAACTTGCGCGTCATTGCAACGGTCGCTGGCGGTGGTGTGCCAGGCGCAGAAAGTTCGATGCTCAAAATTCGCGGCACTGAAATTCGTCAAGAAATTTTCTCCCTCACGCGTCGTGCCATGGGGCCTTATGCCGCACCTTTTGCAGCACCTTATTTCTATGACTCACATGAGAGTACCCACCAGCAAGAACCGTTGGGTGATGAAGTCGCGACGATGGCTACATCGTCTTACTTCAACCACCGCAAGTTGTCGATTTTTGGTGGTTCCAACGAGATTCAGAAAAACATCATTTCCAAAATGATCTTGGGCCTGTGACGGCTGATTGCGTGTGAAAGGAGTACCCCATGAATTTTGAACATACCGAAGATCGCCGCATGCTGATGGATAGCTTGAATCGTTTTGTCTCTGAGCAATACAGAACAGATGTGCGCAACCAATGTGCGTACGGCACACAAGGGCATAGCCCGACTTTGTATGCGCAGTTTGCGGAGCTGGGTGCCATGGGTGCCTTGTTTCCAGAAGAAGTCGGTGGTTTTGCTGGCGCAGGGTTTGACATCAGTGTGGTGTTTGAATGCTTGGGCCGAGGTATCGTGCCAGAGCCTTTGTTGGGGGTATTGCTCGTGGGGCGTGCCTTGATGTTGGCTGGCAGTGATGCACAAAAAGAACTTTTGGCGCATTTGGTGAATGGCTCGGCCATGGCCGCTTTGGCGCATGACGAGCCCAGCGCTCACCATGAGTTGAACCATGTCGCGACCGCTGCCACGCGCGAGGGTGAGCATTGGGTACTCAAGGGCGTGAAGGGCTTGGTGAGTTTTGGTGAGCAGGCTGATTGGTTGCTGGTTTCGGCGCGCACATCGGGTGCGACGGACAGCGAGACAGGCATCAGCTTATTTCTTGTTCCAGGTCAATCCGCAGGCATCACATGCCGTGCGTTCAACCGCATTGATGGCGGTCGTGCCGCGGAGTTGATGTTTGACAACGTGCGAGTAAATGGCAGTGCTTTATTGGGAAGCGAAGGGGCTGGTTACGATGTGCTGGAGCGTGTGCGTGGCTATGCCTTGTTGGCGGTGTGTGCCGAAGCGGTGGGCGCCATGGATGTGGCCAAAGATCAAACGCTGGAGTACCTGCGCACCCGCAAGCAGTTTGGTGTACCCATCGGCAGTTTTCAGGCTTTGCAACACCGCATGGTGGATGTGCTGCTAGAGGTCGAACAAGCACGTTCTGCGGTGATTAATGCTGCTGCTGCTGTAGATGAGGAAGATCGTGTCGTTCGCGAAAAAGCGCTGTCTGCCGCCAAGTACAGCATTGGACGCGTTGGCACCTTGGTGGCCGAAGAAAGCATTCAGTTGCATGGTGGCATTGGCATGACTTGGGAGTTACCCCTATCTCACTATGCCAAACGATTGGTGATGATCGACCATGAGTTTGGTGACGAGGATCACCACTTGGCACGTTTCATCGCCTTGAGCCAAACGCATTGAATCAAAATGCACGAACCGACATGCACTGAATCGAAAGGCGTTGATGTCACCCGTTTTAGTCACCCATCGTGAAGGCCCTGTATTGGTTTTGTCCCATCACAACGTGGCTGCACGCAATGCGCTGAGCTTTGAGTTCTACACCGCCTTGACCGAGGCTTTGCATGCCGCGGCCCAAGACCCTTCTGTGGGGGCCATCGTGCTCACAGGCGAAGGTGGGCACTTTTGCTCTGGTGGCGATTTGCGCCAATTGGCCAAGCGGCGCGAGTTGCATGTGTCAGAACGTCGTGTGCGGCTAGAGGGCTTGCATGATTTGATCCGCTCGGTGCGTGATTGCCCCAAGCCTGTGATTGCCGCAGTCGAAGGTGCAGCGGCGGGTGCGGGGCTTTCGTTGGCGATGGCTTGTGACATGTTGGTGGCCGCCGAAGACGCCATGTTCACCGTGGCTTATGTGAAAGTGGGCCTCACGCCCGATGGCGGGGCGACGGCTTTTTTGGCTGAGTTTGTGTCTCGCCAAGTCTTGACCGAGTTGTGTTTGACAGGCATGCCGTTGAGTGGGGAGCGCATGCATGTCTTGGGTGCGGTCAATCGTTTGGTGGCATCGGGTCAGGCATTGCCTAACGCGCTGGCGTTGGCGGCTGACATTTCAAAAGGGCCTCAACAGTCCATGGCGCACATCAAACAATTGTGTCGTCATGCGATGCGAAACTCTTTGGATGATCAGCTCGAACTTGAGGCGCGATTCATGGTCGAGGCCATGGGCAGCGATGAATCTTTAGAAGGCATCAGGGCCTTTTTGGATAAGCGACAACCCAACTACACCTCTTTACGTTAGGTCAGTCAATGAGTACCTCTACTTCGCATGAGACACATGATTTGCCTTTGGCTGGCATTCGTGTGTTAGATCTTTCACGTGTGTTTGCCGGTCCCATGTGCGGCATGGTGTTAGGCGACTTTGGTGCTGAGGTGATCAAGGTCGAGCACCCAAGCCGTGGTGACGACACGCGCGATTGGGGCATGCGCATTGGCAAGACGGAGACCACCTACTACAACAGCATGAACCGCAACAAGCGGTCCATCACGGTAAACCTCCAATCCGCCGAGGGTGTGAAGATCATCCATGCGTTGGTGCCTCAGTGCGATGTGGTGATTCACAACTTTAAAACAGGTGGTGCCGACAAACTAGGCATTGGTTACGAACAACTCAAAGCACTCAAGACGGATTTGATTTATTGCGCCGTGGCCGGCTACGACAGCAGAGGTACAGAGGCCCGTCGACCTGGTTATGACTTGGTGATTCAAGCCGAAGCGGGCTTGATGGCGCTCAATGGTGCCGCCGATATGCCGCCTTTGAAATTTGGTGTGGCGGTGGTGGATTTGATGACGGGTATGTACTCGGCGCAAGCCATTTTGGCGGCCTTGTTGCGTCGTGAGCGCCGTGGCTTAGGTCAGCTCATTGAGATGGCTTTGTATGACTGCGGTTTGTCTGTGTCTGGCTATTACGGGTTGGATGCTTTGAATCTCGGCCATGACCCAGAGCGCTATGGCAATGCGCATCCTTCCATCGTGCCTTATGGCATGTACGAAGCAGCAGATGGCCCACTGATCATTGCCGTGGGCAACAACGCACAGTTCGACAAATTTTGTCGCCAGGTGGTGATGCGCCCAGACATTGTGGAAAACCCATTGTTTGCCACCAATGTGGAGCGTGCCAAAAACCGAAAAGCTTTAGGCCCCATACTCAAGGCGTTGATTCAGAAATTTCCGCGCAATTTGCTGCTGGAGCGACTTGCCGCCGCTGGCATACCTTGCGGCAACGTGGCGGGTTTACATGAAGCGCTGACGAGCGAGCGTTCACGTCGAAGTCGCATGGTGCAAGACGTGCCGCATCCTGTGGTGGGGACAACGACTGTGTTTGCGCCGCCCTATCGCTTGGATGGTCGTCGTTTGCCTATTCGACGTGCCCCTCCCACCTTGGGAGAGGGGACACGGGCTGTTTTACAAAATCTTTTGGCAATGAACGACAGCCAACTTGAGGCCTTGCAAGCAGCAGGTGTGCTGACTTTGCCAAAGGTATAACACAACCACTGTTGGGAGATACCTATGTTTGTGACTCGTGCAATGGGTTGGATGGTGCGATGGTTTGTGATGAGCTGTGTGTGGGGTTTAAGTATGGGGGCGGTGCAGGCACAGCAAGGCAGCGCGTCTGACAAGACACTCAAGCTGGTGGTGCCTTTTCCTGCAGGAGGGTCTACTGATATGGCATCACGCATCGTGGGCCAGCGTTTGGCGGAGCGACTCAAGCAAACCGTGGTCATAGAAAACCGAGCTGGTGCATCGGGTGCGATTGCTGCCGCACAGGTAGCCAAAAGTGTCCCAGACGGCAGTACTTTGATGATGCTGGCTACGCCCACCATGTTGGCGCCGCACTTCAACAAAGCTGCAGGTTATGACACCACCAAAGATTTCACACCAGTAGCCACGGTGTATGACTTGCCGATTGTGATTGTGGTGAACGCAGCGTTGTTGCCCGATGTGACCGACTTGGCCAAACTCATCGCCTACGCCAAGGCCCAACCCAAACCGATGCACTACACCAGCTCAGGCGTGGGTAGTTTTGGCCACTTGAGCATGGAGTTGCTTCAGCAGTTGGCAGCTTTTGAGATGCAGCATGTGCCCTACAAAGGCGGCGTGCCTGCCATCACGGATACCTTGGGTGGTGTGGTCCCTGTCATGTATTCAGATTTGGTGGCCGCGCTGCCACACATCAAATCGGGCAAGTTGCGTGCGATTGCCATTGGGTCACCTCAGCGTGTAAGTGTGGTGCCGGATGTAAAGACCATTTCGGAGCAGGGCATCAAGGGTTATGACGCGATTTCGTGGGGCGGTTTGATGGTGACCAAGGGCACACCGAAACCCGTAGTAGATCGATTCGCCCAAGAGATTCAAGACATCTTGGCCGACAAAGAAGTTCAGTATAAGTTGCGTGACGCAGGGTGTATTGCCAACTTTCAAGGCCCTAGTCAGATGGCGCAACGTGTTCAGAGTGACTATGCCAAATGGGGACGTGTGATTCGCGACAGAAGTATTTCAAACGAGGCGGATTCAAGGACGAAGTGCAACAAAGATGAACTGGTTATAGGTGGCTGAGGATGCGAGAGCATCATGGCCGCTTTAACCGCCAAGTCGAAGTTGCCCAATGTACAAGCACCTCAGCCGAGAAGAACGATACCAA
>NZ_JAVKLW010000006.1:0-20027 GCF_031538885.1 Limnohabitans sp.
CGACGCCGATGTGTTGTTTGTGCATGACCAAGCCGCTGAAGAAAAGTTTGTGGCCGAAGGCTTTGGCATCAAACGCTATCCCGTCATGTACAACGACTTTGTCTTGGTCGGCCCCGCCAGCGACCCCGCCAAAACGCGCGGCAAAGACATCGTGTCTGCCTTGCAAAAAATAACCAACACACAAACAAGTTTTGTGTCGCGTGGCGACAAGAGCGGCACACATGCGGCCGAGCTGCGTTACTGGAAACTGGCTGGCTTAGACAGCAAAGGGGCAGACAACAAAGAGTGTGGCTGTGGCATGGGCCCCGCCTTGAACATCGCCTCATCGACGGGTGCTTATGCCTTGACTGATCGGGGCACTTGGTTGAATTTTAAAAATCGCCAAGATCTGCAAGTGCTGGTGGAGGGCGACAACCGCTTGTTCAACCAATACGGTGTGATGGTGGCCAACCCTGCCAAACATCCCCATGTCAAAGTGGAGTTGGCGCAAAAATTTGTGGACTGGGTGATTTCGCCTGCGGGGCAAACGTCCATCAGTGCTTACAAGATTGGCGGCGAGCAATTGTTCTTTCCGAACGCCAGCAAGTGATGTGTGTTGCTGCGGCTAGGGTTCGTGCATGAGCATTGAAGACCTAGCCCGCATGCCTTTGATAGATGCGCCCAGCGCACCGGCCTTATTTTTTGAAGTCAAAGGCTTGACCATTCACTGTCAAACCTTGTTCTGAAAATTGTCTGGCTTTGTTATGGCGAATGCCAGCGACACGCTGCATCAGGTCGCGCCAACTGGTGAATGGCCCTTGCACGCGGGCTTGGAGTACTTTGGCACTCAAGGATGGCCCCATGCCTTTGATGCTGTCGAGTTCAGCTTCATTTGCTTGGTTGATCTCTAAGGCGTGTACGGCGTGGCTGACACACAGCAGCGCCACACCCACCCACCCAAGCCAAGGCCGCATCAGGCTTTACTTGCTCAAGCTTGCCATGTACTGCGTGACACCGCTTTGCACATCGGCAAACGTGTGGTCGCAGCCGCTGGCGCGTAAGTTAGTCAGGTCGGCTTGTGTGTAGCACTGGTATTTGCCACGCAGCGCATCGGGGAAGGGCACGTATTCAATCAAGCCCGCTTGGGAGGCACCTGACAAATCCAGCGCGGCTTCACCTTTCTTGGCGCGCATGGCGTTGACCACGGACAAAGCCACATCATTGAACGGTTGTGCGAGCCCCGAGCCGAGGTTGAAGATGCCAGACTTGTCGGGGTTGTCCAAGAACCACAGGTTCACGGCCACCACGTCGTCGATGAAGACGAAGTCACGCATTTGCGCGCCTTGTGCATAGCCGCCATATTCGCCAAACAACTTCACTTTGCCTTCGGCGTTGAATTGGTTGAACTGGTGAAACGCGACGCTGGCCATGCGGCCTTTGTGTTGCTCGCGCGGACCGTAGACGTTGAAGTAGCGAAAGCCCACGACTTGGCGCTTGAATTTTTTGAAGTTGTTGTTGCACTCTAGGCGCATCCGTTGGTCAAACAACAATTTGGAGTAGCCGTACACATTGAGCGGCAACTCGTACTCAGGTGTCTCAATGAAGGTGTCACTGCCGCCATAGGTGGCGGCTGATGAGGCATAGAGCAAACGCGTGCCCGACTGTTGGCAGGCATTGAACAAACCACACGAGAGGGTGTAGTTGTTGTCCATCATGTATTTGCCGTCGCTCTCCATCGTGTCGCTGCATGCGCCTTCGTGGAACACGGCGTCGACTTTGCCAAACGCATTTTCGGCAAAGAGTTCGTAAAACACATCTTTGTCGAGGTAGTCGGCAATCGCTAAGTCGGCGATGTTGCGAAACTTGTCGCCCTCAGTCAGGTCATCGACCGCGATGATGTGGGTGATGCCACGGGCATTCAAGCCCTTGATGATGTTGCTGCCAATAAAACCCGCAGCGCCTGTGACAACGATTTTCATAATTTCTCCAGCGGCATCAAGGCCATTTTTTATGCCATTAACTCTTCGTAGCTGACGGTGGCCGTGCCAAACTTGCCCACCACCACGCCGCCGGCTTTGTTGGCTAGTGGTATGGCATCACGCAGGCTCAAGCCTGCGGCGACCAAGGTGGCGAGGGTGGCAATCACGGTGTCACCCGCACCTGTCACGTCAAACACCTCACGCGCTTGGGCGGATACGCTCAATTCGCCTTGTGCATCGAACAAGGTCATACCTTCTTCGCTGCGGGTCAGCAGCAGGGCATCGAGTTGGAGCTGTTGGCGCAGCGCATGGGCTTTGTCGATCAGCTCTTCTTCGCTCTCCCATTTGCCAATGACTTGCTCCAACTCCGCACGGTTGGGCGTGATGCACGTGGCACCTGCGTAGCGCGAGTAGTCACTGCCTTTGGGGTCAATCAACACCGCTTTGTTGGCCTGTCGGGCTGCCGCAATCATTTGCGACACATGGACCAAACCGCCTTTGCCGTAGTCCGAGAACAGCACCACATGGTGCGCAGGCAACAACCGCATGAACTTGTCGGTTTGCGAAGCCAGCACTTCGGTTTGTGGCGTGTTCTCAAAGTCCACACGCAGCAGTTGTTGTTGGCGCCCAATCACGCGCAGCTTGACGGTGGTTTTGAGTTGGCTGTCGCGGCCCAGGTGGGGGGTGATGCCAGTCTTGGCCACCAAGTCTTCCAACAAGTGGCTGGCATCGTCATCGCCCACCACGGACAAGAGGGAAGCGTTGGCCCCCACGCTGACCACGTTGTACGCCACGTTGGCGCAGCCGCCCAAGCGGTTTTCTTCGCGAGTGATGCGCACCACAGGCACGGGTGCTTCGGGACTGATGCGGTCAACAGCGCCATACCAATAGCGGTCTAGCATCACATCGCCGACGACCAAGACATTCGCTTGACTGAGTTGTTGTTGGGTAACTGGGGTGCTTAGGGTCATAGTTCCTCCACGCGTCTTGCGGGGTAGCTGTCCCACGCTTGGCAGCCCGGACATTGCCAAAAGTGTTGGGTGGCTTCAAAGCCACAAGCGGCACAGCGGTAGCGTTGCAGCGGTTTGGCGGCACGCTCTAAGGCACGTTGCACTTGCGGGGGAAATGGGGCGTGCTCAAATTTTTCGCTGGCCACCCATTGCGTGGCGGCTACCAGTGATGGTTCACGCTCTAAGTGTTGGGCGTACCAATGGGTGGTGCTGGTCTCGTCCAGAGCCTTGTGCAGTGCGACGATGGCGTTGAGCACATCCAGCGAGGTGGTTTTTGCGTAGCTGGTTTCGAGCAACGCGATCGCATCGTGTGTGCGATTCAAGGCAGGAGCCAAGGCCGCGAGTTTGGGCGCGATTAAGGGCAGGGCCGAGGGCACGTGCGAAGCCAAGCGTTCGAGCGTGGCATAAGCGTCTTGTGGGCGACCTGTTCGCTCAAAGGTGTTGGCCAAAGCCATACGTGCGCGGGCGGCTTGCGGTGCGGCGTCAATCGCTTGGTTCAACAGCGCCATCACTTGCTCGGTATGTTGGGTCAGGTCCAAGCTCTCGGCCTCTTCGCACAGGTAATGGGCCAAGCGACCTTGAAAGCTGCCTTGGCCACTGTCGCCCAATTTTTGGGCGATCACAGAGGCTTTGGCCCAGTCGCGTGAACGCTCGTAAATGCTCAGCAACGCCAAGTGGGCTTGTGTTTGATGGGCTGTGCCTTCGAGTTTGGTGAGGGCGTCTTCAGCGCGGTCCAACAAGCCCGCTTTGAGGTAGTCCAAGGCGAGGGCGTGTTGAGCACGGTCGCGGTCGGTTTGGCTCAGGTCACCGCGTGACAACAAGTGCTGATGTACACGCACCGCACGCTCGTATTCGCCACGGCGGCGGAACAAATTGCCCAAGGCAAAGTGCAGCTCAGAGGTGTCGGGGTCGTGCTGCACGGCCTCAATGAAGGCATCAATGGCTTGGTCTTGTTGCTCATTGAGCAAGTAGTTCAAACCTTTGAAATAGGCTTTGGGTGTTTGGCGGTTTTCAAGGCGCAGCTGGCGCAAGTCCATGCGCGAGGCGACCCAACCCAAGATGAAGGCCAAGGGCAAGCCCAGCAAAATCCAGCTGAGATCAAATTCCATGAGTGGGGTCCGCAGAAGAGGTGGCGGTGGTTGAGCTATCGGATGATGCAGGCGTCACCATGTGAGCCAAGCGGCGGTGTTTCCACCAACGCGGCACCATGCCCATCACGCCCACCGCAACGCCCATGACGAAAACGGTCAGCAGCACCAAGACCAACGGCGCGTTCCACGTGGTGCCAAAAAAGAAATGGACCACGGCATCGTGTTGGTTGTTGAGTGCAAAAGCGAACAGGGTAAAAAAAATGGCTGCCTTCAGAACCAACTGAAGCAGCCACATGAGTTTTTTCAAGACGGCTCCTCTGTGACGAAGTCCATTTTAGCCTTGCAGGCCCTTGAAAAGATGTCTTCACTAAGCTTTGGGCTCAGACCCCGAAAACAATTCTTGGGTGCGTGTGTCCACCGCTTCGCGCAGGGCTTTGCCCGGCTTGAAATGCGGCACACGTTTCTCAGGAATCGCCACGCTTTCGCCGGAACGCGGATTGCGTCCCATGCGAGGCGGGCGACGGTTGATCGAAAAACTGCCAAAGCCCCGCAACTCAATGCGGTGCCCGCGCACCAGCGCATCGCTCATCGCGTCAAGAAGCGTCTTGACAGCGAACTCGGCGTCACGGTGCGTGAGCTGCCCAAAGCGGGCAGCCAATTCTTCGACCAGGTCTGAACGGGTCATCAGTTGTTATCGAGCTTAGCGCGCAACAAAGCACCCAAACTGGTGGTGCCAGCGTTTTCGCTCTTGGACTGTTGCGACAAGGAAGCCATGGCTTCTTGTTGGTCCACAGCGTCTTTGGCTTTGATGGACAACTGGATGTTGCGGGTCTTGCGATCCACGTTCACCACCACAGCAGTCACTTCGTCGCCGACTTTCAATACGTGGCTCGCATCTTCCACGCGGTCGCGCGAAATTTCGCTGACGCGCAAGTAGCCGATGATGTCTTCGCCGAGGTCGATTTCAGCGCCCTTAGCGTCCACAGTCTTGACCTTACCGGTAACGGTTTGGCCTTTGTCGTTGATTGACACGAAAGTGGTGAAGGGGTCTGAGTCGAGTTGTTTGATACCCAAGCTGATGCGCTCGCGGTCCACGTCCACAGCCAAGACCAAAGCCTCAACTTCTTGACCCTTCTTGAATTCACGCACAGCGTTTTCGCCGGTTTCGTTCCAAGACAAGTCAGACAAGTGAACCAAACCGTCGATGCCGGCAGCCAAGCCCACGAACACGCCGAAGTCGGTGATCGATTTGATGGGGCCCTTCACGCGGTCGCCGCGCTTGGTGTTTTGAGCGAAGTCTTGCCAAGGGTTGGCTTTGCATTGCTTCATGCCCAAGCTGATACGGCGCTTGTCTTCGTCGATCTCGAGGACCATGACTTCGACTTCGTCGCCCAATGACACGATCTTGGAAGGCGCCACGTTCTTGTTGGTCCAGTCCATTTCAGACACGTGCACCAAGCCTTCGATGCCTGGCTCGAGTTCCACAAATGCGCCGTAGTCGGCGATGTTGGTGATCTTGCCGAACAAGCGAGTGCTTTGTGGGTAGCGGCGGTTGACGCCCATCCAAGGATCGTCGCCCATTTGTTTGAGGCCCAAGGACACGCGGTTTTTCTCGGTGTCGAACTTGAGGATCTTGGCGGTGATTTCTTGACCGGCCGTGACCACTTCAGATGGGTGGCGGACACGACGCCATGCCATGTCGGTGATGTGCAACAGGCCGTCGATACCGCCCAAGTCCACGAAGGCACCGTATTCGGTGATGTTCTTGACCACGCCATTGACGATAGAGCCTTCTTTCAAAGTCTCCATCAACTTGGCGCGCTCTTCGCCCATCGAAGCTTCCACCACAGCACGGCGTGACAACACAACGTTGTTGCGCTTGCGGTCGAGCTTGATGACTTTGAATTCCATGGTCTTGTTCTCGTAAGGAGACAAGTCTTTGATCGGACGTGTGTCGATCAATGAACCAGGCAAGAAGGCGCGGATGCCGTTGACCAACACGGTCAAGCCACCCTTGACTTTGCCGCTGGTGGTGCCAGTGACAAATTCGCCAGATTCCAGAGCTTTTTCCAAGCTCATCCACGATGCCAAACGCTTGGCAGTGTCGCGGCTCAAAATGGTGTCGCCGTAGCCATTTTCAACGCTACCGATCGCAACTGACACGAAGTCACCCGCTTGGACTTCGAGTTCGCCCTTGTCGTTTTTGAATTCTTCGATTGGCACATAAGCTTCAGACTTAAGGCCAGCGTTCACGACGACGTGGTTGTGTTCAATACGAACCACTTCAGCGGTGATCACTTCACCTGTGCGCATTTCTGAGCGCTTCAGGGATTCTTCAAATAGGGCGGCAAAAGATTCAGACATTTATTTCCTTTGTCTCATCACGGGAAAGAGGGCAGCGACATTGCTACGCCACATGAGCCTGCGATAAGCGGTGGTTTTTGTGGCGTGAGCCACGGGTTAAGTTTTAGATCCGTTGGGCCAGTGCGCCAATGTGCAGCGCGAGAGGAGCCAAACGGGCTAGGGTTTGCAGCCTATTTCAAAAATTTAAAACGGCTGCTTGGTTTGCCACCACGTCAACACTTGTTCTACCGAAGCTTCGATAGAGAGCGAAGAGTTGTCGAGTTGGTAAGCCTCTTGTGCCGCTTTCAAAGGTGCCACGCTGCGCGATGAATCGCGTGCGTCGCGGGCCTCTAAATCGGCGCAAAGACTATTGAGTGTAGTCGAAATTCCCTTTGAAATCAATTGCTTATGACGACGCTCGGCGCGTTGCGCGGCGCTCGCCGTCAAAAACACTTTCAAAGGCGCGTCGGGAAAGATGACCGTGCCCATGTCGCGGCCATCGGCCAAGAGGCCAGGCAGACGCTGGAAGCTGTGCTGTAGGGCTACCAAAGCAGTACGCACGGCAGGTAAAACAGACACTTTAGAAGCATTCATGCCCGCTTGTTCGGTGCGAATGGCGTCGCTCACGTCTTCTTGCCCCAACCACACGGTGTCGCCTTCAAAGCGCACGGGTAGGGTGCGGGCGAGGTCGGCAATGCGGGCTTCGTCGTTGGCTTCGAGCGACAGACCTGATTTCAACGCTGCATAGGCGGTGACGCGGTAGAGCGCGCCTGAGTCGAGGTAGTGGTAGCCCAAGGCTTGCGCCACACGGCTGGCCAACGTGCCTTTGCCTGATGCGGTCGGGCCATCGATGCAAATGACAGGGATGTGGTTGGCGTCTGTGTGTGCCACCGAGAACAACGCCTCGAAGTAATCGGGAAAGGTTTTGGCCACGCACTTGGGGTCTTCAATGCGCACAGGCACTTGGGTCGCGTTGAACGCGGCGAGCGAGAAACACATGGCGACGCGGTGGTCGTCATAGGTGTGGATGCTGGCGGCTTTCCAATGGCCTTGAGCAGAGGCATGTGTGTGCTTGCCATTTGGCAATGGATGGACCGTGATCCAGTCTGAGCCTTCTTCCACGGTGGCGCCGAGCTTGCGGCATTCGGTGGCCATGGCCACGATGCGGTCGGTTTCTTTGACACGCCAGCTGGCGATGTTGCGCAGGGTGGTGGGGCCGTCTGCGTAGAGCGCCATCACGGCCAAGGTCATGGCGGCGTCTGGAATGTGGTTGCAGTCGAGGGTGATGCCTTTGAGAGGCCAAGCGCCGCGTTGGATGGCAAGCCAATTCGGGCCACTGGTGATTTTTGCGCCCATTTGCGCAGCGGCGTCCATGAAGCGGATATCGCCTTGGATGGAGTCCGCCCCCACGCCTTGAATGCGAATGCCGTCACCTGCGGCAATGGCACCCAGCGCGATGAAGTAGCTGGCCGATGACGCATCTGCCTCCACGTGAATCGTGCCGGGCGATTGGTAGTGGCAGCCTGCAGGAAGGGTGAAGCGCTGCCAGCCTTCGCGCTTGACCGCAATGCCGTAGCGCGCCAAGAGGTTGAGCGTGATGTCGATATAGGGCTTGCTGATGAGTTCGCCCACCACTTCAATCACGATGTCTTGCTCTTTGGCGGCCAAGGGAAAAGCCATCAACAAGGCCGTGAGGAACTGACTGGACACATCGCCACGCACTTGGATGGGCGCATCGACTTTGAGTGTCGGTGTGCCAATGCGTAGCGGTGGAAACCCGTCATTGCCCAAGTAGTCAATCTTGCAACCCAGCAAGCGCAAGGCATCCACCAAATCGCCAATCGGGCGCTCATGCATGCGTGGCACGCCAGAGAGCGTGAAGTCGCCGCCCAACACAGCGAGTGCGGCGGTGAGTGGGCGCATGGCGGTGCCTGCGTTGCCCATGAAAAACGCAATCGCGTCCTGGTGTTTGAGCTGACCGCCTAAGCCTGTGATGGTGACGGTGGTGTTCGCCACCCCTACACCGCAGCCGAGTTGGCGCAGCGCGGTCAGCATCACGCGGGTGTCGTCGGAATCCAGCAGGTCGTGGACGACGGTCGTGCCTTGGCACAAGGCCGAGAGCAACAACACGCGGTTGGAGATGCTTTTAGAGCCCGGCAAAGTGACGGTGCCAGACGAGCCTTGCAGCGCGGGGAGGTCGAGGAAGGCTGTGGAGAACATTTTTATGAATGTGAAAGAACGTTCATGATTCAGATGCAACGCATCTTCATGAACGTTGTGGTTCATAAGCTGTGTTGCAAGCGTTGCCCGCTTGCAACGACCAAGCCGAGCGCACATCGCTGGCTTGTTGAATTAGGCCTTGCAGTGCAGCAGCGTCACCTTGCTTTAAGGCGGTCTCAAACTGGTCAAGTGCGGCACGAAAGTGCACCACTTGCGTGAGCACTTCGGCGTGGTTGGCGTTCAGTATGTCGCGCCACACGGCAGCATCACTGGCGGCGATACGGGAAAAATCTCTGAAACCTGGGCCAGCCATGTCTAAAAACGCTGCGCCTTGAGGCTGCGCCATGAGTGCATTCACGGCGGAAAATGCCAGCAAGTGCGGCAAGTGGCTGACCGCTGCAAACGTGGCGTCATGTGCCTCGGGCGTCATGGTGCTCACATGGCTACCTACCGAAGTCCACACGTCATGTGCAGCTTGCAAGCGGTGAATGCCAGTTTTTGGCAGCGGTGTGAGGATGGTGCGGCGCTCTGCGTAGAGCGAAGCTTCGGCATGCTCAATGCCAGCCACTTCTTTGCCCGCAATCGGGTGGGCGGGCACAAAGCAACTCAGGCGCTCGCCCAAGGTGGCTTGCGCGGCGGCAATTACATCGCACTTGGTGGAGCCCACATCCATCAACAAGGTGTTGGCTTGCAACACATCGCGCATGGCGACAAAGCTGCTGTGCATGGCACCCACGGGTACGGCGAGCAATACAAGGTCTGCGCCTTGCACGGCTTCGGCCGCGCTGTTGCATGCTTGGTCGATGACCTTGAGTTCTATGGCGCGTTGGCGGGTTTTTTCGGAAGCACTGAAGCCGACGATGGTTTGCACCAAACCTGCTTCTCGTAAGGCGAGCGCAAACGAGCCGCCCATCAGGCCACAGCCGATGAGGGCAAGCCGCTGGAACTTCATTCTGAGACGGGGTAAGACCCCAAGACTTTGTAAAACGCGCACAAGCCTTGCAGCTCTTGCAGCGCCGCCGCCACATGGGGCTGGCTGACGTGGCCTTGAATGTCGATGTAGAAGTAGTACTCCCACTGGCCCGATTTGGCGGGGCGTGACTCGAAGCGGGTCATGGACACGCCGTTGTTTTTGAGCGGCACCAACAAGTCATGCACAGCGCCTGGACGGTTGGGCACCGACACCACGAGGCTGGTGCAGTCGTTGCCCGAAGCGGGCGGTGTGGCCAGGGTTTGGGGCAGGGCGATGACGGCAAAACGGGTGCGGTTATAGGCCTCGTCTTGGATGGCGTGGTGCACGATGTGTAGGCCAAACTGGCTGGCTGCGCGTTCGCTGGCCAGTGCTGCCCACGCGGGGTCACTGGCGGCTAAGCGTGCGCCTTCGGCGTTGCTTGCCACTGCACGGCGCTCCACATGGGGCAAGTGTTGGGACAGCCAGCCTTGGCATTGCGCCAAAGCTTGAGGGTGGGCCATGACGACCTCTATGCCTGCATCCGAGTTGGCTTGGCGCAGCAGGTTGTGACGCACCAAGAGGCTGACTTCGCCCACCACATGGACGGGCGAGCGCAAGAACAAATCGAGGGAGCGAGCCACCACGCCTTCGGTGGAGTTTTCCATGCCGACCACGCCGTATTGCGCTGTACCCGCCGTGGTGGTGTGGAAGACTTCATCGAAGTTGGCGCAGTAGATGAGGTTGGCGGCGCTGCCAAAAAACTCAATGGCGGCTTGCTCGCAAAACGTGCCTTGGGGGCCGAGCACGGCCACGCGTTGAGGCGCTTCGAGGGCCAAGCAAGCGGACATGATTTCACGCCAGATAGAGGCGATGTGTTCGCTCTTCAGCGGGCCTGGGTTGGCTTGGGTGATTTTGTCGATCACTTGGGCCACGCGGTCGGGGCGGAAGAAGGGCGAGCCTTCGGCGCGTTTGATTTCACCAACAAGTTCCGCCACTTTGGCGCGGTCGTTGACCAACTGCAGCAGTTGTTTGTCGAGCGCGTCGATTTGCGCGCGCAAGGCGGCGAGGGCTTCGGATTGAACGGGTTGTTGGCTCATGGTGTTGTCGCTCGTTCAGATGCTCAATCAAGCCTGTGTTTTTTCAAACGCTTGCATGTAGTTCACCAACGCTTGCACGCCTTCGAGGGGCATGGCGTTGTAGATGCTGGCGCGCATGCCGCCAACCGACTTGTGGCCTTTGAGTTGCAACAGGCCTGCGGCTTTGGCACCGGCCAAGAACGAGTCATTGCGCGACTCGTCAGCCAAGAAGAAAGGCACGTTCATGCGCGAACGGCAGTCGTGCGCAACTTTGTTGCTATAGAAGCTGGAGCTGTCCAGAAAGTTGTACAGCAGTTGGGCTTTGGCAATGTTGCGCTGCTCCATTGCCGCCACGCCGCCGAGTTCGCCTTCTTTTTGGCGCTTGAGCCACTGAAAGGTCAGGCCTGCCATGTAGATGCTGTAGGTGGGCGGTGTGTTGTACATCGAGCCGTTGTCGGCCACGGTTTTGTAGTTGAACGCGCTGGGGCAAGCCTTGAGCGCGTGACCTAGCAAGTCTTCGCGCGCGATGACCAGCGTGACGCCGGCGGGGCCGATGTTTTTCTGGGCACCGCCAAAGGCCAAACCAACTTTGGACCAGTCGATGCTGCGCGAGAGCACGTGTGATGAGAAGTCAATCACCAGCGGCGCGTCAGAGCCCAGGGCTTTGAGGTCAGGCAGGCTTTGGAACTCGACACCGTGGATGGTTTCGTTGGTGCAGATGTGCACGTATTGCGCGCCTGCGCTGAGTTGCCATTGTGCGGGGGCGGGCAAAGTTGTAAAGTAGCGATCCGCACCTGTCGCTGCTAAGTGCGTCGTGCAGTATTTGGCCGCTTCTTTGAGTGACTTGTCGCTCCAACTCCCAGTGACCACCACGTCGATGGTTTCACCACGCGAGAGGTTCAACGGCACGATGGCGTTTTCCGCCAAGCCACCGCCTTGCATGAACAAAATTTTGAAGTGGGCGGGTACGGCCAACAGGTCACGCAGATCGGCTTCGGCTTGCTCGTAAATGCTGATGAACTCTTTGCCGCGGTGGCTCATTTCCATCACGCCCATGCCACTGCCGTGCCAGTTGGTCATCTCAGTGGCGGCTTGTTGCAAGACCTCCAGCGGCATAGCCGCTGGACCCGCAGAGAAGTTGAAGGGGCGGGTGGTCATGGGTGGATCAAACCTCTTTGCCTGTCGCATCTGCTTCGCCGTCTTCAGTGCCTTCGCTGAAATGTGCGTTGGCATCGTTTTCGACAATGCGTTGCAAGCCGCTGAGCTTGGCGCCTTCGTCCAATCCAATCAAGGTCACGCCTTGGGTGGCGCGGCCCATTTCGCGAATTTCGGCCACGCGTGTGCGCACCAAAACGCCCGTGTCGGTGATGAGCATGATTTCGTCTTCGGCTTGCACCAAGGTGGCCGCCACGACTTTGCCGTTGCGCTCGGATTGCTGGATGGCAATCATGCCTTTGGTGCCACGGCCATGACGCGTGTATTCGGTGATGCTGGTGCGTTTGCCGTAACCGTTTTCGGTGGCGGTCAAAACGCTGGCGCGTGGGGTGCTGTCGTCGGCGACGGCATCAGGGGCTTCTTGCTCAGAGACCAACATGGCGATGACGCTTTGCGTTTCTTCGATCATCATGCCGCGCACGCCGCGCGCACTGCGACCCAAGGGACGCACATCGTTTTCGTCAAAGCGCACGGCTTTGCCGCCGTCGCTGAAGAGCATCACGTCGTGCTTGCCGTCAGTGAGGGCTGCGCCAATCAAGAAATCACCTTCGTCCAAGTTGACGGCAATGATGCCGCCCTTACGTGGATTGTTGAACTCGTCAAGCGAGGTCTTCTTGACCGTACCCATGGACGTGGCCATGAACACAAATTGGTCTTCGGGGAAGGTGCGTGCTGCGCCTGTGAGTGCCAAGACCACGTTGATTTTTTCGCCTTCTTGCAAGGGGAACATGTTGACGATGGGGCGACCGCGTGAACCGCGTGAGCCCGCAGGCACTTCCCAAACCTTGAGCCAGTACAAGCGGCCACGGTTGGAGAAGCACAGCAAATAGTCGTGTGTGTTGGCGATGAAGAGTTGGTCCACCCAATCGTCTTCTTTGGTCGTCGTGGCTTGTTTGCCGCGCCCTCCGCGTTTTTGCGCACGGTACTCAGACAGAGGTTGGCTCTTGATGTAGCCGCTGTGGCTGAGTGTGACCACCATATCGGTGGGCGTGATGAGGTCTTCAGTGCCCAAATCTTGGGCGTTGTGCTCAATCACACTGCGGCGTGCGCCGAGTTTGCTTTGGCCGAACTCGTTTCTCACCACCGTCAGCTCGTCACCAATGATGGTGGACACGCGCTCAGGCTTGGCCAAGATGTCGAGCAAGTCGTCGATCTCGGCCATGACGTCTTTGTATTCGTTGACGATTTTGTCTTGCTCCAAGCCGGTCAAGCGTTGCAGACGCATTTGCAAAATTTCTTGGGCTTGGGTGTCGCTTAAGCGGTACAAGCCGTCGCTGCCCATGCCGAATTCTTTTTCCAAACCGTCTGGGCGGTAGTCATCGGCGTGAATCACGCCACCATCAGCGCGGCTGCGCGTGAGCATTTCGCGCACCAGTTGGCTGTCCCAAGATTTGGCCATCAATTCGGCCTTGGCCACGGGTGGCGTAGGCGCGTTGCGGATGATGCGGATGAACTCGTCGATGTTGGCGAGTGCAACCGCCAAGCCTTCCAGTATATGGCCGCGTTCGCGGGCTTTGCGCAGGGTGAAGATGGTGCGACGTGTGACCACTTCGCGGCGATGGCCCAAGAACACGGCAATCAAGTCGCGCAAATTGCACAGCTTGGGTTGGCCGTCAATCAAGGCCACCATGTTGATGCCGAAGGTGTCTTGCAGCTGGGTTTGCTTGTACAGATTGTTGAGCACCACTTCAGGCACAGCACCGCGCTTGAGCTCAATCACCAAGCGCATGCCCGACTTGTCGGACTCGTCTTGGATGTGGCTGATGTCTTCAATCTTTTTCTCGTGAACCAACTCGGCCATGCGTTCTTGCAAGGTCTTTTTGTTCACTTGGTAGGGCAACTCGTCCACGATGATGGATTGGCGCTGGCCTTTGTCGATGTCTTCAAAGTGGCACTTGGCGCGCATCACGACGCGGCCACGGCCAGTGCGATAGCCATCTTTGACACCGCTGATGCCGTAGATGATGCCAGCGGTCGGGAAGTCGGGCGCTGGGATGATTTCCATCAACTCGTCGATGGTGGCCTCTGGACGGCGCAACATATGCAGACACGCATCCACCACTTCGTTCAAGTTGTGCGGCGGGATGTTGGTGGCCATGCCCACGGCAATGCCAGAAGAGCCGTTGACCAGCAAATTGGGGATGCGGCTTGGCAAGACCAGCGGTTCTTTTTCAGAGCCGTCATAGTTAGGCCCGAAGTCCACGGTTTCTTTGTCGATGTCGCTCAACATTTCGTGGGCAATCTTCGACAAGCGAATTTCCGTGTAGCGCATGGCCGCAGCGTTGTCGCCGTCGACCGAGCCGAAGTTACCTTGGCCGTCCACCAACATGTGGCGCAGCGAGAAGTCCTGGGCCATGCGAACGATGGTGTCGTACACCGCGCTGTCGCCGTGCGGATGGTATTTACCAATCACGTCACCCACGATGCGAGCGGACTTTTTATAAGGACGGTTCCAGTCGTTGTTGAGCTCGTGCATCGCAAACAAGACGCGACGGTGCACGGGCTTTAAGCCGTCACGCGCATCGGGGAGGGCGCGGCCCACAATCACGCTCATGGCGTAATCAAGGTAGCTGCGGCGCATCTCCTCTTCTAGGCTGATGGGCAAGGTTTCTTTGGCAAACTGGGTCATGAAAGAGGCCGTAAAGCGGGAAACCGATCATTTTAGGCTGATAAGTAGGCCGGCTACTTGTGGTTGCCTTGCAACAGCTTATGGCTTGCCTGGCTATGGATAGGCGTAGTTTGTTTGGGTTATGGCACAATATTTCCAAGCGTCACGGGTAAGGGTACCCTGACTGCCTGAATTCGCAGAGTGGTCTGCGGCTTATAAATTCCTCAGAGGTGAATCATGAAAAACTTGAAGAACTTGGCAGCTTTTGTTGCTACCGCTGCTTTAGCAACTGCCGCTATGGCTCAAAACGTTGACAATTGGCGCAATGCCTCTGGCGATGTGTGGAAAAACTCCACAGGTCTGTGCTGGCGTGATGCCAGTTGGACACCTGCAACTGCTGCTGCTGGTTGTGACAGTGCTGTCGCTGCACCTGCAACTGCTGCTGCACCAGTTGCTGTACCCGCTGCTGCACCAGTTGCTGCCGCTTCTAAAGTGACTTACGCTGCTGACGCGTTCTTTGACTTTGACAAGTCCGTGTTGAAGCCCGCTGGTAAAGCTAAGTTGGACGATTTGGTGTCTAAAGTTAAAGGCATCAACTTAGAAGTCATCATCGCTGTGGGTCACACTGACTCTATTGGTGCAGATGCTTATAACCAAAAATTGTCAGTGCGTCGCGCTGAAGCTGTGAAGGCTTACTTGGTGTCTAAAGGCATCGAGAAAAACCGCGTTTACACAGAAGGCAAAGGCGAGAAGCAACCTGTTGCCAGCAACAAGACTGCTGAAGGCCGTGCAAAGAACCGACGCGTTGAGATCGAAGTTGTGGGTACCCGCAAGAACTGATCTGACCTGATCTGAAAAAGAAACCCCGCCTTGGCGGGGTTTCTTTTTGCTTGAACGACAATCAACACCATGCAAACCTCTGCCACTTACACCAACGTCGCCCCGTCTGAATTGGCCAAATTTTCTGACCTTGCTCACCGCTGGTGGGACCCCGAAAGCGAATTTCGCCCCTTGCATCAAATCAATCCATTGCGTTTGGATTGGATCAACAGCATCGCGCCCTTGCAGGGTAAAAAAGTGCTGGATGTGGGCTGCGGCGGCGGCATCTTGACTGACGCCATGGCGCGTTCTGGCGCTCATACTTTGGGTATTGATTTGGCTGCCAAGTCGCTCAAAGTAGCCCAGTTGCATGCGTTGGAGGCGCAAACCCTAAACGTGCAATACCGCGAAGTGGCCGTCGAAGCGCTGGCAACCGAACAGCCTGCTAGTTTTGATGTGGTCACTTGTATGGAAATGCTGGAACATGTGCCAGATCCGTCGTCCATCGTCCGTGCGTGTGCACAGTTGGCCAAGCCTGGTGGCCGTGTGTTCTTTTCAACGCTCAACCGCAACGCTAAATCATTCTTGTTTGCCATTGTGGGCGCTGAGTATGTGCTTAACATGCTGCCTCGCGGTACGCATGAATATGCGAAGTTCATCCGCCCCAGCGAACTGGCGCGTGATTGCCGCGAAGCGGATCTTGAATGGCAACACACCCGCGGCATGGAATACAACCCGCTGACCCGTCGCTATTGGTTGAGCGCGGACACCAGCGTCAACTACTTGGTTGCTACACAAAGGTCGCTGTGATGCTTAAAAATATCCGAGCCGTACTGTTCGACCTGGACGGCACCTTGATTGATAGTGCTCCCGACCTCGGTGCAGCTGCCGACAAAATGCGTACTGACCGTGGCATGTCCTCCTTGCCTTATAAGTTGTATCGGCCATTGGCCGGTGCTGGCGCACGTGGCATGTTGAAAGTGGCGTTTGACATGACGCCCGCGCATCAAGACTTCATGGCCATGCGCGAAGAGTTCTTTGCCAACTACGAAGCCGCGATGACCGTGCGCACCCATGTGTTTGATGGCGTGGAAGACTTGATTCAGCACATCCAGTTGCGCCAAATGCCTTGGGGCGTGGTGACCAACAAAATGGCCCGCTTCACCGATCCGCTCACGGCCGCCATGCCTTTATTTGCCAGTGCGCACGTCATTGTGAGCGGTGACACCACGCCGCATCCCAAACCGCATCCAGAGCCCTTGTTTGAAGCCGCGCGTCGTCTGGCCTTGCGGCCTCAAGCGTGTTTGTATGTCGGTGACGACGAGCGTGACATTGCCGCTGGTCGTGCTGCGGGTATGCCCACAGTGGCTGCGACCTATGGTTATTTGGGCGAAAAGACCGATGTGAGCGCTTGGGGTGCAGATTTACACATAGATTCTCCAAATAAGCTCTTGCAATTGCTGGCAGAGGCCTAAAATAGATGCCTTGGGGCTGCACTGGTTTCGACATGGGTTCGGACGCGTGGCAGGGCATGTCGAGGTTCTGATCCTCGTAAATCTTCGGAAAAAAAACTAACTGCAAACGACGAACGTTTCGCACTCGCCGCTTAATCCGGTGAGCCTTGCAACAGTTGGCCGATAGGCTGGGTTAGGGGGTCGCAAGACTTCCTGGCTGCAAGGGAAAACATATGGGCTGGCATGACATCGGGCATCTTGATGTTGTGTGAGATCTAAGGATGCTGGTTTGGTACATAGCGTGTCGCTGCGCGATTTATCCGATGAGACTCAAATCAGACGACTACACATGTAGAACTGTACGAAAAAGGCTTGTGGACGGGGGTTCAAATCCCCCCAGCTCCACCATAACTATGTACGAGGGTGTACGCCAATATACGGTGTACACCCTTTTTCATTGGGGAAACGCTAGTAACAGTGTCGGTTAGTGTCGTTCAATGCCTGCTACCATCCGCCAAAATTGGGGGAACAAACGGGGGAACAGAAACCGTCAATTCCCAAAATGTGGGGGAGCAACACCGCTTTCCCTTGCCAAACACTGGAGCCGTGCCCATGCTGACAGACACCGCCTGCAAGAACGCAACATGCCCACCGGACAAAAAGCGCCTGAAGCTGGGTGACAGTGGCGGGCTTTACTTGGAAGTCTCCCCCGCTGGTGCAAAACGCTGGTTTCTCAAGTACCGCAAAGACGGTACAGGTGATAAAGCTGGGCGGGTAGTAGAGACCCGCATGGCCTTGGGTAATTACCCTGCTGTGTCACTGGCGCAAGCCCGCAAGGCCCGCGATGCGGCCAAAGCCGTCAAGACCCAAGGGCTAGACCCTGTGCAAGCCCGCAGGGTGGACAAACTCAAGGCGAAGGCACTGGAGGGCGACACACTGGCGGATGTGGTGGCCGAGTACATGGCTGTACGTTCACCAGAATGGAGCGCCAGCCACAGGGATAGGTGCCAGCGCATCATTGACCGTGACCTGTTGCCAAAGCTGGGGCCACGCATCATGCGAGACATTGGAGCGCCCGAGCTGGTGATGGTGCTCAGGGCAATTGAGCAACGTAACACCTTGGGCGTGTTGGTCAAGGCGCGGGCACTGTGCAGCGCCATATGGGGCTTTGGTGTGTCGGTGGGCAAGGCCAATACCAACATTGCCACAGGGCTACGCAAGGTATTCAAGGCTGCGCCTGAACGCCACTTTGCCGCCATTACCGAGCCTGCCCGCTTCGGTGTGCTGTTGCGCCACATCCAAGGCTACCAAGGCGGCGCAGTAGTCAAAGCCGCATTGCAGCTCACGCCCTTGGTGTTTCAGCGACCCGGCGAAGTGCGCGGCATGGCATGGGCTGAGGTGGACTTGGAAAAAGCCCTTTGGACAATCCCCCCTGAACGCATGAAGCGGGAAAAGGCAGGCAAGGTCAACGGCGCACCGCACCTAGTGCCCCTGTCACGTCAGGCCGTGGAGATACTGCGCCAGCTCCATCCCCTGACAGGTGGCGGCGTGATGGTGTTCCCCGGTGAGCGCAGCCATGAACGCCCAATGAGTGACAACACCATCCGCACCGCATTGATGGCGCTAGGCTTTGCCAAAGAGGAACACACCGCCCACGGCTTTAGAGCCAGTGCCCGCACCATGTTGGCCGAGCGTTTGAACTTCGACCCGCTGGTAATCGAGGCGCAGTTAGCCCACGCAGTGCCGGACACTTTGGGCACGGCCTACAACCGCACGAAGTACCTAGACCAACGCACCGCCATGATGCAACAGTGGGCGGACTACTGCGACAAGCTGGCTGCTGGCAACGTGGTGGGGCTGGATGGCAAGCCCGTGAAAGCGGCGGCGTGATTTCCCATACCTTGCCTATTTGTGTAGCGTAAAGATACAATTTAGCCGTGATTAAATCGTTCAAACACAAAGGGCTTGAAGCCTTCTTTGATCGTGGCAGCAAGGCAGGCATTCAAGCCGCCCATGCTCCAAAGTTGGCACGACTGCTGGCGCGTTTGCACGAAGCAACCAAGCCCCAAGATATGAACCTACCCGGCTGGCGCTTGCATAGCCTGAGCGGTGCAAACCTTGGGGGCCATTACTCAGTTTGGGTAAATGGCAACTGGCGTATCACGTTCACCTTCGACGGCATTGATGCCGTGCTGGTGGACTATTTGGACTACCACTGAGAGGCGAACCATGTTTAACCCACCACACCCCGGCCTTACCCTTCGTGATGATGTGCTACCCGCGCTAGGGCTAGGCGTGACCGAGGCCGCGCGTCAATTGGGCGTGTCACGAGTGGCCCTATCGCGCGTGGTGAATGGCCGTGCAGCCGTGTCGCCAGATATGGCACTTCGCTTGCAAGCGTGGCTAGGGGTTGACCATGGCGGCGATGCGAAAGTGTGGCTAGGCCAACAAACCGCCTACGACCTTTGGCAAGCTGGCAAGGGACTGAAAAAGGAACTCGCCAAACTCAAACCCGCATTGATGACGGCGAGACAGGGAACGCTATGAACGACTGGGAATTGATAGACGCAATTTGGGTGCTGAATGAATCTTTCACCGTGCCCGAGGCGGCGGCGCTGATTGTGGGTGTTGACCCCTCCAAGATTTTGAGGGCGGACGATATTGACCCAAACAAGGACGAAGCCGAGCGACGCATTGGCATTGCACACGGCGCACTTACCAAGGCCATAGCCACGCCACGCCCAAAGCTGCGGGCGCAATTGAGGTATGACGCAGAGCCAAGGTATGTAGGCGGCATAGACAACCTTGAGGAACGCGGACGCTGGGGCGGTGAGGATGTGTCGGAGGTGAAGGACTGGGACGGCACGGCCTACGTGGTGACAACACCACAACCCAACCTGAACAAAGCCACGCTTGACCGTGAAGACCTGATTGCATGGCTTCGCTCACGCGGGCAGACCACGGGTTTTTTCTTTCCTGACGCGGTGGTGAGCGATGCGCCGGATTACATGAATCCTGCACACCTGCGCTATTCGCCGAATCTGGCAGCGGCTGTGCACGCATGGCTAGCAATGGAAGATGGAAACTTGAGGCGCGGCAAGAGCGCAAAAACCGCAATGGAAAACTGGCTTGAATCAAGGTATGGCGGATTCAAGGACGAAGTGCAACAAAGATGAACTGGTTATAGGTGGCTGAGGATGCGAGAGCATCATGGCCGCTTTAACCGCCAAGTCGAAGTTGCCCAATGTACAAGCACCTCAGCCGAGAAGAACGATACCAAA
>NZ_JAVKLW010000091.1:0-56887 GCF_031538885.1 Limnohabitans sp.
GCGGGGCCGGGCGCGCGCGGGGCCGCCCCCCCCCCCCCCCGCGACCCTTCCCTAACCACCCCGGCCTAATCAAATACTCAAACGCCGACAACGCCGCCTTCGCACCCTCGCCCGCCGCAATGATGATTTGTTTGTAGGGCACGGTGGTGCAGTCACCCGCAGCAAACACGCCGGGCATGCTGGTGTGGCCTTTGGCATCCACCACGATCTCGCCAAACTTGCTCAGCTCCAACGAGCCTTTCAAGAACTCGGTGTTGGGCACCAAGCCGATTTGCACAAACACACCTTCCAGCGCAATGTGATGCACGGTGTCGGTGGCGCGGTCTTTGTAGCTCAAACCATTGACCTTGCCGCCTTCGCCCGTGATCTCGGTGGTTTGTGCGTTGGCGTGGATGGTCACGTTGGGCAAGCTTTTGAGCTTGTTGACCAACACCGCATCGGCTTTGAGTTGGTCGGCAAACTCAATCAGCGTCACGTGTTCGACGATGCCTGCCAAATCAATGGCGGCTTCCACGCCCGAGTTGCCGCCACCAATCACGGCCACGCGCTTGCCTTTGAACAAGGGGCCGTCGCAGTGTGGGCAGTAGGCCACGCCTTTGTTTTTGTACTCGGCTTCGCCAGGCACGTTCACATTACGCCAGCGTGCGCCAGTGGAGAGGATGACGCTTTTGGCTTTGAGCACACCGCCGTTGTCCAAGCGCACTTCGGTCAGGCCACCCGCTTGCGCCGCAGGCACGATTTGGCTGGCGCGTTGCAGGTTCATGATGTCCACGTTGTAGTGGCGCACTTGGGCTTCCAACTCGGCGGCGAGTTTGGGGCCGTTGGTTTCTAGCACCGAGATGTAGTTTTCAATCGACATGGTGTCGTTCAACTGGCCGCCAAAGCGCTCAGCCGCAATACCCACGCGAATGCCTTTGCGGGCGGCATACACCGCAGCGGCTGCACCGGCGGGGCCACCGCCCACGATCAACACGTCGTAAGGGGCTTTCTCGCTCATCTTCACAGCGTCGCGCGCGGCGGCGTTCGTGTCGAGTTTGGCCACGATTTCTTCGACGCTCATGCGGCCCGAGCCAAACACTTGGCCGTTCAAAAACACCATGGGCACGGCCATGATTTGACGCTCTTCCACTTCCTTTTGGAACGCGCCGCCTTCAATCACCACGGTCTTGACCTTGGGGTTGACGATGGCCATGAGCGAGAGGACTTGCACCACGTCGGGGCAGTTGTGGCAGCTCAGGGACATGTAGACCTCAAAGTTGAAGTCCCCAGCCAAGCCTTGGATAGCGTCGATCACGTCTTGCTCCACCTTGGGTGGGTGGCCGCCGGTCCACAACAAGGCCAACACCAAAGAGGTGAACTCATGGCCGAGTGGCAAGCCTGCAAAGCGCACGCCTTGTCCTTCATTCACGTTTTGGCCTTCGCGCACCACGGCGAAGGATGGCTTGCGTGCATCGTTGCCCGAGATGTCGAGCGTGACTTTGTCTGACAGTCCCGCGATGGTGTGGAGCAACTCGCCCATGTCTTTGCCGGTCTCGCTGTCGTCGAGGGATGCGACCAAACGGATGGGCTGGCGCAGCATGCCAAGGTACTGTTGAAGTTGGGTTTTGAGGGCGTCGTCGAGCATGGTGTTCTCCTGTTTCAGGGTGCAAACATCCTAGGCCATGCACTTGTCGTGCTGGTCTTGGGGGTTCAAAAGGGTGGGAATTCGTTGAGTACAACGCACGGGGTTGGAGGCCCATGCGCTGCGGTCAACGTCCTGCGTGAGCAGGTGTTGAACCATCACGGCCCTGCTTGCGCAGGGGGTGGCTTCAATGACAAAAATTAGATCTTGCCGACCAAGTCGATGGAAGGTGCCAAAGTCTTCGCGCCTTCTTTCCATTTCGCTGGACACACTTGGCCTGGGTTAGCGGCGGTGTACTGAGCGGCTGTCAACTTGCGCAATGTCTCAGACACGTCGCGAGCGATTTCGTTGGAATGGACTTCCATGGTTTTGATCATGCCTTCTGGGTTGATCACGAAGGTGCCGCGCAAAGCCAGGCCGTCTTCTTCGATGTGCACGCCAAAAGCGCGTGTCAGCTTGTGTGTGGGGTCGCCGACCAACGGGAACTTGGCTTTGCCCACAGCAGGTGAAGTTTCGTGCCACACTTTGTGTGAGAAGTGCGTGTCGGTGGTGACGATGTAGACCTCAGCACCAGCTTTTTGGAAGGCGGCGTAGTTGTCAGCTGCGTCTTCAATTTCTGTGGGGCAGTTGAAGGTGAATGCGGCTGGCATGAAGATGAGCACGTTCCACTTGCCTTTGAGCGTGGCTTCTGTCACTTCGATGAACTTGCCGTTGTGGAAGGCTTGGTTTTTGAACGGTTGGATTTGGGTATTGATCAAAGACATGTGGTTTCCTTTGGGTGGTTGTTAAAAACTATCGAATGAGAAAAACTCATTGATGCGAATGATAGACAAGATTTTTTGGGATGGTGATTGTTTGTCTCAATGAGCCCGATTGAGACCGCCTTGCGTCACGTCGATTCAGCACATTCAGGCTTAGAGCACAAGCCGTACAGCGACATGGAGTGGTTGATCAGTTTGAACCCATGTTGTTTGGCGATTTTCTCTTGGCGCGATTCGACTTCTTCATCATGGAATTCAACCACGCTGCCACAGCTCAGACACACCAAATGGTCGTGATGACCGCCCTCGTTGAGTTCAAACGTGGTTTTACCGGTTTCAAAATTGGTCGCCACCAAAATGCCAGCAGCAGAAAACTGCGTGAGTACCCGATAGACCGTGGCTAAACCAATGTCGCCTTCGTGTTCGAGGACCTTTTTGTAAACATCTTCCGCAGACAAATGTCGATGTCGCGAGTCGCTTTGGTTGAAGATTTCAAGCACGGTGACGCGCGGGCTCGTCACCTTCAGGCCCTTGCTTTTGAGCTGCGAAGAATACTTCTCCATATCCATGGTGTGTTCTTTCATAAATTTTGATCAAGGCGCATCGGCAGAAACCTTCGCCAAGCGTGTGCCAAAAATAATAAGGGGCAAAACGCCCCTAGCCAAAAGTGAACCGGGGACACCCAGTCATGCATGTCAGGACTGCCATAGAGCAAGGCCAAGCCGCCTAGGGCAATCGCTGCCAACAATGTCAAGGTGGCGAGCCCTAGCGCCCATTGAAAGGTGTCGCTACGCTTATGCCACATCACACGCACATGTGGCCAAACACCTCGGCCGCACAGCAGGCAAAACAGCCACGTCGAAATGCCATGCACCACACCAGCGGCATGACGCCAAGACGCTTGGCTAGGCGTCATCTCAGCCAACTCAGAAGCAGGCCACACGAACATCACCACGCCTGTGCCCAAGAGCAGCAGGCTCACTGCAGCCATCCACAAAAAAGTGGACCGACCCCAGCCAGCTAAGTGTTTGGTTCGTGTCATGGCGTTCTCCACATGCGGCCGTGATGGTGTCGTAACGCAGCGCGTAAATCGGGGCACAGTGCGCTGGCCTGCATGGCCCATTTGGTCAATGCATCAGCCGCCATGCAGGTTGAGGCTTGAACGGTCACGCTGGTCCAACGGGGTTTGCGGCGTGGTCTTGCCATGACAAGCTCTGGGTTGAGTGCACCCGCAACAGACGTGGCCAGAGCCATGTGTTGGATGTGCGTTTTGTGTTGCAAGCGACCGTCCATCAAGTGGGTTTGGGCGTGTCGCACATCGATGGGCCAGCGTCGATGGCCGACGGCTCGCAAATCTCCGCCTGCGTTGACCAAGGCGTTGTCCACGCCACAGGCGCGCAGCACCTCCACCGCGCAGTCCACGGCATAGCCTTTGGCGATGCCACCCAAGTCAAGCGCCACAGGGGCAGACAATTCAACGTCGGCGTCCGCGCGGATGCAGATGTCGTTGAGTGAGCCCGTTGCGTTGCAAGCAAGCCCTGGTCGCAGACCAGCGTGTGCAAGGGTTTGCGCTGCGCGACAGGGGTTGAACACACCACGACTGAGCTGCCACCAGTATTGCGCCGCGCCGATGACGCGCACCGTTTGTGCGTCAAGCATCAGCACATCGCCTGTGCGTGCGCGTGAAAGGCGCCCAAGATCGGATTCGGCGTGATGCGCGCTCATCACACGCCCAATGTGTGCGACGCTGGCCAAGGCTTGCGCGATGGCGTCTTCCACGCGTGCGCGATCCGCCGTCTCGGCATGCACGTGGACGGCAACCACGGTGCCGAGCAAAGTGTGGGCTCTGGCGATCAGCATGTGTTGTTTACTTTCTAGACACCAGAAACGATGCCAACGCACTCAAGCGTTGCATGCCTTCGGTCACATGCTGACACGACAGCGTGGCACCAGAGATGTTGCGAATGTCATCCGCGAAGTGCATGGCGTCGGGGCCTCTTTTGCCAACAAATTGTTTGCGCCACGCGGTTTGTTTGATTTCGGAGCCGTGCGACTCGCGGTAAGTCAACACCTCCATGCCCAAGGTGGTGCCTTGCGCATCAAAGCCTGCGGCATAGTCGATCAGGTCGTATTTACCGATCACGCGGTCGGAAATGACCCAACCCAAGGCCTTGTCGGCTTGCGTGGCACGCCAAATTTTGGGATTGAAGTTTTTGGGAACACGCGTGTCACAAGCTTTGGCGATGGCATTCAACAAGGGGGCATCCAAAGGCACGCCCAACGCCTGAAATGCCTCCGCATTCGGAAGCAGCAGCTTTTGCGCTTGTTCGACGTCCATGAAAACTGCGGCCAATACCGTGCCGCCGAACCATGGGCTGGTGCACAAACTGGCGGCCCCAAGTTTTTGCAATGCCGCGCGTCGATTGGTGAGGGGTGGTTTGTGCATATCAATAGTGGAAGCCAAGGCCCATGTTGAAGCGATCGAGCGCGCTGTTGTTTTGGTACTTTTGCATATCCATCTTCACCACCACTTGTGGGTGCAGGTAATAGCTGGCACCGACCGTCCACACCTTGGTGTCTGGCTCATTGGCGGGTGCCAAGCCGCCGAGTCCCGAGAAGCCCAGCGCGGTGTTGACGCGTTCATAGCGTGTGAATGGCACCAAGCTGGTATCACCCTTGCGCCATAAGCGATAAGCCGCTTGCGTGTACCAACCTCTGAATTGGTTTGGCACAGGGTTCACGCCGTTGCCGGAGGCATTGAAGGCACTCACGTCATGAAAGCGGCCTTGCGCGGCCAGTGCGGATAAGTCCCAAGACCCTACTTGCCACTTGGTGTGCATTTCGGCCAAGGTCACTGAGGCATTGGGCGATGCAATTGTGGGTTGCTTTTGACCAATTCCACCTTGGAACAAGCTGCCACCGAAGTTCACACCAGGCACACCGTCGTAGTTGAGCGCTCCGTAGTAGCCGAGCGAGACGGCCTTGGCTCTTTGTCCTTCTTGGTGGATGGCCCCGAGCGGGGACTCTTTGGTTTCAGCGCTGTCGGTTGGCCACTTGGTCAAGTCAAAGCTGGTGACCACGCCCGCGTCCCACCGAAGGCTCGAGTCTTGTGTGCCGCGTAAGCCAAGGCCCAGTTCACGCCATGTGGAGGGGATGATGGCGGTTTCCACCAAGTTGCGGGTCACGCCGTAGTAGCGAGTGGGTTCGTGGCTCTCATTCATGTAGCCCACGGGCAGCAAGAACAAACCCATCTTGGCAGACAAGCCGTCACTGACGTCATGCTCCACATAGAGCTGCTCAAAGGCCACTTCGCCGCTGTCATTTTTTGAAACGACGGCATGTTCCACTTCGAGTTCGGCAGCAAAGCGTGTGCGGTCATTGAATCGGTAGCCAAAGCCCAGCACGGCACGCCGCGCGGTAGCTTCAGCGCCTGCAATGTTGTTTTTGGGGCGCGTGAAAGTCAGCTCACCGTAGCCAAACAAGTTCACTGGATTGGGGGCAGCTTCGCCCGCGGGCGGGGTTCGGGTGGCTACCGCTGCTGGTGTGCTATTGCTTTGGGCTGTAACGGGGGTTGGCGGTGCCGCTTCTTGTGCCTTTTGTTGCTTAAGCATGTTTAGCTCTGCGCGCAGTTGGCGCAGCTCTTCGCGCATGTGTCGCATTTCAAGCGCTACCTCTTTGGCGGTTTGTGCATGGCCGACTTGGCAGGCCAAGAGCACGGCTGTTGCGATGAGTGTGGTTTTGAATGTCATGGTGGGTCCTTGCAATGTTTAGGTTTAGCGATCACTCAGTGTTTTGAGGAAGGCGATCAAATCGCGTTTCTCGCTGTCATCTAATGCGGCTGTTTGGCCGCTGCGGTTGTATGGCCCTTCGGAGGTGTTCACGTTTTGGCGTTCGTTGGGGGGCAAGTCGTTGTACAAAGTGAACACGTTCAATGCGTTGGTGTACCAATGGGTGGCGCGCGTATCGCGTGTGATGTAGAAGTCGACCACCTCTTCAAGCGTCGTGAATTTGCCGTTGTGGAAAAAGCGTTTGCGTTGAGCGACGTTTCTCAGGCTGGGCACTTTGAACTTGCCGCACAGAGGGGTTTGCGCCGACAGGTCGAGGCGCACGGGGCCGCATAGACCTTTGTCGTAAAAGCCGGCATCGCTGTTGGCCGCGATGTCGGCGTTGCGTGGCACGCCAAGGCTGTCATACGAGAAGTCGGTGAACAACGCGGCGGGGGCGTTGTCTGGCTTTGTGCTGGGATGGCAAGCGGCGCAGTTGCCCTTGTCTGAACGGTTGAACCACATGAGACCGCGGAGCTCTTCGGCGGTGAATGCTTCTTGGCCTTGGTTCACCGCGTCAAATTTGCTGTTGAATGGCGCAAAGTCGGCATCTTCTATTTGGTAGCGCTCTAGTGCAAACGCCATGCGGTCGAAGGCGGCGACTGGGTCGTTCAAGATCTCTGCGCCAAAGACTTTTTTAAATTGGTCTTTGTATGTGGCATTGCTGAGTTTGACGATGACGGCGGCCTCATTGAGGTTAGCCATCTCAGCGACATTTAAAAACGGGCCTTTGGCTTGTGCTGCCAACGAGTCGGCACGGCCATCCCCAAAAAAGCCGCCTTTGGGCGTACCGTTTTCAAATTTGAATGGGCCATTGAACTTGAGGTAGTTGATGGCGGGTGGTGTGCGCAGCCCTTTTTGATTGGCCAATGGGCCCACATCCACGACAGCTTGCGCAAATGGAGAGGCGTGTCCAATGCTGGGGTCATGGCAGGTTTGACAGGACATGGTGCCTGAGGCTGACAAACTGGGGTCTTTGAAAATCAACTGTCCCACCTGAGCGGCAGCACTCAGCGGGGTGGCCGCTTCTGGTGTTGCGCCGCCGCCACCACATCCGGCAAGGAATGTCGAACAGATCAAGAAAGGCGCTAAAAAACAGGGCTTAAACATGGGAGATGAACGCAAAGACAAGGGCTGGGAGTAGAATAAGTATAATTGCAAATCATTCGTATTTGCGTTTCGGGTTTAAAATTGCCCGAGTTTTAAAAACTGCGCCATGAAAGCAAATGTTTCAACCATGACTACGTCCAGCCAATTGCCAGTGACTTTGGAAAGACTCGCCACGGGCGAGTCTGCGAGCGTGATGGCCATCAATGTGGAGGCTGAGTTGAAAAAGCGGTTTTTCGCTTTGGGGCTCAAAGAAGGTTCGTATGTGCGCGTGCTGCGCCGCGCCAAGTTTGGTGGCCCTATGCACTTGCGCGTGGGTACCAGCGAGCTCATTCTTCGCGTCAAAGAAGCCTGCTGTATTTGTTTAGCCAGCACTCTCTCTACTGCGCCATAAGCGCATCGCCACGTGAAACGCGTCGCACTTTTGGGCATGCCCAACACGGGCAAGTCCACCCTCTTCAATCGACTGACAGGCGCACACGCGCGTGTGGGTAATTGGCCCGGCTTGACCGTGGAGCTCCTCAACGCGCGTTTGATCGTGGGCGATCAAGTGGTGCACATGGTGGATTTGCCCGGCATCTATGACCTGCATGGCTACTCGGATGATGAGCGGGTGGTCACCCAGTTTTTAGAACAGCATGCGCCAGATCTGATCATCTTTGTGCTGAACACATCGCAGTACGAGCGTCAGCTGAATCTGCTGAGTCAGGTCATGGCCAAGAGCGTGCCGATATTATTGGTGTTGAACATGGTGGACGAAGTCAGTGCCATGGGCATCCATGTGGATGTCGCGACGTTGAGCGCCAAGCTGCAATTGCCAATACATTTGCTTTCAGCCAAATACGGCCAAGGGGTTGAGCGCTTGCAGCCTGCCGTGCGTCAAGCTTTCAATGAGACAAGAAGCCAGCCTTATTTGCCTGCCTTGGCAGAGGTGGAACAAGCCTTCAGCGCATCCATCAAGGTGCCGGCCCAAGCGTCGAATGCGACGACAGAAAAATTGGACAAAGTGTTGCTGCATCCCGTGCTGGGCTTGCCGATTTTCTTTGCGGTGATGCTTTTGCTTTTTCAGGGCGTGTTTACCATTGGCAAGCCGCTTCAAGATGGTGCGACATGGCTGTTGGGTGAGTTTCGGCTGTTGGTGCTTGAGCCGTTGTTTGCGCATCTGCCTATGTGGGCGCAGGGTTTGTTGCTTGACGGCATTTACAACGGTTTGAGTACCGTCGCGAGTTTTGTGCCGCTGATTGTGCTTTTCTTTTTGTTCATGGGCATAGTGGAAGACACGGGCTATTTGTCGCGCGCTGCGTTTTTGATGGACGCGTTGATGGCCAAATTTGGCTTGGATGGCCGCAGCTTTGTGATGCTCTTGATGGGCTTTGGTTGCAACGTGCCGGCCCTGATGGGGACGCGTGTGATTCGCTCCAAAGGCTTGCGCTATTTGACGATGCTGACCATTCCGTTTTCATTGTGCTCGGCACGCATGCAGGTGTTTGTGTTTTTAATTGCGGCACTGTTCACGGCGGAGCAGGCGCCTTGGGTGTTGTTCTCTCTGTATGTGATGAGTATCGCGATGTCGATCGTCACCTCGCTGATCTTCAAGCGCCAGTATGTGAACAACGATGCCTTTGTGTTGGAAATGCCGCCCTATCGCTTTCCAACCGTTCGTCAGATGGCGCTCGCAGGCTGGCAAGAGGTGCGTCACTTTTTGAACCGCGCCACACGCTTCATCGTGATTGGTGTGGTCATGATTTGGGTGCTGACCAACTTTCCACAAGACGTGGAGCCGGGCAGTGTTGACTCGTGGGCGGGTCAGTTGGGCCATTGGTTGCAACCGCTTTTTCAACCCATTGGCATCAATGCTGAGTTAACACTTGCGTTGTTGTTTGGCTTCATCGCTAAAGAAATTGTGATCGGTTCATTGGCTGTGATTTATGGCCAAGAGGGCGCTGCCTTGGTGCAGACTATTACCCAACAAATCACATGGGTACAGGCTTACAGCTTCATGGTGTTTGTATTGATTTACACACCATGTGTGTCCACTATTGCCACCATCCGCAAAGAAACAAAGTCTTTAGGCTTCACCGTGCTGTCGGTGGTGTGGCCGCTGGTTGCTGCGTGGTTCATCACTTGGGTGTTTTACAAAACAGCCACGGCGCTGATCGCTTGAGCGACCATCCCGTGCGTTTTAGTCTTGGGTGTTAGAGAAGCGCACGGTGAAGCGCGCCCCCGGCATGGGCTTGCCCGGGAATGCATCCTCCAGCGTCACCACGGCTGCATGTTGGTGAGCAATTTCCATGACGATCGGCAGACCAAGGCCAGAGCCATCTGCTTCGGTGCCCAAAGCCCGGTAAAAAGGCTGAAACACCAAATCGCGCTCCGCTTCTGGAATGCCAGGCCCCGAGTCTTCCACCTGCACCACCACCACTTTGCCAAACTTATCCGCCAACAAACGCACGGTAATGACGCCCGGGTTCTCCTCGGTAGAGGGCGTGTAGTTGATGGCGTTGCCAACCAAGTTGCGTACCATTTCTTTGAGTAGCGTCGGGTTACCCATCACGCGCAAGCCAGTGCTGCCGAGCTCTGCACCTTCGTAGCCAAGATCAATGTGTTTGTCCAAAGCGCGGGGCAATGTGTCTTGAATCACATCACTGACCAAGCTCACCAAATCACAGGGGCTGCGTGCAATGTTGGTGCTGCCACTTTCAGCGCGCGCCAAAGACAAAAGCTGGTTGACCGTGTGCGTGGCGCGAATGCTGGCGCGACCAATCAGTTTCAACGACTGTTTGAGCTCCTCCGCACTAGAGTCCGCGCGTTGCGCCAAATCCGCTTGCATACGCAAGCCCGCCAGCGGTGTTTTGAGTTGATGCGCCGCATCGGCCAAGAAGCGCTTTTGCGTGGCGATGGACTCCTTCAGCCGCGTCAACAAATCGTTGATCGACGCCACCAGCGGCGCCACTTCTTGCGGCACGGCCGTGTCATCCAGCGGGCTTAAATCATCGGGTAAGCGCTGCCGAATGCGCTCCTCCAATTTGTTCAGTGGGCGAATGCCGCGCGCCAACGCCAGCCACACCAGCAACACCGCGAGGGGCAAGATGACGAACTGCGGCAGCATCACGCCTTTGATAATTTCAGTGGCCAATACCGAGCGCTTCTCAAGCGTTTCGCCCACTTGCACCAGCACGGGTTTAGCGCCCGGCACAGCCACGCGCACCCAGGCGTAGGCCACCCGGACATCGGCGCCCCGCATCTCGTCATCACGGATGCGTACTTCGCTGGGTTGGGCTTGTTCTTCGTCTGGCGGCAGTGGGAAGTCGCGCTCACCACTGACAAACTCCCCACGCGTGCCCAGCACTTGGTAGTAAATCAAGTCGGCGTCGTCTGCACGTAAGATCTCACGCGCAGGCAGCGGCAAATTGAAATACATGCGCGTTTGATCGCTCTTGACGAGCTGCGCGAGGGCTTGCACGTTGTACTCCAAGCCACGGTCAAACGGACGGCCTGCAATGCTTTGTGCCACCAACCAAGTCAGCGCCAAGCTGACCGGCCACAGCAGCAGCAGCGGCGTGAGCATCCAATCCAAAATCTCGCCAAACAGCGAGTGCTGCTCGCGCCTAAACAGCTTTGCCATGTACGTGAGAAATGCTTAGTTCGGGATTTTTTCGAGGCAATAACCTAAGCCGCGCACGGTGGCGATGCGGATGGGGCCTTTTTCGATCTTTTTGCGCAGGCGGTGGATGTACACCTCAATCGCGTTGTTGCTCACCTCTTCGCCCCACTCGCACAAGCGTTCGACCAATTGGTCTTTGCTAACCAAGCGCCCACTGCGTTGCAACAGCACTTCCAGCAAACCAAGTTCACGGGCAGACAACTCGACCATCTTGCCGTCAATGGTGGCGACACGACCCGTTTGGTCGTACACCAAGGGGCCGTGTTTGATCGAGGACGAGGTGCCACCCATGCCGCGACGTGTGAGGGCGCGCACACGAGCTTCGAGTTCTTGCAAGCTGAAAGGCTTGGCCATATAGTCGTCGGCGCCGTAGTCCAAGCCCTTGACGCGCTCTTCCACGCCATCGGCGGCGGTGAGGATGAGCACGGGGATGGACGAGCCGCGTGAGCGCAAGCGCTTGAGCACTTCAAGGCCGTGCATTTTGGGAAGACCGAGGTCCAAGATCAGCAAATCAAACTCATCGGTCGTCATCAACGCGGCGTCGGCCTCGGTGCCACTGGCAACATGATCGGCTGCGGCACCGGAGGCGCGCAAGGTTCGCAACAGGCCATCGGCCAAGACCAAGTCGTCTTCTGCAATTAGGATGCGCATGTGTTGTCTCCAGCGTTGCTTGCGTTTTTAGAAGGTATCAGGGCTGCGATTCTAGGCCTGAGTACGCTCCCGCATAGGCCTCTAACCCGAGGCTGACCACCGTCGCCACGTCGGCGCCCACTTCTTGTTTGAACTCCTCTTCGGTTTGCGCCACCGCTTGCTCGAAAGCGCGCAGCCATGCAAGGCCTGTGGGGGTGAACACAATGCGCCGCGCTCGGGCGTCTTGCGGGTCGGGTGTGCGCTGTACCAAACCCCAAGCCTCGCACTGCGTCACCAAGTCGCCCATGGCTTGCTTGGTCATGCCCGCGCTCGCGGCGAGGTCGATCAGTCGCGAGCCCTCTAGGCTCAGGTGGCGTGTGATGTGGATGTGCGCCGCACTCACTTGCGATCGCGCTGCGAGGTTCGACAGTGCCAACGGCACGTCCTCGTTGTGCGCCATCAAGTGCAACACGCGGGCATCAAAACGCCGTATGGCGTGGCCGAGCAAACGCCCGAGGTGGATTTGTCGCCAGTCTTGCTGGGCTGAAAAAGCAGGGGATGAGGCCATGCGTAAATGGTAAGGCAAGTTGACCAAAAAAAGTGTTTACAAGTTTAGACTTTGCGTTAAAGTACTGGCTAAGCATCCAGTTGTTGTTAAGTGCAGTGATTGGATATTCTCGGTAAGCCCTTGATTTCACGGAGATTTTTCATGAACAACAAGCCCATCGTCGCTGACAGCGAAAAAGCCAAAGCCCTCCAAGCCGCCTTGGCGCAGATCGAAAAACAATTCGGCAAGGGCACCATCATGCGCTTGGGCGAGGGCGAGGTGATTGACGACATCCAGGTCGTTTCCACTGGCTCTTTGGGGTTGGACATCGCCTTGGGCGTGGGCGGCTTGCCCCGTGGCCGCGTGATTGAAATCTACGGCCCAGAGTCATCGGGCAAAACCACCCTCACCTTGCAAGTCATTGCCGAGATGCAAAAACAGGGCGGCACATGCGCCTTCGTGGATGCCGAACACGCGTTGGATTCGCAATACGCCCAAAAACTCGGCGTGAACTTGCAAGACCTGCTCATCAGCCAACCCGACACCGGCGAACAAGCGCTTGAAGTGGTGGACAGTTTGGTGCGGTCCGGTGCGGTGGACTTGGTCGTGATCGACTCGGTGGCCGCACTCACGCCCAAGGCCGAACTCGAAGGTGACATGGGCGACTCATTGCCAGGCCTGCAAGCCCGCCTGATGAGCCAAGCGCTGCGTAAGCTGACGGCCTCCATCAAGAAGACCAACTGCACAGTGATCTTCATCAACCAAATCCGTATGAAGATTGGTGTGATGTTTGGCTCGCCCGAAACCACCACCGGTGGTAACGCGCTCAAGTTCTACGCCTCGGTGCGCTTGGACATTCGCCGCATCGGCACCATCAAGCGCGGCGACGAAGCGGTGGGCAACGAGACGAGAGTCAAAGTGGTGAAAAACAAAGTGGCGCCCCCCTTCAAGACGGCTGAGTTCGACATCTTGTTTGGCGAAGGCATCAGCCGCCAAGGCGAAATCATTGACATGGGCGTGAACGCCAAGGTCATCGAAAAGTCAGGCGCTTGGTATGCGTACAACGGCGAAAAAATTGGCCAAGGCCGCGACAACGCCCGCGAGTTCTTGCGTGAGAACGAGGCGCTTGCGTTTGAGATCGAAAACAAAGTGCGCGAATCCTTGGGCATTCCTTTGTTGGCCGGCGGCATCGAAGCTCCTGAGGCGAAAGAAGAAAAAGCACCGAAGGCCAGCAAGTCGGCGAAAGAAGCCAAGGGCGCTGCGGCCGACGCAGATGCCGACGGCGTGGTGGCTTAACGCGCACGTACTTCTAACGCGAGTGAAAAGCCAGCCTCGTGACACACGACGTGGAATCCAACGAAGACGAGAAACCCCAGGCGAAAAGGGCCAAGGGGTTTCAAATCTCGCTCAAAGGCCGAGCCTTGCGTTTGCTCTCGCAACGCGAGCACTCCCGCTTTGAGCTAGAGCGCAAGCTCAAACCGTTTGAAGAAACACCAGGTGAGTTGGCCGAGGCCTTGGATTTTTTGCAGACCAAGGACTTCATCAACGAGCAGCGCGTGCTGGAGTCGGTGGTCAACAGCCGCTCTCGCAAGCTCGGTGCATCCCGGGTGCGTCAAGAATTGCAAGCCAAGGGGTTGCCCGTCGAGGTCATCGCTGAGGCTGTGCAAACGATGCGCAGCACCGAGCTCGAGAGAGCTCGCGGAGTTTGGCGAAAGAAATTTGGAGCACCGCCTGTGGATCAAGCGGCGCGGGTCAAACAAGTGCGGTTTTTAGTGAGCCGTGGGTTTGCGCCTGAAGTCGTCAAGCGCCTGGTGTCTGGCGCGGAAGATTTCTAGCCCACACAAAGTCAGCGATGTGGACGTATGCGTTTGGGGATTTGGCGAGCGCAGCGAGTATGAGCCACACGCATATGCTCAGCACCGCTGACGCTCTTGCAAAGAGGAAGCGTTAAACGCCCAGCATCAACTGCAAGTTCTGCACCGCAGCGCCGCTCGCGCCCTTACCCAAGTTATCCAAACGCGCGATCAGCACCGCATGGCGATGGGCTTCGTTCGCAAACACGCGAATTTCAAGCTGGTTGCTGTCGTTCAACGCTGTGGCGTCCAGCTTGCCGTTGTCAGTGGCGGGCTGCACACTCACCCAACCGTCTGCACTTGAGCCGTAATGTTTGGCCAAAGCATCATGCAAGTCGGCCGCTTTGGGTTTGCCAGGCAGCATGTCTAAATGAATCGGCAGTTGCACCAACATGCCTTGGCGGAAGTTGCCGACTGCGGGCACAAACACCGGGCGACGGCTCAGGCCGGTGTAGGCCATGATTTCTGGGATGTGCTTGTGTTCGAGGCCTAAGGCATAGGCTTCAAACAAAGGGGCATTGCCTGCTTCGTAGTCTTCAATCATGCTGCGACCGCCACCCGAGTAGCCGCTGACGGACGGCAGGGCTACGGGGAAATCGGCAGGTACCAAGCCCGCATCAATCAAGGGGCGCAACAAAGCAATCGCACCCGTGGCGTAGCAGCCGGGATTGGCCACGCGTTGGGCCTTGGCCACGGCGTCGCGCTGACCAGCGGCCAGTTCTGGGAAGCCATAGACCCAGCCCAGTGCCACGCGGTGCGCGGTGGAGGCGTCGATGATTTTGGGCTTTTTGCCGCTCAGGCTGTCGATCATGGCAACCGACTCGCGGGCGTGGTCGTCGTGCAGGCATAAGATCACCATATCCACGCCAGCCATCAGTTCGCGTTTGGCTTCGGGATCTTTGCGCTTGGTGGGGTCAATGCTGACCACTTGCACGGCGGGCATGAGACTCAAGCGTTCGCGAATTTGTAGACCTGTGGTGCCAGCTTCGCCGTCGATGAAGACTTTAGACATGGATGTCGCCAAAAAGTGCAAAAAAGTTGGGCGTCGCTTGGCTCGTGTAAGCCAGTTAAAAGTTTGACGCAATGCAGCATGATACAGTCTTGAGGCTTTGCGCACAGCGGTTCTTCGGTGCCGTTGCATGCGCAAAACATTACAAATCCACCGATTACTAAGAGAGATCTCATGAAGATTCACGAGTACCAAGGCAAGGAAATCTTGCATCAATTTGGTGTGCCAGTGCCACGCGGTATCCCTGCGTTCACGGTGCAAGAAGCGGTGGAAGCCGCGCAAAAGTTGGGCGGCCCAGTTTGGGTTGTGAAAGCCCAAATCCACGCGGGCGGCCGCGGCAAAGGCGGCGGCGTTAAAGTGGCCAAGACTATCGAAGACGTCAAGCGTATCTCCGGTGACATCTTGGGCATGCAGCTCAAGACCCACCAAACTGGCCCAGAAGGCCAAAAAGTGCGCCGCCTCTATATTGAAGACGGCGCCGACATCCACAAAGAATATTACGTGTCCGTCGTGACGGACCGTGCCACGCAAAAGATTGCTTTCATCGCTTCCAGCGAAGGCGGCATGGACATTGAAGAAGTGGCCCACAGCACCCCAGAAAAAATCATCACCGAGTTCATCGACCCGTTGACTGGTTTGGGCGATGCACAAGCCAAGAAGATTGCAGACGCTATTGGCATGTCTGCAGATTCCACCGCGCAAGCCGTGGACATCTTCAAGAAGCTGTACCAGTGCTACATGGAAACTGACGCCTCGTTGGTGGAAATCAACCCCCTGAACCGCGACAGCAAAGGCAATGTGATGGCTTTGGACGCGAAGTTCAACTTCGATGCCAACGCTTTGTTCCGTCACTCAGAAATCGTGGCTTACCGCGATTTGGACGAAGAAGATCCAGCTGAAGTGGAAGCTTCCAAGTTTGACTTGGCCTACATCAGCTTGGACGGCAACATCGGTTGCTTGGTCAACGGTGCTGGCTTGGCCATGGCCACCATGGACACCATCAAGTTGTTTGGCGGCGAGCCAGCCAACTTCTTGGACGTGGGCGGCGGCGCGACAGCTGAAAAAGTCACTGAAGCGTTCAAGATCATGTTGGCTAATAAGAATGTCAAAGGCATTTTGGTCAACATCTTCGGCGGCATCATGAAGTGCGACACCATTGCCAGCGGCGTGATCACAGCTTGTAAAGCGGTGAACTTGTCCGTGCCATTGGTGGTGCGCATGAAGGGTACCAACGACGAGCTGGGTAAGAAAATGTTGGCCGAATCAGGTTTGCCAATCATCTCTGCCGACACCATGGCCGAAGCCGCAACGTCCATCGTTGCAGCTGTTAAGTAATGATCTTGTGGGACAGATCTTGAGCTCTGTCTCCAACTGACTAGGACACTTTATGTCAATCTACATCAATAAAAACACCAAGGTCATCACCCAAGGGATCACCGGCAAAACCGGTCAGTTCCACACTGAAAAGTGCATCGAGTACGCAAACGGTAAAAACTGTTTCGTCGCGGGTGTGAACCCCAAGAAGGCAGGCGAAAAGATTTTTGACGTGCCAATCTTTGCCTCTGTCAAAGAAGCTGCTCAAAACACAGGCGCCACCGTGTCTGTGATTTACGTGCCACCCGCTGGTGCAGCTGCTGCCATCTGGGAAGCTGTGGAAGCCGACCTCGACTTGGCCATCTGTATCACCGAAGGCATTCCCGTGCGTGACATGCTCGAAGTGCGCAACAAGATGAAAGCCAAGGAAGCAGCTGGCGGCAAGAAGACCTTGTTGCTCGGCCCCAACTGTCCAGGCCTCATCACGCCAGACGAAATCAAGATCGGCATCATGCCTGGTCACATCCACCGCAAAGGCCGCATTGGTGTGGTGTCGCGTTCAGGCACCTTGACTTACGAAGCCGTGGCGATGTTGACCGAAGTGGGCCTGGGTCAATCCAGCGCTGTCGGTATCGGTGGTGACCCCATCAACGGTTTGAAGCACATCGATGTGATGAAAGCGTTCAACGAAGATCCAGACACCGACGCCGTCATCATGATTGGTGAAATCGGTGGTCCAGACGAAGCCGAAGCCGCCATGTGGTGCAAGGCCAACATGAAGAAGCCGATCGTTGGCTTCATCGCTGGCGTGACGGCCCCTCCCGGCAAGCGCATGGGTCACGCAGGGGCTTTGATTTCTGGCGGTGCAGATACGGCAGACGCCAAGCTTGCCATCATGGAAGAGTGCGGCTTCGTCGTCACACGCAATCCCTCTGAATTGGGCAAATTGCTCAAGGCCCAGTTGAAGTAATCGCCTTTCGGCGTGATCAAAATCAAAGCGAGCGGTGGTTTCACCGCTCGCTTTTTTTTGAACTTTTGCGCTGACTTTTCTGCAGGAGCCGCTGCCTAGAATCCACGTCCCACTCTCTTTCAAAGGATTTGCGATGAAACACGCTTTGCAACGCGGCTTTACCTTGATCGAACTCATGATCGTTGTGGCCATCATCGGCATCTTGGCTTCGGTGGCATTGCCCGCCTATCAAGACTACATGGTGCGCGCGCGGGTCAGCGAGGGGCTGGGCTTGGCGTCAACTGCCAAAACCAATGTGCTGGATATCGTCAACAGCGGCAACATCGCCAAGGGCTATCAGGCGGGTTACACCTGGTCGGGCGCCACCAAGAACGTCAGCAGCATTGGCATTGACAACACGACGGGGGCCATCACCATCACCACCACAGCCGCCGCAGGTGGCGGTAGCTTGTTGTTGGTGCCGTACACCAGTAGCGGTGGCTCAGACGCGGCCTTGCCAGCACCAACGGGCAGCAACCTTACGGTCAATGGGGTGGTGCAGTGGAAGTGTTTGGCCAAAGGTGCGGCGGCATTTGTCGGTGTGCCTGTGCCCGAGAATGCTTTGGACACCAAGTATGTGCCGAGTGACTGCAAATAAGACCAAGGACTGGACTGCACAAAGCGCCTACGGGCGCTTTTGTTTTGACACGGACGCATGTTGGAGAATCAGGGCATGAACCTGTCAGCCGCTCACAATCCCATGTCTCGCAAGCCGCTGTTGGTATTGTGCATCGCCTTGCCTTGGCTCAACCCTTTTGCCAGCAGCCCTTCAACGGCAGTGATTCCCTTGCTGCTGAGTTGGATGCTGGCCGCCAGTGCTTTGCTGGCGGTGGTGGACATGCCGCTGGCCAAATCGCCTTGGTCTGCCGCCGAGCGCATGGTGTGCGCGCTCGTGCTGGTTGGCTTGGCTACCTCCTTGGTTGCTGTGCCTCAGGTGGTGGACCGCGCGTTGACCGCCGGCCTGGTCGCGTCACTCATGTGCGTGTGGCTAATGGCGACCGTGGCACGTCGCGCTGCGCTGGATGAGAGTTTGTTGCACTGCCTGGTGTGGGGCTTACTAGCGGCTGCGGCCATCAGCGCGGTGCTGGGGCTGTTGCAGTATCTGGGGTGGGCGCAGGGGCTGTCGCCTTGGGTCAACCAACCCGTGAAGGGTGATGCGTTTGCCAACTTGCGCCAGCGCAACCAGTTTGCATCGCTCACCAGCTTGGGCCTTGTCGCTTTGCTCGGGTGGGTCGCTGCGCAGACCCAAAGACACGCCCTGTCGCGCACGGCTTGGCTGCTGGCTGTGGCGTTGCTTCAGTTGTTGGCGGCGGGGCTGGCGTGCTCTGTTTCACGCACTGGGGCGATGCAGTGGGCGCTGGTCGGCATGTGCATCACCGTGTGGGCAGGCCGTCGCAGCCAGCACTCGCCCGATACGGGCAAGGGCTTGATGTGGATGGCGCTGGCCGCGCCCCTAACGGTCGCGCTGTGGTCTGTGTTGATGCCTTGGCTCGCTTTGCAAACGACGGGTGAATGGGGTGCCAGCTTGATTTTGCGTGTCACGGGTCAGGCGCAGGACTATGGCGTGTGCGGCAGTCGCCGCGTGTTGTGGGGCAATGTGATGGCGCTGGTGGCCCAGCACCCATGGCTAGGTTGGGGTTGGGGCGAGACAGACTACGCCCACTTCATGACGGGCTACAGCAGCCTGCGGTTTTGCGACATGTTGGACAACGCGCATGACTTCCCGCTGCACCTGGCCCTTGAGTTGGGCGTGCCGTTCGCCGTGCTGGTCATGGCGTGCATCGCCGTGTGGGTGTTGCGTCGCCAGCCGTGGCGCGAGCAACACGCTTGGCGTGTGATGGCGTGGTGCTTGTTGTTGGTGCTGGGCTTGCACAGCTTGTTGGAGTACCCGCTGTGGTACGGCCCGTTTCAAATGACTTTGGGTGTTGCCATTGGTTTGTTGTGGTCGCCACCGACCGCGCCAGTCAAGGAAGAAGCACAAGAAGGCCCCATATTGGTGGCGGCAATCCTCTTCATCGGGTGCTTGTATGCCGCATGGGACTTCAACCGCGTAGGTCAAATTTACCGACAAGCGGCTTCGCGTGATGCCGCCTACCGAGACAACTCGTTGCACCACGCCAAACAGTCGTGGCTGTTCAAAAACCAAGCCGACTTTGCCGAGCTCACCACGCAAACCGTGACGACAGACAACGCGGCGCAGCTCTACCCGGAAGCCTTGCGCCTCATGCACTACTCTCCCGAAGCCCGCGTGGTGCAACGGGCCATCGACAGCGCGCGGCTGTTAGGCCATGACGAACAGGCGCAAGTCTTGGCCCAGCGCTTGGATGACGTCAAGCAAAACACTCCGCGCTAAACTCGAAAATCACTCTCTTTGCCACCATGACCCACGCATCCCCCACCCTCTCGGCCATCGTCATCACGCGCAACGAGGCCCACAACCTGCACGATTGTTTGCAATCCATGCACGGCTTGGTGGATGAAATCATCGTGGTGGACAGCCAAAGCACCGACCACACCGTGGCCATCGCGCAGCAGCATGGGGCCAAGGTGTCCCAGCCAGCAGACTGGCCCGGTTTTGGCCTACAAAAAAATCGTGCCTTAGATTTGGCGACGTGCGACTGGGTGTTGTCGATCGATGCCGACGAGCGCATCACCCCTGCCCTGAGTGCCGAAATCAAACGGGTGTTGCAAGCCAGTGATGTCGATGTGGCCTACAAACTGCCGCGCTTGTCGTCGTATTGCGGCAAGCTCATCCACCATGCAGGCTGGCAGCCTGACCATGTGTTGCGTTTGTTCAAACGCGGCAAGGCCAGGTTCTCAGACGACCTCGTGCACGAACGCGTGGTCACCGCGCAAAACGTGGTAGCGCTGCAAAACCACTTGCTGCACTTCAGCTACTTGGATTTTTCGCAAGTCCTGTCCAAGGTGAACGTCTACTCCAGCGCCTCAGCACAGCAAGCCTACGCACACGGCAAACGCTCGTCGGTGGTGGGTGCCTTGGGTCACGGGGCTTGGGCCTTTTTCAGAACCTATGTGTTGCGCGCCGGGTTTTTAGATGGCGCACACGGCCTGGCCTTGTCCATCTCGAACGCCGAGACCAGTTATTACAAATACTTGAAGCTCTGGCACATACAGCAGGCGCAAGCGGCTACTGTCAAATAGCACCACCAATCAGGCCGCAACGTAACTGCCCGACTTGCCGCCGTGCTTCTCCAGCAAGCGCACATCGGTCATCGTCATGCCTCGGTCCACGGCTTTGCACATGTCATAAATCGTGAGCAGGGCCACTTGGACGGCGGTGAGCGCTTCCATCTCCACGCCAGTCTGACCAACAGTTTCGACGGTGGCGGTGCAGTGCACGCTGTGTGTGGCGTCCTCAATGGCAAACTCCACCGCCACCCGGGTCAGGGCCAAGGGGTGGCACAGAGGAATCAAATCACTGGTTTTTTTGGCCGCTTGAATTCCCGCGATGCGGGCGATACCCAGCACATCACCTTTTTTGGCTGTGCCGTTTTGTATCAGGCCCAAGGTCGTGGGCAACATCACGATACGACCCGTGGCCACGCCCACGCGGCGGGTGTGTGCTTTGTCGGCGACGTCCACCATATGGGCTTGGCCTTGTGCATCAAAGTGTGTGAGTGTGGGCATGCTGAAATTTACAAGGGGTTAACATCAAGTGCGCATCATACGACCCGTGAAATTTATGTTTTCCTCCCTCTTGCCTCCTCGCTTGTTACACCGCATGGGTGTGTTGGGCGTGTGCGTGGCTTTGCTGTTGCCTGTCGCACCTGTGCAGGCGCAAGCGAACAACAGCCGCCTGCCCAACTTAGGCGATGGCGCTGAGGTGCCATTAGGTGTGGAGCGCCGCTTGGGTGAGAGCATTGCCCGCGAAATTTACCGAGACCCCGATTACCTCGACGACCCTGTGCTGGGCGACTATCTCCAATCAATTTGGCAAACCTTGTTGGCCTCGGCACGGCAACGCGGTGAGTTGACGCCTGAACTGGAGCAGCAGTTCGCCTGGGAGGTCGCGCTGATTCGTGACCGCAGCATCAACGCCTTTGCCTTGCCCGGTGGTTATTTGGGTGTGCATTTAGGCTTGATTTCGGCTGTCAGCAGCGCGGACGAATTGGCCTCGGTGCTGGCGCATGAGTTGAGCCACGTGACGCAGCGGCATATTGCGCGCATGATTTCTCAGCAAGGCAAACAAGGCCCGATGGTGATGGGCGCGATGATTTTGGGCATGCTGGCAGCCAGCCGCACGGCCAGCGCCAGCAGCATGAGCGCCGCGAATGCCGCGATCATGGGCGGCCAAGCCGTCGCCGTGCAAAGCCAGCTCAACTTCTCGCGTGACATGGAGCGCGAGGCTGACCGTGTGGGCTACGGCGTGATGACGGGGGCCGGCTTTGAGCCACAAGGTTTTGTCACCATGTTTGAGAAGCTGCAACAAGCGTCACGCCTGAACGACAACGGCTCTTTCCCTTATTTGCGTAGCCACCCCATGACCACCGCACGCATTGCGGATGCGCAAGCGCGTCAGCAGTTGTTGCCGCCCCGTGCGCCCGTGGCCACTAGCCCCACCCACGCCATGATGTCGGCCCGTGCGCAAGTGCTGGTCAAGCCTGGCGTGGATGTGTTTCGAAGCATCGCTGCACAGGCCAATACCACCACATTTGCCTCCGCGACCAAGGCGAAACAAGCGGGGTTGCTCTATGGCGCGACGATGGCTGAACTCGACCAACGTAATTTTGTCGCTGCACGCCAATATTTGCTACGTCTGCAAAGTTTGAGTGGCCTCGAGCTCAGTGCTGTACGTGTGGTGCGTTTGCTCACCGCAGAGCTTGCGCTGACGGCAGGCGATGCCTCGCAGGCCGTGAGTTTGCTGGAGCCTAAAGCGGTGCTGCCGAGCGCCGCCGATCGTGCCACGCGCATGTTGCTAGCTCGCAGCCGTGTGGGCACTCAAAAACCGTTGCAAGGCCAAACCGCTGCGAGTGAGCTGACCGTGTGGCTCAACCAGCACCCGCGCGATGCTTCTGCTTGGTTGCTCCAAGCCTCAGCTTATGAACTGCAAGGCGATGGCTTGCGTGCCATTCGCGCGCAAGCCGAAGCACGCGCCATGGAACTGGATTACGGTGCTGCGCTTGACCGCTTCAAAGCGGCGCAGCTGTTGGCATACCAAATGACGCGTGAAGGAAGCTTAGACCGCGCTGGTCACATGGAGGCGTCCATCATTGACGCCCGTTTGCGTGAGCTAGAGAAGTTGCGGCGGGAACAGACGCTCGAGCGATGAGTCAATTACCACGCCAAAGGCGGAATAGATCAAAGAGCCCAGCAGCGCCGAGCCAAAGCCGTCAAGGCGGCATGGCGTACAGTGGTTTCATAGCGCAGCCACAATAACGCAACCAGCATAGCATTGCCGCTATCATCCACAGCCCCACTACACCCCTACTTTTTAGGCAACACACTTTAACGCGATGGCCGGCATTCACATCACCGACATTGAGGCGGCCATCAACTATTGGCGCGAGCAAAAGCCCTCACCCGATGGCGTCACCCTCGCGCCCGAAATCCGCGCCTTGGCCGAGGTCTACGCCTTGATGGTGTATTACCGCGAAGATGTGGCCGCCGAAAAAGGCTTTCCACCCAAGGCGTATGACGCGTGGTTGACTTGGTATCGCACCACCCCCGACGCGCCTTGTATTGCCATTTGCTCCACCAGCCAAGGTGATGAAGCGTGCAAAGGTTGTGGCCGCACGTTTGAAGAGGTGCAGTTTTGGCCAGAGATGTCACCAGCCGAGAAACGCAGCACGTGGCGGCGCATCACCATGATCGGTACCTCTTGGCGATTCAACAAATATGCAGAGCGTGCGTTGGCGAATGCGGCGGTGGATGTGGGCGAGGCTGAATAAGCCTTATTTCCAGCGCTCGCATTCAATGTCAACGGTGGTCTTGCCGTTGCTCATCATCACCACACCTTCTTGCACGGTGGCTTGCAGCTGCATGCTGCGTTCAGCGAGTTTGGCCAAGTCTTGCGAGGCGGCGCTTGGAATGCGCCACACCTGTAGTGATGTTGGTTTGATGAGTTTGTTTTGCATGTTCTTCCACCACACATCGCCGGCGCTAGAGAACACATACAGCATCACTTGGTCGGCCTTGCTACAGGCTTTGAGCAAAGGCTTTTCTTCGGGCTGACCGACTTCAATCCACAGGCGCTTGCGCCCCGTGAAATCGGTCAACATCACATCGGGCTCGTCAGGGTCCGACAGGCCCGCGCCAAAGGACAGCGCGCCGTCGCCATTGCACATGTCTTGTAACTGGTGCGCTTGCAGTGACAGCGCGACCAAGCGCACCATCATTCGTTCATCCGTTTCGCTGGGGTGACGCGCCAAGGTGAGCGCGTGGTCGGCGTAGTAGCCGTGGTCAATGTCAGCGATTTGGACGTTCGCTTTGAAGATGGTGGATTTGATGGCCATGTGGGTACTGCTTTTCTCGACGCGGCTCAGACGCGGCGTGCGAGTTCAGCGGCTTTACCCACGTAGCTGCCTGGCGTCATGGCCAACAAACGATCAATGTCTGCTTGAGGAATTTGCAGCGATGCAATCAAGCCATGCAAGGCTTCAGCCGTGACGGTTTTGCCACGCGTGACTTCTTTGAGTTGCTCATAAGCGCCTTGCACACCGTAACGGCGCATGACGGTTTGGATGGGCTCGGCCAGCACTTCCCAAGCCGCATCGAGGTCCGTATCCAATGTTTCGCGGTTGAGTTCAAGTTTGTTCAAGCCCACCATCATCGACTGATGGGCGAGCGCGGTGTAACCCAAGGCGACGCCCATGTTGCGCAACACGGTGGAGTCCGTCAGGTCACGTTGCCAGCGGCTGATGGGCAGTTTTTCGCTCAGGTGTTTGAGCATGGCGTTGGCCAGTCCTAAATTGCCTTCGGCGTTTTCAAAATCAATCGGATTGACTTTGTGCGGCATGGTGGACGAGCCAATCTCGCCCGCTTTCAAACGCTGTTTGAAATAGCCCAAGGACACATAGCCCCAAACATCGCGTGACCAGTCGATCAAGATGGTGTTGGCGCGTGCCACCGCATCGAACAACTCGGCCATGTAGTCGTGGTGTTCGATTTGAATGCTGTAGGGCTGGAAGCTCAGACCCAAGCCCAATGGCGTAGGCGCTTCCACCACTTTGCGGCTAAACGCTTCCCAGTCGAAATCAGGCCAAGCGCTCAGGTGAGCGTTGTAGTTGCCGACCGCGCCGTTCATCTTGGCCATGATGGCCACGCTCGCAATGCGTTCGCGCACTTGGCGCAAGCGCATCACCACATTCGCCACTTCTTTGCCCACCGTGGTGGGGCTGGCGGTTTGGCCGTGGGTGCGACTGAGCATGGGCACATCGGCATAGGCGTGGGCCATTTCGCGCAGTTTGGCGATCAGGCCATCGAGGCCTGGCAAGATCACCTCGTCGCGGCCCGCTTTCAGTTGCAGTGCGTGGCTGGTGTTGTTGATGTCTTCACTGGTACAGGCAAAGTGGACAAACTCTGCCGCAGTTTCGAGTTCCGGGTGGCCTTTGAGTTTCTTTTTGATCCAGTACTCCACGGCCTTCACATCGTGGTTGGTCACCTTCTCTTCGTCTTTGATGGCCAAGGCATCGTCGGTGCTGAAGTGGGTCACCAAATCGAGCAAGTAGGCGCGCGACTCGGCACTCAAGGGTTTGAATTCTGCAAATCCAGCATCGCTCAGGGCGATGAACCAAGCAATCTCCACCTGCACACGGCGGTGCATATAGCCTTGTTCGCTCATCAAAGGGCGTAAAGCGGCGAGTTTGGCGGCATAACGGCCGTCCAGGGGGGACAAGGCGGTGACTTGGGAGATGCTTTGGGGGGGGCTGGTGGTATGACTCATAGTTGGAATTTTAGGCGGTCGTGAGTTGCACCATGTATACGCAAGGTAGATAAACTATGGCTTCAACAAATCGATGAACAACGTATGAAACTGATTGGATCAAGCACCAGCCCCTATGTGCGCAAAGTGCGCATCGTCATGGCCGAAAAGAAACTGGACTACCAGTTCGTGACCGAAGACGTGTGGGCGGCGGATACCGACATCTCGGCCTCCAACCCCCTAGGCAAAGTGCCGTGCTTGGTGATGGAAGGTGGCGAGGCTTTGTTTGATTCCCGTGTGATCGTTGAGTATCTGGATACGCTCTCGCCTGTTGGCAAGCTCATCCCAACCGGTGGCCGCGAGCGTGCCGAAGTGAAAACATGGGAAGCGTTGGCTGATGGCTTGTTGGACGCCGCTATTCTTGCGCGCCTCGAGGCCACTTGGCCCGGTCGCCAAGACAGCGAACGCAGCCAAACTTGGATTGATCGTCAAATGAAAAAAATCGACGACTGTCTCAGCGCCATGGACCGTGCGTTGGCCGAGCGCAGTCATTGCGTGGGCATTCACCTGAGTTTGGCCGATATTGCTGTGGGAGCGGCGGTGAGCTATCTAGACTTCCGCTTCAACCAGATCGACTGGCGCGATCGTCATCCCAACCTTGGGGCTTTGTCGGATCGTTTGGCGCAACGCCAAAGTTTCAAAGACACGCTGCCGACTTAATTGTTGGCACGTTTTTTAAGCCACCGCATCAAGCTGCCCACCACGGGCAGTTTTTCATACAACTCCTCGGCGGCATCCCAATAGTCGCGATGCACGGCCACCCGCCACACCCCGGCCTCTTCGCGCAACACCAAGTGGCTGGCACCACGAATGGTTTGGGTCTGGCCTGCGTCGATGCGACGCATGGCGAACAAAAAATCCCAAGTGACAAAGCAGTGCGCACCTTGTTGCACTTGTTGGGTGATGACAAAGCGCGGCGCGTCCAGCGCCTCAAACATATGGGCAAAGATGCGCGTAATCTCGTCGAGGCCCTGCACCTCATTGAACGGATCTTTGAACTGTGCATCCTGCGTGTAGATATCAGCCATTTGTGTCACGTCTGTCGGCTGCAAATGTTCAAAGAAGTGCACCACCCGTTGCAGCGCGGCTTGGGGTGACGCATCCAGAAGTGTGGCGTGTGGTGATGTCATGTGCGTGGCCTGTTACATGCCCGTGGCGCGGCGTACCAGCGCAAAATACCAACGGTACGGCAGCACACGCAACAGTTGCAGCAAACGCGTGAAGCGTTTGGGGAAATGAATTTGAAACACGCCTTGGCGCCATCCTTTGATAATTTCTTGCGCTGCCTTGGCCGGGCTGATAAGCGCGGGCATGGGGAAGTCATTGCCAGAGACCAAGGGCGTTTCGACAAAGCCCGGCGTGATGACGCTGACGCCAATGCCGTGCGGCGAGAGGTCGTAATACAAGGCCTCGGCCAAATTGATGAGCGCGGCTTTGGTCGGCCCATACGCCAAACTTTGCGGCAGACCTCGAAACCCAGCCACGCTGGCAATCAGACTGATGTGACCGCTTTGCTGTGCCAGCAACTCGGGCAACACCGCCTCCAACACACGAAGTGCGCCGGTGTAGTTCACGTCTTGGTGGCGCAACATTTCTGTCAACGGATACTGAGTGGCGCGCACAGGGTGGTAGTAGCCGGCGCAATACATCACCACATCCAACCCTTGCTGCGCTTGCACATACTTAGCGGCCTGGGCAATGGCGGCCATGTCGCCCACATCCAGCACCGCCGCTTGGGCATTGGGGTGTGCATCGACAAATTGTTGCAGCAACTCTGCTTTGCGTGCCGATACCACCACCCGCGCCCCTGCCGCATGCAGGGCTCGCGCGGTTGCCAAGCCGATACCACTGGATGCCCCAATCAGCCACACGCTGCGGCCACGCCAATCGGTGATGGGCCGATTCATGGGTTTGAAAAAAAGTAACATGGGGGGTGTGAGGTGGCTTACAGTTTGAGCAAGGTGTATTGAACCACGTCAATGTTGTGCTGCTCAAACGCCGCTTCGCAATAAGCGAGGTAGAACTCCCAAATGCGAACAAAGCGCTCGTCAAACCCAAGCTGCATCACTTGGGCCTTGTCCGCCATGAATTGGTGACGCCAACGACGCAAGGTTTCGGCGTAGTCCAAGCCAAAGGCCAGCTCGTCCACCACTTTCAGTCCTGCGCGTTCGGCGTGGGCGCGGAACGCGCGTGGACAAGGCAAGCAGCCACCTGGGAAGATGTATTGCTGAATGAAATCGGTGCTCTTGACGTACCGTTCAAACAAAGCGTCATCAATGACGATGCTTTGCACACAGGCCTTGCCGCCCGACTTGAGCAAGCGTGCCAGGGTCTCGAAATAGGTCGGCCAATATTCTTGACCGACGGCTTCCAACATTTCGATAGAGCAGATCGCATCGTAGGGACCGTCGTCAATATCGCGGTAGTCTTGAAGCCGCAAATCGCTGGTGCTGGCCAAGCCAAGGCGCGCCATGCGTGCTTGGGCAAAGCTGAGTTGCTCATGGCTCAAGGTCACGCCAGACATGCGGGCGCCAAACTCTTGGCCACCCAACTCTGCCAAAGCGCCCCAGCCACAACCAATTTCGAGAATGCGGTCACCAGGCTTGGGGTTCACCATGCGAAGCGCGCGGCGCACTTTGGCCGTTTGCGCCTCAGCCATGGGCTGGCTGCGGTCTTGGTCAAACCACGCGGAGGAGTAGTTCATCGTAGGGTCTAGCCATAGCTCATAAAAAGCATTGCCGAGGTCGTAGTGCGCATGGATGTTTTTTTTGCTGTTGCGACGCGTGTTGCGGTGGAGCAAGTGACGCACGCGGTAGAACAGCCGGCCCAGCCAATGGCCGTAGATCACCTCCTCCATGTCGCGCCGATTGGCGATCAACAGTTGCAGCAAGTCGGCCAAATTGTTGGTGGTCCATTCGCCAGCGATGTAACTTTCGGCAAACCCAATATCGCCCGATTTCAACGCCTGTGTGAGCGGTGCCCAACTGTGCAAATGCAAGGAGGCGCTCAAGCCTTGCCCCGATGTCGCGGCAGAGCCAAACTGCTGCAGACGGCCATCGGGCCACTGCACATGCAAGGTGCCATGTTGCAAACGTTGGAGCAAACCCACCACACGACGTGCGGCCGTGGGCATGTCTTGGCTGGGGGAGGCATCGGTGGCCGAGGTCGTGCGGGTATTCATGGCAGTGCGTTTCTCATCATCAACGGGTCACAAAATCTTGTGGGGGTACAGGTTTGGTAAAGAAAGGCACACGCTTGAGCCACAGCTTCAAGGCTTGCCAGTGAATGCGCGTCATCACCATCAGCGTCATCAGCGGGTAGCCCCACAGTGCGCGCCGCAGCGCGGCACGGGTGATGGGTTCGAGAGTGCCGCTGACGCTGGTTTCAATCAAGGGGCCGTGTGCGTCGTCGTGGTCGACTCGGGCCACAGTGTGTGTGGCGGTGCGCATGAAACGAAAACGATAGCTGCCCTGGACATCACAAAACGGTGACACATGAAACACCTTGCTGGCACTTTGCGTCACGCCGAAGTGCGGACGGTCCAGCAAATAGCAATGGCGTTCGCCAAAGGTGTTGTTGACTTCGACCACGATGGCACGCAGGGTGTTGTCTGCCGCGTGGCAGTACCAAAAACTCACGGGCTTGAAGGTGTAGCCCAGCACGCGCGGGTAGCAGTGCAGCCAGATTTCGCCCGTGGCATCGAGGATGCCTTCGCGTTGCAGCAAGGCCTCCAACCACCCGAGCGCGCCGCCCTGTTCGCTACCTCGGCCATCGCCGTGGTCGACATCATGAAAGCTGATCGCTGCGCGGCGGTTGATGGCCAACACCTGGTTGTGCGCGTGTTCGCGCAGCTGGCGCATGGGCAACATCAAGAAAAAAGTTTGATAGGTGAACGCGTGGTGTTTGGGACGCAAGCGCGTGTGGCGAACTTCACCAAAGCCCAACATCGCTTGTGCGGCATCGTTGGATGTGGCTGTGCTGGGCGTTGTGGCGCGGGTCATGCGGCTTGCTGTCTCTCGGCTAACAGGCTTTGTGCGGCGGCACGTCCGGCTTTGAAGCCGTCTTCGTGAAAGCCGTAGCCCATCCATGCGCCCGCAAACCACGTGCGTTGCTGGCCTTGCAGCTGCCCCATGCGGGCTTGCGCTTGGATAGCCGGCAGATCAAACACAGGGTGGGCATAGTCGTATTCGCCAATGATTTTGTCGGGGTCGATCTCACGCATAGGGTTGAGTGACACGATCACGTCTTGCGTGAATGGCAGCGGTTGCAGCAGGTTGAGCCAGTAGTGCAAGCACACGCGGGTGGACTCGGTGCTGTCGTGTGCTGCACGTTCGTAGTTCCATGCGGCCCAAGCGAGTTTTTTCTTCGGCATCACCGAGATATCGGTATGCAGCACAGCGCGGTTGGGGTGGTAGCGAATGGCGCTGAGCACCGCGTGCTCTTGCGGCGTCGGCGCAGCCAACATCGCCAAGGATTGGTCGGCGTGGGTGGCCAAAATCACATGGTCAAAGGGCTCTGCGCTTGTGTGCGTGTGAACGGTGACGCCATGGGCTTCGCGATCAATGCACAGCACAGGGCTGTTGCATCGCTTGTCGGCAATGCCCGTCAAAATTTTCTCAACGTAGTGGCGCGCACCGCCTGCTACTGTGTGCCACTGAGGGCGGTTGCTTACTTGAATCAAGCCGTGGTTGTGGCAAAAGCGAATCATGGTGGCCACTGGAAACTGCAACATTTGGTCAGTCGGGCAGCTCCAAATGCAACCTAGCATGGGCAGCAAATACCAGTCGCAAAACGTCTCGCTGAACCCTTGCGCTTGCAAGAACGCATGCAGCGGTTGCACCAATTCGTGGTCTTGGTTGCGTTGCGCCAGTGCCGTGGCCAAGGTGTTGAAGCGCATCACATCGCGCAACATGCGCAAAAAGCGTGGCTTGAATAAGTTGCTGCGTTGGGCAAACACGGTGTTCAAGTTGGCACCGTTCCACTCGATGGCGCGTCCGCCATGGGGACTCGGCACTTGCACAGAGAACGACATATCGGATTTGACGGTCGTCACTTGCAACGCCTCAAACAAAGCAATCAACCCTGGATACGTACGCTCGTTGTAGACCAGAAAGCCGGTGTCCACACCATGCGTTTGCAGGCCCGTGGCGGTTGGCAAGGTCACGTCCACGGTGTGGGCGTGACCGCCGAAATAGTCCCCCGATTCAAACAAGGTGAGGTCGGCTTGGCCCTGCAAATGATGGGCTGCCGACAAACCCGAAATCCCCGCCCCGACGATGGCGACGCGCGGCTTCATTGGCCTGCGCCTTTGACCGCCCATTGTTTTTGAATTTGCTTTTCAATTTCTTGCACAAAGCTTTTGTCTTGTGGGCCAGTCATGCTGCTGAAGCTCTTGATGTCTTTGCCATCGCGGCTGATGACGTATTTGTAAAAGTTCCACTTCGGCGTGGTGCTGGTTTGCTCTGCCAGTTGTTTGAACAGGGGCAAGGCCTCCGCGCCACGCACCGTGGTTTTGACAAACATGGGGAACTTCACACCGAAGGTGTTCTCGCAAAAGTCGGCAATCTTGGCGTTGCTGTCGGGTTCTTGCGAGAAGTCATTGCTGGGAAAGCCCAGTACCACCAAACCGCGGTCTTTGTATTTGCTATAGAGGGCTTCCAAGCCTTTGTACTGCGGGGTGAAGCCGCAAAAGCTGGCGGTGTTCACCACCACCACGACTTGCCCTGCGTATTGGCAAAGCGTTTGCGGTTTCTCGTCTTGCAAACGCAGCACCGTGTGTTGCAGCACGCGGGGACATACGCTGCTGCTCACAGGGGTGGCGTTGTTCGCGGCCTCGGACGCGCTGTGCACAGCGCTGACGCCCATCAGCAGCCCAAGCCATAAAAAAACAAATCGGTGCGTCACGGGAAAGCCTTTCGTTGATTGGGGGCTATCATGGCTTAATACTCAAAAAATGTCTAGGACAAAGCCAATTTTCCATAAGCACCAACGGGGATTTCAATACATGAACTCACGCGACGACCCTTCCAAAGTGGCGCTCTCGATTGCCGCGGTCGAGCGCGATACGGGCATTGGCAAAGATACCTTGCGCGTCTGGGAGCGTCGCTACGGCTTTCCACAACCTGACCGTGACGCCAACGGCGAACGCACGTATCCCTTGCTGCAAGTGGAAAAGCTGCGCACCATCAAGCGCTTGATGGATCAAGGCCATCGTCCCGGTCGCATCGTGGCGCAATCGATCGAAGCATTGCAGCACCTCAGCCGCGGCGAGACCTCGTTGCCCCCGAGCCAGGCCCCGTCCCTTGCGCACAACAGCCAAGACTTGATGACCTACATCGCCATGTTGCAATGCCAAGACCATGAAGGCTTGCGGCATGACCTCTTGAAAGCCTTGTCGCAAAATGGTTTGGAACGCTTTGTCACAGATGTGGTGGCTCCGCTGACCACTCTGGTCGGTGATGCATGGGCGCGCGGTGACTTGGCGGTGCACCAAGAGCATCTCTACACCGAGTGTGTGAGCAACTTGATGCGACAAGCGATCGCGGCCATTTCGCGTGCGGCCTCAGGCCTTGGGCCCTCGGTGTTGCTCACCACCTTTCCGCAAGAAGCTCACGGCCTCGGCTTGTTGATGGTGGAGAGTGTGTTGACTTTGCAGGGTTGCCGCTGCCTGTCCTTGGGCACTCAAACGCCTGTGCGTGACATTGCCCAAGCGGCCAAAGCACATCGTGCCGATGTGGTCGCCTTGAGTTTCAGTGCCACTATGAACCCCAACCACGTGGTGGACGGTTTGGCAGAGTTGAATGTGCTCTTGCCCTCAAGCATTGCGGTGTGGGTTGGCGGTTCTGCACCGGTTTTGCGTCGTCGTTCGCTTGAAGATGTGGTGGTGTTGAGCGACTTGCAGGCCATTATCCGTGCCGTCCAGCAATGGCGAGGCTTGAAAAGATCAGTCTGACGGTAGGCCCAACAACTCCGCATGAGGCTGCCAAGGCGCACGCCTAGAATTGCGTCACCATGACCGTCAACACTTTGCTGCCCCCTGCTTTTCTTGCCAAGTTGGCTTCGCGCCAAGATGCGGGGCGCCGTGTGGTCGAGTTGAAGGCACACGGCCCTGTCGTGTTCACCAACGGTGTGTTTGACGTGTTGCACCGAGGCCATGCCTCCTACTTGGCACAAGCACGCAGCCTCGGCGCCCGCTTGGTGGTGGCCCTGAACAGCGATGCTTCTGCACGCCGTTTGGGCAAAGGCCCAGACCGCCCCTTGAACAATGAGTTAGACCGTGCCGCCTTGATGGCCGCGCTGGAGTCAGTCAGCTTGGTGACATGGTTTGACGAAGATACGCCGCTTGAGCTCATCAGTGAGTTGCGCCCCGACATCTTGGTCAAAGGCGGCGACTACGACATGAGCCAACTTGCCGAAACGCAGGTGGTGTTGGCTTATGGCGGACGGGCGCAAGCCATTCCCTTTGTCGATGGCTACTCCACCACCGCGCTGGTCAAGAAAATCCGTCAAGGTTAAGCACCGACTGCACCTGTGGTGGCGTGGCTCGGCGCTTGACTTAAGGTGAGGTGTCAAACACCGCGTGCCACAAAGCTTGGATGGCTGTAGATGCTTGCGCCAACTCCGCCATGGGTACTTGCGTGGGCTGTTCATCGAGGCGTGCACGATGCTGTACGCGGCGCAGTTCTCGGTAAGCGCTGCCTGCCGCTTGTCCCACGCCCACGGGCACCAAGCCCGACTTCTCGGCACTCAACAGCAAGGCAATGTTGCCCACGTTCTCTAGTAAAGCTGGATGTTGCTGCGCATGTGCCAGCACCAAGTACTGCACGGCAAACTCTACATCGACCATGCCGCCCCTGCTGTGTTTGACGTCAAACAAATCCGGTTTGACCGTGTGCGCCGCGCGCAATTTTTCGCGCATGGCCACAATTTCTTGGCGCAACGAAACTAGGTTGCGTTTGGCATGGATGACATTGGTACGCACGCCATCAAAGCGTGCTTTGAGTTCTGGCGCACCGAGGCAAAACCGTGCCCGCGTCATGGCCTGGTGCTCCCATGTCCATGCGGTGTTTTCACCGCGTTGGCATTGGTAGTCGGCATACGCGTCGAAGGTCGAAACCAGCAAGCCCGAGTTGCCGTTGGGCCGCAAGGCGGTGTCGATCTCGTACAAATCCCCATCGCCTGTTTTGACGGTCAACCAGTTGATGAGCTTGCGCACGTAAGCGGCGTAGATTTCACCCGCCCGTTCGTTCGCATCTTCGTACACAAACACAATGTCGAGGTCGCTGCCATAGCCTAGCTCTTTGCCGCCCAATTTGCCGTAGGCCAGTACTGCGAACTGCGGCTCATCGCGATGGCGTTGCCTGAAGTTTTGCCACACCCAACGGCTGGTAATTTTCAGCACGCTGTCGGCCAAGGCACTCAAGTCATCAGCCACTTGTTCGACGGTGATGCGGCCTTCCACATCACGTGCCAAGGTGCGAAACACTTCGGCATGGTGCGCACGGCGCAACAGGTTGAGCAGCGTTTCTTCGTCGGCTTGGCCGGTGGATTGCAGCGACGCTAGTCGGCGTTCCAACTCTTGCTCAAACTCCAAGGGCACAAAGCGCTCTGCCAACAAGGCTTCGCCGGCCAGTTCGTCGATCACACCTGGGTGTTGCTGTAAATATTTGGCAGGCCAGCGCGCCATGCCGAGCAAATGCATGAGTTGTTCATGCACACGAGGCCGCTCAATCAACAAGGCCAAATAACTTTCGCGGCGCAGCAGCGGCTCCATCCAATCGCTCCAGCGCACCGCCGCTTCTTCGCTGACGCGCCCGTCCTCAATCCAAGCATTGGTCCGTTGCAAGAGTTTGAGCAGGCGTTGTATGCCTTCGTCGCGCAAAGCGCGCATGCGGGGTTGTTCAGGCCAGTGCGCCACGCGTTCGCGCAAACGCGGATTCAAGTCCGGCAACAAAGCATCCAAATCCACATGCTCGGTCTTGGCGTTGGGGGTGCATCCTTTGCACTCACCGTTGTTGCTTGGTTCGGCTTTGTCACCCAGGCCCAACAAGCGGTCAAACTCTTGGGCCACCAACTCACGGTGGCTGTCGAGTTGGGCGAGAAAGTCGCACACATCGCCGTAACCCAGTGTCAGAGAAATCCAATTCAAATCTTCGTCCTGAGTGGGCAGCACATGGGTTTGTTGGTCATCCAAGTATTGAATGCGGTGCTCCACTTGGCGCAAGAACACGTAGGCTTTGGCCAGTGCCTCGGCGGTGGCTGAGGGCATGAGGTTGGCTTGGCTGAGGCGTTGCAGGGCTTGCAGCGTGGGGCGTGTGCGCAGTTCTGGGAAGTGACCGCCGCGCACTACTTGCAGCAGTTGCACCGTGAATTCAATTTCACGAATGCCGCCACGCGAGAGCTTCACATCGTTAGCGCGTTCTGGGCGTCCTGCGCTACGCGTGAGCGAGTGTTTGCGAATTTGCTGATGCAGGCCACGCAAGGACTCGAACACGCTGTAATCCAAATAACGGCGAAACACAAAAGGCAGCACCGTGTCACGTAACTCAAAGGCCTGAGCCTTGGCGCTCAGGGGCGCGACCACGCGGCTCTTGAGCCAAGCAAAGCGTTCCCACTCGCGACCTTGCATCAAAAAATATTCTTCCAGCGCTTGGCGCGACACCACGCTCGGCCCCGAGTTGCCGTTCGGACGCAAGGCCAAATCCATGCGAAACACAAAGCCGTGCTCGGTGGTGCCACCGATCAAGGCGTAAATCAATTTCACGGCTTTGGCAAAGTAGTCGTGGTTGCTGATGCGTCCGCGCCCGTCCGCAAGTCCTGTGGTCTCGCCGTCTTCGTCGTACACGTAGATCAGGTCAATGTCGCTCGACACATTCAGCTCGCGTGCGCCAAATTTGCCCATGCCAATGATCCACAGCACGGCCCGTTCGCCACGCGGCGTGGTGGGCACACCGTAGCTGGTGTCTAGCTGTGTTTGGGCTTCACTGAAGGCCACGTCTAAGGTGAACTCGCCCAGCTCGGTGACAGCACGTGTCACCACCTCAAGACTCGCGTGTTGTTCACAGTCCAGCACCACCAAGCGTTCCATCACCAATTGGCGCAACATGCGCAGCGCATCACCGCAGCTGTGGGTTTGCCGCAGCGCTTCAAAACAGATTCGCAGCGTTGCCAAAACAGGGGCACCCGCAGGCAGTAAATGCAGCTCATTCGCATAGCGACGACGCAAACGCTGCACAAAGCGCGAATAAGTACTCAAATCCGATAGAGAGGAGGGGATAATTCCAGTCACATTGCTAGCACCATGAAACATTTGTCTGACTCTGTAAATGCCACCCCAGAAAGTGCACAACCTGATTTGAAAACCAAGTCGGGCTGGCGACGTGCGCTCAACTGGGCTGTCGGTCTGGTGGCCTTGGCATGGGTGGTTGTGGTGCTGGCGTGGAGCGCCCTGCACATTTTCATTGTGCCGCGAATTGACGATTACCGTGAGGTACTGCAACAACAAGTCTCACGTGCCATGGGGCTGCGCGTGGAAGTCGGCAGCATCCGCGTGCAAGGAGGTTGGTGGCAGCCGTGGTTTGAAGTCAAGGACATTGTGCTGTTCGACCACGATGGACGCGAGGCCTTGCGTTTGCCGCAAGTGCTGGCCGCGGTGTCTCCGCGCTCCGCGTTGTTTGGCCAGTTTGAACAACTCGACATTGAGGCCCCCGAGCTAGAAATTCGCCGCGATGCCGACGGCCATATTTGGGTGGCGGGGCTAGCCACCGGTGGCACAGGCGACGGCAGTGGCGCCGATTGGTTCTTCTCTCAACCCGATTTTTTGGTACGCCAAGGCGTGGTGCATTGGCGTGATGAGCGCCGCACGCAAACAGAGCGTTCGGGTGCAGCGCTCGCCCTTGCGCCTGTGCTGACCCTCCAAGGCGTGGAAGTGTCGGTGAAGAACCACAGGTTTCATCATGCGTTACGTATCAGTGCCACGCCGCCCAATGTGTTGGGTCAGCGCTTGTCAGTGCAGGGCAAGCTCTACCACTGGCCATGGCAGCGTGCGGGCGACGTTGCGCAGTGGTCGGGAGAGGTGTTTGCCGAGCTACCCGCCGTCGACCTCGCCACCTTGCGTCAATGGGTGGCGATGGACAAGGGGCTGTCCTTGCAAGAAGGTCGCGGCGCCATGCGCTTGTGGGCCGATCTGCAAAAAGGGCAACTCACGGGTGTGACGGCCGATGTCGCCTTAGAGGCGGTGACCGCGCATTTAGGTGCTGACTTGTTACCTTTGAGCCTGCACCATGTGCATGGCCGCGTGGGGGCGCAATGGCAAAACGATGAGGTGAGCATCAGCAGCCAAGACTTGGTGTTCGATACCCAAGAGGGTGAGCATTGGCCCGGTGGTGTGTTGCGTATGGGCTGGCGCGGTGATGTGTTGGACGCGGGCAGCCTCAGTGCAGAGCGCTTGGACTTAGACGCACTCGCCCAAATCAGCCAACGCCTGCCGCTGTCCACGTCTCTGCGCGGCTTGTTGGCCCGGACTCAACCGCAAGGCCAAGTCCACCAGCTCAAAGCGACATGGCAAAAAAATGACGACGCCTCGTGGGAATACAGCGCACAGGGCCAAGTGCGCCAACTCTCTTTGCAACGCGATGTGCAACCAGACAGCCCGTTGGCCAATGTGCCCAGTGTGCAAGCCGCCCAAGTGGAGTTTGATCTGACGCACAAAGGCGGTAAAGCGCGTCTGAGCGTTCACCACGGCAGCCTGACCTTGCCCGTTGGCTTAGACCAACCACGCGTCGTGCTGGATGACGCGTCGGCGCAGTTGGCGTGGCAGCTCAAAGGCCATGACGTGGCGGTGCAATTCACCCAAGGGCGTTTGGCAAACGATGACGTGTCTGGTGAATTCAATGGCCATTGGAAAACTGGCGAAGGCGACATGCGCCTGCCGGGGGTGCTTGATTTGACCGCCACCCTTAGCCGCGCCAAGGTGGCTCAGATCCATCGGTATCTGCCCAACATCTTGCCTGCGGGTGTGCGTGCGTATCTGCGCGATGCCGTGCAAGCCGGTGAAGCCAGCCATGTGACGATGCGCTTGCGCGGCAACTTGAGGGACATGCCGTTTGACAACCCCAAACTCGGTGAGTTCCGCATCGTGGCCCAAGTGGCACAAGGCAAATATGCCTATGTGCCTGTGACGGCCCCAAAGGCTTCAGCGTCCACGTGGCCGGCCTTGACGCAACTCAATGGGGAGTTGGTGTTGGAGCGCAGTGCCTTGCAGTTCAAAGGCCGCACCCAGTTGGCGGGTGCGCCCGATGTGGCGTGGCAAAAAGTCGAGGCAAACATTGCCAACTTGGCGCAACCTGAAGTGCGTGTGACAGGCGAAGCCCATGGCCCGTTGGCACAAGTGCTGGACATGGTAGCCAAATCTGCGCTCAACGACCTCACGGGCGCTGTGCTGGGCAAGAGCCAAGCGACAGGGAACGCCAATTTCAAATTGGCCTTGACCTTGCCCCTCGACAAGCTGGAAACCACGAAGGTGCAAGGCGGCGTGACATTTGCCGACAACGCCTTGCAAATCATGCCAGGTACGCCTGTGCTCAACCGCACACGCGGTACTTTGCAGTTCAGTGAGCAAAACTTTGAGCTCAAAGCGGTGCAAGCACAGTTGCTGGGTGGTGAAGCCTTGCTTGATGGCGGTTTGTCTTTTGTCGCCAGTGAGGGTCAATCGCCTTTACAACTCAAAATCCGTGGCGACTTGACGGCAGAGGGCTTGCAGCAAGCCCGTGAACTGGGGTTTGTGTCTCACCTCGCGCAACGGGCCGCAGGCAAATCCAGCTATAGCGCCACACTGGGGCTGCGCCGGGGTCAGCCAGAGCTGTTCATCAGCAGTGACCTCAAAGGCATGGCCTTGGCCTTGCCCGCGCCCTTGAACAAAACTGCGCAGACGACGATGCCGTTGCGCATCGAGTCGCAGCTCACGCGCGAGTCCTTGCAACCCAAATCACGCGTGTTGCAAGACCAAATCAAAGTCACCTTGGGTCGTTTGGTCTCGGCGGTCTACGTGCGTGATCTCAGTGGTCCGCGTACCCGCGTGGTGCGAGGCGGCATTGCTGTAGGGCAGTCGGTGATGGACACCGTGCCCTTGCGTGACAGCGCCGTGAGTCTGAATTTGCAATTGTCCTCTCTGGACTTGGATGCTTGGAACACAGCATTGACCCAAGTGACCGGTGTGTCACCCCTCAAGCGTAAGGCGGCCAGCAAATCCGTGATTGGCAGCGAAGCCACGGGAGATGACGCGCAAGATTACATGCCCACATTCGCCGCCCTGCGTGCGGACCAAATCAAAGTGTCGGACCGCATGGTTCACAAAATGGTGGTGGGTGGTACACGCCAAGGCGATCTATGGCGTTTGAACATCAGCGCAGATGAACTCAACGGCTTTGCGGAGGTGCGGCCACCCAGCGGCAACGCATCCGCACAGCTGTATGTGCGCCTGGCCTACTTGAACATTCCGCCGAGTTCGGTCTCCGATGTTGAGCGTTTGCTGACGGAGCAACCCAGCAGCATTCCCACTTTGGACATTGTGGTGAACGAGTTGACGTTGCATGGCAAAAAATTAGGTCGCTTGGAGATCGATGCCGTCAACCGTGTCGGTGCTAATGCGGTGCGTGAGTGGCGTTTGAATAAATTCAACGTGAACTTGCCCGAAGCCACCTTGACAGCCAATGGCAGTTGGGCCGCTGAAGGGCCGCGAGTGCGACATACCCAGTTCAACTTTGTTTTGGCCATTCGCGACAGCGGCGAGTTGTTGACTCGGTTGGGCACACCCGACGCGATAGGTCATGGTGAGGGCAGCTTGGAAGGCCAAGTATCTTGGCAAGGTTCTCCCATCACCCTTGATTACGCCACCATGAGCGGCAAGATGCATGTGTCGATTGAAAAAGGGCAGTTCTTGAAAATAGATCCAGGGGCTGCGCGTTTGTTGGGTGTGCTCAATTTGCAAGCTCTGCCACGTCGCTTGACGTTGGACTTTAGCGATTTGTTCAGCGATGGTTTTGCGTTTGATTTTTTACGTGGCGACGTCCGCATTGACCAAGGGCTGGCCTCGACCAACAACTTGCAGATGAAGGGCGTGGTAGCAGGTGCCCTGATTGAAGGCAGCGCCGACTTGGTGCGCGAAACCCAACAACTCAAAGTCGTCGTCGTGCCAGAAATCAATGCGGGTACAGCGTCGCTGTATGTTGCCACCATCAACCCTTTGATCGGGTTGGCCAGCTACCTTGCGCAGTTGGTGTTGAGCAGGCCTTTGGTGCGTGCGGGCACCACCGAGTTTCATGTGGACGGCTCTTGGGCTGACCCCCGTGTGACCAAAGTGGACTGATGGTGCTACCTGCTGGACTACATGTACGCCGTTGGGTGTTGTGGGGCCTGTTGGTGGTGTTGGTGTTATCCATGCTCGGCACACTGGTGTGGTTGGCGGGTCGCTATGAAGTCAGTCAAGTGCAAGCCCGCATTGAGCGCGATGCGGCAGACGCAGTCAGCGATATTCGTACCGTCCTGACCCGCAATGTGCAGAGCTTGCAAGCCCTGCAATATGCGGACCGCAGTGCCGTCCCTTGGGCGCATGATGCCCATGCCTTGTTGCGTGAGCACCGCGAGTGGTTGCGCTTGGAGTTGCGTGACTTAGATTTGCGTGTGCTCAAAAGCGTCGACACCCCGTTTCGCGCCCCTGCCTTCCATCGGCTTGGCCGTGCTGCCAACCAACCCGAGGTGGTGCAAGCCTGCGGCGTGGCGCGCCGCCAAAGTGGCCCTGGTTATGGCACAAGCACCTATGTGCCACAAACCGATGGCTTGGGTTTAGAAATCATGGACTTGTGTTTGCCCGTCATCACCGATGGGCAACTCACGGGTTACACCGTGGCTACTTATTCCCTGTCTGAAATTTTGGTCAACATGGTGGGGCCGCAACTCACGCGCAGCCAAGAGGCCTCGTTCACCGAGTCGGACGGCACGCGCTTGGCCATGCACGGCACGGCACGCCGAGGCTCGCGCGTCTTCATCGCCAAGCAGTTGCTGGATTTACCCGGTCACACCATGGTGTTGCGCATGGACAGTTGGCGCGGCGCGCCCGACTTGTTCCCCGATGTCTTGACCGCCCTCGTGACGGCAATGGCGATTGCTTTGGCGACGGTGCTGGTCATGCTGGCGCGTGACATGCGCCGCCGCCAACGCGTGGAGTTGGACTTGGCCGATGCCTTGGCATTTCGCAAAGCGATGGAAGACTCACTCGTCACAGGCTTGCGTGCGCGTGACAACCAAGGCCACATCACCTACGTGAACCCTGCGTTTTGTGAGATGGTGGGGTTTGAGGCTAAAGAGCTGATTGGCCGCAGCATCCCCGCGCCCTATTGGCCGCTGGAGATGGTGGACGAATATGGTCAACGTCAGGCCCTGCGTTTGGCGGGCAATGCACCACCACGAGAGGGCGTGGAGTCGGTCTTCATGCGTAAAAACGGTGAGCGTTTTGCCGTCATGATTTTTGAGGCGCCACTCATCAATGCCTTGGGCGAACAAACAGGTTGGATGGGCGCGGTGCTCGACATCAGCGAGCAGCGCCGTGTGGAAGAAGTCTCACGCGCCAGTCAAGAGCGCTTGCAAGCGACGGCGCGTTTAACGACCGTGGGTGAGATGGCGTCGCTCTTGAGCCACGAACTCAACCAACCCTTGGCCGCCATCTCTGGCTACGCCACAGGCAGCATGAACTTGTTGCAAGACGCGGCCTTCAAAGACCCGCAGTTGGCCGAGATTTTGACGAGTGCAATACAACGCATTGGCCAACAGGCCGAGCGGGCGGGCAAAGTCATCAAGAGCGTGCATGACTTTGTACGCCGTCGCGACCAAGCGCGAGAAGCCGTGACCCCGCGTGCCTTGCTGGACGATGTGATGCCCTTGGTCATTTTGCAAGCCCGCAAATTGAGCGTGCGCGTGGTGGTGCAATGCCCGCCTGATTTGCCCGCGGTTTTTTGTGACCGCACGATGGTCGAGCAAGTGCTGCTCAACCTGGCACGCAACGGCATGCAGGCCATGGCGGATGACGCACCGAACAAAGTGCTTACCTTGGCGGTACACCCAGCCGCCTCCAATGCCACCAGCCGTTGGTTGGAGTTCTCGGTGGCTGATGTGGGCCAAGGCATTCCAGAGGGCGTGTCTGAAAAACTGTTCACACCGTTTTTCACCACCAAAGAAGAAGGCATGGGCTTGGGCCTGAGCTTGTGCCGCACGGTGGTGGAGCAGCATGGTGGCTTCCTAGGCCACAGACCCCACACGCCACGCGGCACGGTGTTTAGCTTTACCCTGCCACAATCTTGACTTGAAGCCTGACCTACTTGAGGCTTGATGTATGCAACCCACAGAAGATGCTTTGGTTTTTATTGTTGACGACGATGCGGGTGTGCGCGAGGCGCTGGCGTGGCTGCTGCGTTCACGCCGCTTGCCCAGCCAATCTTTCGACAGTGCGGACGCCTTTGCCGAGTTTCTCAACAACCCCGACAGTCCGTGGCAACCCAGCCAACCTGGCTGCTTGCTCTTGGACGTGCGCATGCCTGGCATGAGCGGATTGGCCTTGTTCGAGCAACTCTTGGAGCGCAAGTGGTTGGATGTGTTGCCCGTGATCTTTTTGACGGGTCACGCCGACGTGCCCACGGCGGTTGATTCGGTCAAGCGTGGCGCCTTTGACTTTTGTGAAAAACCGTTCTCAGACAACGCCTTGGTCGACCGCATTGAACAAGCCTTGGCACGCTCCGCACACACCTTGCAAAGCTTGCGCACCAAGCAAAGCTTGCAGCACAACTTGGCGGATTTGACGGACCGTGAGCGCAGCGTGATGCACTTGGTGGTGGAGGGCTTGCCCAACAAACTGATTGCCGACCAGCTCGACATCAGTGTGCGCACCGTGGAAGTTCACCGCGCCCGCGTGTTTGACAAAATGAATGTCAAGTCGGCCGTGGAGTTGGCCAATTTGCTACGAGGCGAGTGACTTACTTCTTGTCTTTAGCGGCTTCTTGTTGTGCGGCTTCATGTTCGGCCTCCGCCTCAGCGCGACCCGAGAACATGGTCCACCACACGATCACCACCAAGATGCAACCCGCCCCGAGCGCTTCTAGCAAAATAAACAGCATGCGACAAATCCTGTGGCGTTTGATGTGGTTCTTCATTGTAGGAAGCTTGATGGCGTGCGGCACACCACGCCGTGCGCCTGTGAACGACTATGGCCGCCCCTATCCCGCCGCGGCCCGCCCTCCCGCTGAAGCCCCGCGTGCCAGCGGCGCGCTCGCGGGCATGCCCGGCACCCCCAACCCCCAGCAAAGCTACCGCAGCCAATGGGTGGCCGCGTCTTGGAGCGATGTGCCTGGCTGGCAAGACGACCCAACGCAAGACGCATGGCATGCGTGGCTACAAAACTGCGAGCGTCCCGGCCCCGTGTTTGCGCCGCTTTGCAAAGATGTGCGCCAACTCATCTTGGGCAGTGACGATGACCGGCGCCTGTGGATGATGAGCCATTTGCAACCCTACCGCGTCGAGGCACTCGATGGTGCCACCGATGGCCTGCTCACCAGCTATTACGAGCCTTTGTTTGGCGCCTCGTCCCAAATGCGCCCCGGTTTTGAGGTGCCGCTGTACGCCCCCCCCGAGGGTTTGAGCGAGGCTCGCCGCGCAGGCCGCCCGTGGTTCAGCCGACAAGAGATAGACACTGCCCCGCAGGCGCGTGAGGCCTTGCGTGGCCGCGAAGTGGCGTGGTTGGCCGACCCCGTGGATGCGCTGGTCTTGCACATCCAAGGCTCAGGACGTGTGCGCGTGAGCAACCCCGATGGCAGCACCCGCATCATCCGTTTAGCATTTGCTGGCTCGAACGAGCAGCCTTACCAAAGCGTGGGCCGTTGGTTGTTGGACCGTGGGTTGATTCGCGATGCGTCGTGGCCTGGCATCAAAGCGTGGATTGTCAGTACTCAGCAAACCAACCCGCGCTTGGTGCAAGAGATGCTGTGGAGTAACCCGCGCTATGTGTTCTTCCGTGAAGAGACGCGCCGCGCCGCCGAGGCCGACCTCGGGCCCCGCGGTGCGCAAGGCGTGCCGTTGACCGCTGGGCGCTCCATCGCCGTGGACAAAGACTCCATTCCCTATGGCACACCCGTGTGGCTGGCGAGTGCGGGTGCCAGCGCCAACTTGCAACGCTTGGTTTTCGCACAAGACACGGGCAGCGCCATTGTGGGTGCGGTGCGCGCAGACTACTTTGCAGGCACGGGTGTGGATGCTGGTGAATTTGCAGGCCGCATGAAACAAGGCTTACGACTTTGGGTTTTGTGGCCGAAATAACGACGCCAAATAACGAGAGCAGACGATGAGCATCAAACAGTTCAATGGGGAATGGGTGGCACGCGAAGACCGTGTGCGTTTTCGCTTCAACACCAGCGAGGGGGAAGACTACAGTTTTTGGCTGACGCGGCGCATCGTGCAGGGCCTGATTGCGGGCACACAACACACCACGGTCAAAACACTGGAGAAAACCCACGCCCCCGAAGTGGCTCAAGCCGTGCAAGCGTTTCAGCAGCAGGCCGTTGCACAGCAGGCCGATTTTCAGCAAGACTACCAAGCCGCAACGCAACACCCCCTGGGTGAAGAGCCTTTGTTAGTCGTGGGCTTGGTCATCAACCAGCAAGATGAGCAAATCTCAGTCGAGTTCCAACTCAGCACCGGACAAAGCGTTCACATCCAGATGGAACAACATGTGGTGCAAGTCATGGTGACCTTGCTCAACAAACTGCAAGGGACTGCGCAATGGGGCGTGGGCCTGCTTGAAGCGGCAGAGCTCCCCGTGTTGAGCGCGGGTGGCATACCGCCCGTGGTTCACTGACTCAAAGCGGCAGCGCCCCGCTGTTTTTGACTGCGCCCAACGAAAAGCTGGTGTGCATGTCTTTGACGTGTGGCAAGTTCAGCAGCACGTCGCGTGCAAATTGGTTGAAGCTTTCTAAGGAAGGTCTGCACAACGCATGAATTTGCAGCGTGATTTATTACGGACTTCACGATGTGCCGATGTGCCGATGTGCAATTGTGTGCGTCGATAGCACGATTTTTCGGCATCAGAGACCCATTTCGTCATCCCATCTTTGCCCTCAGGCCGCCTGCGGACGCACCAACCCTGTCGAGGCTCGTTTTTGTTGCTCGGCGATCAACGCCTTGCGCACCATCCACAGTGTATTGGACTAATACAACACCACGCGCATTGCCGCATTACTTGCCACCCTCAACCCCAGTAACCCCAGCAACTACGAGCGAGCGCTACAAGTGGCGCGGGTGCCAGAGCACATCAAAGGCTTTGGCCACGTCAAAGCCCGTTACTTGGCGGCGGCAAGGCAGAAATGGGCGAGCCTTTAAACTGTGGGCCATGAACGCCCCCATCCTCTCAGTCCCCACCCCTGACCGCGCCAAACTCGACATCTTGCGGCAACACTTCCCCCAAGCCGTGGAGGTGGACGCGCAAGGGCGCATCCGTATCAATGCAGCAGCGTTGCAACTGGCCGTAGACCCCAGCAATGTGCAAGTAGAAGAGGACGGGTTCGAGATGCGCTGGGTGGGCAAGCGCGAGGCCTATCACAGCGCCTTCATCAAGCCCCAAAAAATAGTGCAGCCCCAGCCCGCGCAAAGCACACAGTGGGACACCACGGGCAACCTGCTCATCAAAGGCGACAACCTCGATGCCCTGCGCCTCTTGCGCCAAAGCTACTTTGGCAAAGTCAAACTCATCTACATCGACCCGCCTTACAACACGCAGAGTGATGGCTTTATCTACCGCGACGACTTCAGTGCCAGTCAGTCGCAAGTGCTAGAGCAGCTGGGCTACAACCGCGACAACATCGACTACATCAAAAACATCTACGGCGCACGCACCCACAGCGGCTGGCTGAGCTTTATGTTTCCGCGCTTGCTGTTAGCCAAAGATTTGCTGCGCGACGACGGCGTGATTTTTATCAGCATTGACGACAACGAGCAGGCGCAGTTGAAGTTGTTGTGTGATGAGGTGTTTGGGGCGGATAGTTTTGTTGGACAACTCACTTGGAAATCACGAGTCAGTGAGGACACGCGTGCGACTACAGGCCTGTCAACAGATCACGAATATGTTTTGATCTACGGCGCTCAAGATCAGACTAGTCTGCGCGGCGTGGATAAAGACCTTACGAAATTTTCGAACCCAGACAACGATCAGCGAGGCCCATGGCGTAGCGCGGATTTAACGGGATTGGCGAGTAAAGATGCACGTCCTAACTTGCACTATGACTTGATTGATCCAATAACCTGTCTTAATTACGGTTGTCCCGAACGTGGCTGGCGCTACGAGCCTTCGACAATGGCAACGAAAATTGCAGAAAACCGCATTCTTTTTCCAGTGTCTCCAACTGGCCGCCCTCGACACAAACTATTTTTGTCGGAAACGCAAAGCCTTTATAAAAACCTAAGCTCGGTTTTACTTAAGCACACTACGGCGGACGGCACTCGCGAAGTGAGTTCATATACGGGTAGAGCCGTTTTCTCATTTCCCAAACCAACGGGCCTAATCAAGTTGTTTGCTGAGCAAGTAACAACCAATGACGACCTTGTTCTCGACTTCTTTGCAGGCTCTGGCACCACCGCCGAAGCGGTGATGCGCTTGAACGCCGAAGACGGCGGCAACCGCCAATTCATCCTCGTGCAAATTCCCCAGCCGATTGACGCGAAGAAACAAAAAGAGGCCCACACGTTTGTCACCGACACATTGGGCAAGCCCGAGGCCACGATTTTTGAAATCACCGTCGAGCGCATTCGCCGCGCAGGGGCCAAGCTGCAAGCCGAGCGAAAAACCGACTTGGCGGGCGATCCCAGCCACCTCGACACAGGCTTTCGTGTGTTCGAGCTGGTGGACGACCCGCATGCACTCATTTTGCAAAAGCCCTTGCATGAGGCCACGCAAGCGGACGTGCTGGCGTTGCAGCACGCTATTGGAACCATCGGCACCATTGACACTGCCCAGCCCGCACACATCGAGCAAGTGCTGTACAACTTGCTGCTGGCAGAGGGGCTGCCTTTGTCCACGCCCATCGAGACGATGATAGCGCACCACGTCTACCGCGCGGCCAATGTGGTGTTGGTGCTGCAAGCGGTGGCGCTAGACACGCTGACCGACACCTTGCAAGCGCTGCAAGCCAGTGGCACGCCCGCTACCTACCTCACGGTGTATGCCCCGTGGATTGCCAACGACAACTTCATGCAAGGCATCAAAACCTTGGCCGAGGGCTTGGGCTATTCGGATGAGAAGCTGAAGTTGCGGGGGTGATATGAAGTTTGAAACTTTCGAGTCGGGGCAATGGCGAGCCCGCTATCAGTACAAAAGCTTTGAGCCCACTTTGGTCAACCGTGAGTGGACTTGGGAAGACGCGAAAATCAATTTGCTGCTGGAGTCCGCAACGCGTGCGCTGGGTGAGTTGAATGCATTCTCTTTGATCGTCCCAGATGTGGATTTGTTTATTCAAATGCACATTGCGAAAGAGGCGCAAACCTCCAGCAAGATTGAAGGCACACAAACTGGATTTGATGAGGTGTTGCTACCGAAAGAGCAGGTTTTATTAGAGCGTCGAGATGATTGGCAAGAAATTCATAACTACATTGATGCGATCAATTTCGCCATTGAGGCATTGAAGACGCTGCCGTTTTCAAATCGATTGCTCAAGGAGACGCATCAAGTTTTGATGCGTGGCGTGCGCGGTGAGGGTAAGCAGCCAGGCGAGTTTCGTCAAAGTCAAAACTGGATTGGCGGCTCAAGCCTGACGGATGCCACGTTTATTCCACCTCACCAAGAGGGTGTCGGCGCTTTGATGTCCGATTTGGAACTTTTCTTGCACAACGATGGCCTGACCATGCCACACCTGATACGACTGGCCATTGGGCACTATCAGTTTGAGACGATTCATCCATTCTTAGATGGCAACGGACGTATTGGTCGTTTGATGATTCCGCTTTATTTAATCAGTCATGGTTTGCTTGCCAAGCCATCACTTTATCTGTCAGATTTTTTCGAACGGCATCGTGCCAGCTATTACGACGCCTTGATGCGTGTCAGGGTGTCTGGCGACTTGATTCACTGGGTGAGGTTTTTCTTGCAAGGCGTGCTAGAAACATCTACACGCGGACGCGACACGTTTCATGAAATTTTGAAACTTCGCACCGAAGTGGAAAACGGCCTCACAGATTTGGGCAAGCGTTTACCCGCGGTGAAGGCTGCACTCAACCTGCTTTACAGCGCGCCCGTGATGACGCTGGCTGATCTAGCAAAAAAGCAGGGGGTTTCTAAATCGACGGCACACGCAACCATCAATGTCTTGCTAGATAGGGGTGTTTTGAAAGAAATCACTGGACAAATGCGTGATCGGATTTATGTCTTTGATCGTTATCTCGCCTTGTTCACTGATTTAGGAAAAGGCGATTCCCCGAACTAACGTCCTCCGTTAGTTCGAGGAAACCGCTTTTCTCGAACTAACGCCTTGGCTTAGTTCGACTTCGTGCCACGTTTTGCGAAACCTTCTTACCGAATCACCATGACCGCCCAATTCCAATACACCCGTCTCGCGCACCAAGCGCAAGCGGTGCAAAGCATTGCTGATGTGTTTGCTGATGTGGGCTTCACGCCCGCGCTTGGCAGCGAGGCCAACCCTGTGTTCCACCCCGCAGCGGCGGCGCAGGTGTTGCAGGCCAATATTGCGCAGGTGCGTGAGGCCAACCACATCACCCAAGGCGAGGTGCAGGTGGCCACCACGGCCACGCCTTCGCTGACGCTGGATGTGCTGATGGAGACGGGCACGGGCAAGACTTTCACCTTCATCGAGACGATGCACAAGCTGCACCAGCAGTACAAGCTCTCCAAGTTCATTGTGTTGGTGCCTAGCAATGCGATTCGCCAAGGTACTTTGAAGAGCTTGCAAACGACGGCAGCGTTTTTTGCCAAGGAGTACAACAACCAAAAGATCAACGTCTTCAATTACTCTAGCAAGACGGTGCGTGGGTTTGTACACAGCGCGAATGCAGGCATTTCGGTGATGGTGGCGACGTATCAGTCGTTTAACAAAGACAAAAACACCATCAACCAGCGCGGGGTGGAGGCGAATTTGTTTGGCCGTGCCAAGAGTTATATGGAGGCGCTAGGTGCGATTCGCCCAGTCATCATCATCGACGAGCCGCACCGTTTTGAAGGCGCAAAGACGCAAGCGTATTTGGCCAAGTTCAACCCCTTGTTCACGCTGCGTTTTGGTGCCACGTTCAAGGGCGAGTACAGCAACCTGATTTACACGCTAGACAGCTTGGATGCGTTTCGCCAGCGGTTGGTCAAGGGCATCACGGTGGACACGGTGGGGGTGGGCAGTGCCGATACCTGCGCTTTGTGTTTGACGCAGGTCACGGGTAGCGCGGGTGCGCGGGTGGCGCAGGTGAGCTACCAAACCCTGAGGGGCGCACAAGCACAGGTGGCATTGCAAGTGAGGGACAACCTTGGCGAGAAGACGGGCATTGCTTATTTAGGCGCTTACGTGGTGGAGTCCATCGCCACCAAGGAGGTGGTGTTCACCAATGGTTTTGCGCTGCCTTTGGGTGAGCCTACGTCGTACGGCATGTTGGCCGAGGAGATTCAGCAAGCCATTGTGGGGCGTAGCATTGCCAACCATTTTGAGCGCGAAGAGATGCTGTTCAAGCGCGGCATCAAGGCGCTGAGTTTGTTTTTCATTGACGCAGTTGCCAAGTATTTGCCCGAGGGTAACAAGCCCGCCGTTTTGCGCGATGTGTTTGAGCAAGCCTATACGGCGCAGTTACAGCAGGTGTTGGCAAAGCCAGATTTGGATGCAGGCTACCGCACGTATTTAGAGCGTTCGGCGGCGGATGTGACCCAAGTGCACAAAGGTTATTTCGCCCGTTCGCACAACGAAAAGGGCGAGGAAGAGGCCATCAAGCTGATTTTGGAAGAGAAGGAAAAACTGCTGTCTTTCGATACCGATTTGCGGTTTATTTTTTCGATGTGGGCGCTGCAAGAAGGCTGGGACAACCCTAACATTTTTACCTTGTGCAAGCTAGCGCCCAGCCATTCAAGGATTACCAAGCTACAGCAAATCGGGCGTGGCTTGCGTTTGGCGGTGAATCAAAACTTAGAGCGCATGTCGCCAGACGATGCCGCGTTTGATGAGGTCAACGAGCTGGTGGTGGTGGTGCCCGCGACTGAGGGTGATTTTGTGGCGGCGATTCAAAGCGAAATTTCCGCCCACAGTGTGCGCCGCGTGGGCAAGACGTTTGATGATGGGGTGTTGGCCGAGTTTGGCGTGGCCCCCAGTACGCGCGTGGCCAACCGCGTGCTGGACGCCTTGCAGGCGCTGGGTGTGATTGATTTGCATGACGTGACGGGGCAAGCCACTTTGTTGTTAGACCGTGCAACATACCTGGCGCGGCGTGATGAAATTTTGGCGCGCTTGAAAACCATTGTGGGCATCGAAGAGGTGAATGCGGTCAATATGCAGACTTATCTAGATGCGTATTACGACAGTTATGGCAAGGTCAAACACAAGGCCGAAAAGCCGAAGGCCACGTTGCGAGTGAGTGCCACACAGTACCAAAAATTCAAGGCTTTGTGGGAGGGACTCAACCGTAACGCCGTGGTGCGCTATGAGTTGAATGAAGCGGCGTTGGTGGCCAAGATTTTGGGGAACATTGAAAGCTCTTTTGATGTGCGGCCCTTGGCCTTGAGTGTGTCGCGCACTACGGGGGTGGAGGCGTTGCACCAGGCGCAAAGTACACAGGGCAGCTATGTGTTGCCATCGCATTCGATTTATACCTTGGCTGAGTTTGTGCGCGAGTTGGCGAACAGTACCAAGCTGAGTTATCAAACCGTCAGCACGGTGCTGGCGCAAATGTCGGCTGAAAAATTTGCCTTGATTCGAGGCAATGAGAACCGCGCGTTGACGGTGCTGAAAGATGTGTTCACGTGGAGTGTGTATGCGCTCATCATCAACAAAGTGTCTTATTCGCTGCGCGAGGTGCGTGTGAAAACCGCGTTGACGGATGTTTCGGGTGCTTTGCTAGAAACGTTGCCTGCGGCCTCGTGTGGCAAAGAGCCGTACCCCATTGCCAATGCGGTGGTGTGCGCCAAGTCTTTGTATGACGAGAACTTCATGCCTGTGGACAGTGGCATTGAGCGCGAGACAGTCGATGAGTCGCAGATGGACAGCATCACCGTGTTTGCCAAACTACCCAAAATTAATATTCCCACGCCTGTGGGCAAATACAACCCAGATTTTGGCTATGCGTTGATGCGTGAAGGTAGCGCACTGGCCTTGTACTTGGTGCTGGAAACTAAGGGCTATGACAGTGCCAGCGAATTGGGGCGGCGTGAAGACTACAAAATGAAAAGCGCAGAACGATTTTTTGAAGCTTTACGCGACGAGGGTTTGAATGTGCGCTATCAGAAAAAAATCAATGGCGAGAGTTTGAGCCAAGTGATTGCGTCGATGGGCTAAGCAACAAGCCAAGAGGTTTTTGTCAAGGGACTTTGGCGCCGCATACAATCCGCGCTTGGTCTGCTGGGGCGTTTTGTACCTCAGCAGCAGTCCCTCAATTTGGAGTTTGACCGTGCTGATTTCTTCTGCTTTTGCCCAAACCGCGCCTGCCGCTGCCGCAGGTGGTGACCTCATGTCGTCTCTTCAAGGCATGCTGCCTTTGGTGTTGATGTTCGTAGTCTTGTATTTCGTGATGATTCGTCCCCAAATGAAACGTCAAAAAGAACACAAAGCCATGATCGAAGCCATCGCCAAAGGCGATGAAATCGCCACAGCGGGTGGCTTGCTTGGCAAGGTGACCAAGTTGGCTGAAGCCACGGTGACCCTCGAAATCGCGGCAGGTGTGGAAGTGCAATTGCAACGCCAAGCCGTGGTGCAAGTGCTGCCCAAAGGCTCGCTGTAATCTGTAACCCCTGACGACGAAGCGACCATGAACCGTTACCCCCTTTGGAAGTACGCGATCATCGTGATCGCTTTGTTGGTGGGCAGCATTTACACGCTGCCTAATTTTTTTGGTGAAGCACCTGCGGTACAGGTGTCGCCCGCCAAGTCGTCGGTCAGGGTCGACCTCGCCGTGCAAGAGCGTGTGCAAGCCGCCCTCGCCGCAGTCAGCCTCACCCCCGATGTGGTGACGCTGGACAACGGCTCGCTCAAAGTACGCTTTGGCAGCACTGACCAACAACTCAAAGCCAAGGACGCGATACAGCTTGCCCTGGTGCCCGATGCCAACGATGCGTCATATGTGGTGGCTTTGAATTTGCTGGCGCGTTCCCCCGCTTGGTTGTCGGCCCTGCATGCGGCCCCCATGTATTTGGGCTTGGACTTGCGTGGTGGCGTTCACTTCATGTTGCAGGTCGATATGCCTGCGGCCCTCACCAAGAAGGCCGAGTCTTTAGCGGGTGACATCCGCACCGGCTTGCGCGAAAAAAACGTGCGCCACAGCGGCATCAGCCGCAACAACCAAACCATCGAGATTCGTTTCCGTGACATGGCCACGCTCGAGGCCGCACAACGCGTGATTCAAGACCAGTTCTTGGACTTGCAAACCACTGCTGCCCCAGATGGCGCTGACTTCAAACTCACCGCGGTCATCAACCCCGTGGCCGCCAAGCGTGTGCAGGAGCTTGCCATCAAGCAAAACATCACCACGCTGCACAACCGCATCAACGAGTTGGGCGTGGCTGAGCCCGTGATTCAACAACAAGGCACCGACCGCATCGTGGTGCAACTGCCGGGTGTGCAAGACACGGCCAAGGCCAAAGACATTCTGGGTCGCACCGCCACGCTGGAAATCCGCATGGTGGACGACAGTGCCGAAGCGCGCAGTGCTGAGTTTGGCAACGGCCCCGTGCCATTTGGCACCGAGCGCTTTTTAGAGCGCAGCGGCCAAGCCGTGATCGTGAAAAAGCAAGTCATTTTGACGGGCGAAAACCTCACCGACGCGCAACCCGGCTTTGACACCCAAAACCAAGAAGCGGCGGTGCACCTCACGCTCGACGCCAAGGGCGCACGCATCTTCAAAGACGTGACCCGGGAAAGCGTGGGCAAGCGCATGGCTATTCTGCTGTTTGAAAAAGGCAAGGGCGAAGTCGTCACCGCGCCTGTGATTCGCAGCGAAATTGGCGGTGGCCGTGTGCAAATCTCGGGCCGCATGAGTACCGTGGAAGCGAATGACACGGCGCTGTTGTTGCGTGCAGGCTCACTCGCCGCGCCGATGGAAATCATCGAAGAACGCACCATTGGCCCAAGCCTCGGTGCGGAAAATATCGCCAAAGGGTTTAACTCGGTCACTTGGGGCTTTGTGGCCATCACTGGTTTCATGTGCATTTACTACATGCTGTTTGGCGTGTTCTCCAGCGTGGCGCTGGCGGTGAACTTGTTGCTCTTGGTGGCGGTGCTGTCTATGTTGCAAGCCACGCTCACCTTGCCCGGCATGGCTGCGATGGCCTTGGTGCTCGGTATGGCGATTGACGCCAACGTGCTGATCAACGAGCGTGTGCGGGAAGAGTTGCGCAACGGCGCGTCACCCCAGTCGGCCATCCATGCGGGCTATGACCGTGCGTGGGCCACCATCCTCGACTCCAACGTCACCACCCTGATTGCGGGCTTGGCCTTGTTGGCCTTTGGCTCGGGCCCTGTGCGCGGCTTTGCGGTGGTGCATTGCCTCGGCATCTTGACCAGCATGTTCTCTGCGGTGTTCTTCTCGCGTGGCTTGGTCAACGTTTGGTATGGCCGCCAAAAGAAATTGCAAAGCGTGTCCATTGGCACCGTGTGGCGCGCCTGATCGCTGAGCGACAAGAAAGAGATTTGAGTCATGGAATTTTTCAAAATCCGTAAAGACATCCCATTCATGAAGCATGCGGTGGCGTTCAACGCCATCTCGTTCATCACGTTCATCGCGGCGGTGTTCTTCCTCTTTAGCCGTGGCTTGCATTTGTCGGTGGAGTTCACGGGCGGCACGTTGATGGAAGTCAGCTACAGCCAGCCTGCTGACCTGAACGCCGTGCGCGACCAAATCGCCAAGCTCGGCTTGTCAGACGTGCAAGTGCAAAACTTTGGCACCGCTCGCGATGTGATGATTCGCATGCCAGCGGTCAAAGGCCAAAGCTCAGGGCAGCAAAGCGAGCAGGTGTTGGCCGCACTCAAAACCACCGACGCCCAGGTGCAACTGCGTCGCACCGAGTTTGTGGGCCCGCAAGTGGGCGACGAGCTGGCGGTCGATGGGTTGAAAGCCCTGGCCTTTGTGGTCGTGGGCATCATGATTTATTTGGCCATGCGCTTTGAGTGGAAGTTTGCCGTGGCGGCCATCATTGCGAACTTGCATGACGTGGTCATCATCTTGGGCTTTTTCGCGTTCTTTCAGTGGGAGTTTTCGTTGCCCGTTTTGGCTGCGGTGTTGGCAGTGCTGGGCTACTCGGTGAACGAGTCGGTGGTGATTTTTGACCGTATCCGTGAGAACTTCCGTCGCTTTCGCAAGATGGACACGGTGGAGATCATCGACAACGCCATCACCTCCACCATCAGCCGCACCATCATCACCCACGGGTGTACGCAACTCATGGTGTTGTCGATGTTGTTGTTTGGGGGGGCCACGCTGCATTACTTTGCACTGGCGCTGACCATTGGCATTTGCTTTGGCATTTACTCATCTGTGTTTGTTGCGGCGGCCATTGCCATGTGGCTGGGTATTCGCTGCGAAGACCTCATCAAACACAACGCCAGCAAGGTGGTGGGTGACCCTGATGACGAGAACTCAGGCGCTGTGGTTTAGCGATTCAAGCTTTGTGAATCGCCAGCGCTGTCAAGCACGGGCCAAGCGTTGAAACAGACCACCAGGCAAGCGACCGACTTCTGCGTCAAGCTCCAAGGTCAGTAGCTGGGCCTGCAAGCTGGCCGTGTCCAGACCACACCGCGCTTGCAACGCATCCAGGCTCACGGGGGCGTAGCCCATGTGGGTGAGCAGGGGGTGTTGTGTGGGCGTGTCTGGGGTGTGTGTAGCGTCCGTGTTTGGCGCGCTGTCCAGCGCACCGCCAAACAAATCGGTTTGCGCTTGCGGCGCGAGTTGCAACTCTTCCATCACGTCTTGCGCGGTTTCGACCAACTTGGCCCCTTGGCGAATCAGCGCATGGCAGCCGTGCGATTGCGTGGCGTGGATAGAGCCAGGAATGGCCAACACTTCTTTGCCCAAATCAAGCGCCATCTTGGCGGTGATGAGCGAGCCAGATTTCAACGCCGCCTCCACCACCAAGGTGCCGAGCCCCAAGGCTGCAATGATGCGGTTGCGTTTGGGGAAGTTACCACCCAGAGGAGGTGTGCCCAAGTGGTATTCGCTGATGAGCAAACCATGCTGCGCAATCTCGCTGGCCAAGGCTTGGTGTTGGCGCGGGTACACGCGGTCTAGCCCAGTGCCTACCACGGCCACGGTGCGCCACTGTGGGTCGTCAGGCTTGCTGCTGCTCTTGCGCAATGCGCCCTTGTGCGCTGCACCATCGACACCCAAAGCCAAGCCCGAGACCACACACAAACCAGCGGCAGCCAGCGCTTCGCCAAACTGCTCGGCGGTTTGTGCGCCCTGTGGTGTGGGGTTGCGACTGCCCACAATAGCCACAGCATGGCCCAAGCGGGCTTGTGTTTGACCGGCCACGTACAGCATGAGCGGCGGGTCTGCCAGTTGCAGCAGCTCGGGTGGGTAATGCGGATCGCCTAAGGTCCACAACGCATGACGGTGCGTGTCGGGCGCGTGTGCCAACCACTGTTGGGTGCGCACACATTGCACCGCTAACTCGTTGGGCACGGCCCGCAAGGCTTGCGCTTGCTTGGCGTTCGCCACTTGGCTCAGTGTGGCTTCGGTTTGCTCGAACACGCTTTGCGGGCTACCAAAGCAGGCCAGCAGACGACGCGCCGCATCATTGCCCACACCCTCGGTCATGCTCAAGCGCAGCCATGCGCGCAACTCGTCTTTGTCCATGTGTGCCTCCTGTGGAATGTGAAAACCATTGTCAGAAGGGGTGTTAGGAATAGGCGCACCTGAAGGTCAAAAACTTCAAAAGCGGAGACAATAAAGCCATGCCCAAGTTAGACATCCTTCGATTCCCCGACCCTAAGCTCCACACGGTGGCCAAGCCCGTCAAAGAAATTGACGCGCGCATCAAGACCTTGATTGCCGACATGCTTGAGACCATGTACGACGCCAACGGCATCGGCTTGGCCGCCACACAAGTGGACGTGCACGAGCGCTTGGTGGTGATTGACACGTCCGAAGAACGCAATGAAGCGATGGTGCTCATCAACCCCGAAATCACGTGGATGGGGGACGAGCGCTTCAAAGGCGACGAAGGTTGCTTGTCTGTCCCAGGTATTTACGACGGCGTCGAGCGTGCCACACAGGTGAAGGTCAAAGCGCTGGATGAAAACGGCCAAGAGCGCACCATCGAGGCCGAAGGTTTGTTGGCCGTGTGCATCCAGCATGAGCTGGACCATTTGCTCGGCAAAGTGTTTGTGGAATACCTCTCGCCCTTGAAGCGCAACCGCATCAAAACCAAAATGCTCAAAACCCTGCGTGACGATGAATAAAGCAGGTGATTTGAAAATGCGCCCCAAAATCTCATTGAAAAAAATTGAGAGTCTTCAATTTGAGAACCCAAAAATAAAAAACACAAATAAAGTAGCAGAAGAAGCTTCGCAATATGGATTTTTCGAAAAAACTGAAGCCCCATTTCCCCCTCCTGAAAATTCAAAATTCAAATTCATAGATTTATTCGCGGGCATTGGTGGTTTTCGGTTGGCGTTACAAAATTTGGGGGGTAAATGTATATTCACAAGCGAATGGGACAAAGGCGCAAAGCAGACGTATAGCGCCAATTTTGGCGAGATACCGTTTGGAGATATCACCAAAGAGGAAACAAAGTCGTATATTCCGAATGGCTTCGATGTTTTATGTGCGGGCTTTCCTTGTCAGGCCTTTTCTATTGCTGGTAAGCGTGGTGGATTTGAAGACACGAGGGGGACATTGTTTTTTGATGTTGCTGAAATCATAAAGAGAAAACAACCCAAAGCCCTATTTTTAGAAAATGTCAAAGGACTTCGAAATCATAACCAAGGAAAAACCTTGGCAACTATTTTAAATGTCTTGAGAAATGACTTGGGTTATTTTGTACCGAATCCAGAGGTTATCAATGCCAGAGACTTTGGTGTTCCACAAAATAGAGAGAGAATTTATATTGTCGGATTCCATAAAAGTACAAAAATCACAGAGTTTAATTACCCAAAGGCAGGAAAAAAGAATGCAATTTTTTCAGACGTCAAAGAAAAAAAAGTCCCTCCGACAAAATACTTTCTCTCGACCCAATACTTGCAAACTTTAAGAAACGGCGGATTCAAGGACGAAGTGCAACAAAGATGAACTGGTTATAGGTGGCTGAGGATGCGAGAGCATCATGGCCGCTTTAACCGCCAAGTCGAAGTTGCCCAATGTACAAGCACCTCAGCCGAGAAGAACGATACCA
>NZ_JAVKLW010000092.1:0-10606 GCF_031538885.1 Limnohabitans sp.
AAGGGGCCTGAGGGCAAAGGTGGGATGACGAAATGGGTCTCTTACGCCGAAAAATCGTGCTATCGACGCACACAATTGCACATCGTGAAGTCCGTAACAAGTCACGCTACAAATTCATGCGTTGTGCAGACCTTCCTTAAAGGCTTGTATTGGTATGTATCTAAAAATGCAATCTATGCCGCTGCGCACAGCATTCGCGTGGTTGGCTGCTTTTGTAATCATGGTCACGCAAGGGTGTGGTGGTGGAAGCGGTAGCAGTGGCAGTAGCGATGCAGTCCGTACCATCTGTGCACCCGCCCCAACCAACAGCACAAGCATTGACCTCAGTGGTGTCACCGTCCAGCAGCTTGATGACGACAAGCGTTGGGTAGCGAGTTTGATGACCCAGAATTATCTCTGGCCCAATGACACTCCTGCCGTCAACGCCCAAGACAGTGCCTACAGCAATGCCAGCGCACCCTATGACTCCTTGAAGGCGTATTTCCAAGCACTACTCAGCCCCCTAGTCATAAGCAGTGGGCGCAAGAAAGACCGCTACAGCTACGTCAGTACGGTCCGCGCTACTGCCGCTTACTACGAAGGTAACAGCGTCACGGGCCTCGGCCTTGAATGGGGCAAAGTGGCTGATCCTGGCATATTTCGATTGCGTTACATTGAACCCGACTCTGCTGCCGCGCGTACCAGTGGCTTGCAGCGCGGCGACACCTTGGTCAAAGTTCAAGGCGTCACGTGGACTGAGGCGGGTGCCACATCACAAGCCCGCCAGCTTTGGAATGGCGGCATCAACCCGAGCACTGCTTGTCGAACTACGCTTGAGGTGCGTCGCAACGGTGAATCGCTGACGTTAGCGGTAGACAGTGCGCCCTACATACCGCAATCCGTGCCACTGACGAGAATTCTGATAGACAAGAACAAACAAGCCGTTGGCTATGTCCATTTCACCGACTACACCGCACCCGCAGAGGCGGCCTTGATCGAGGCGATTAACCGTTTCAAAGCGGCTAAGGTCAGCGATGTGGTGGTGGACATGCGCTACAACGGCGGGGGCTATCTTTACGTGGCTAATGCCTTGGCCTCCATGCTGTCCATACCTGCCACGACAAACAACAAAGTCTTCTACAGCGCCCAATATGGTCCAAACAGTGGGCGTTCTCAGGATAACAAAAACTTTGCAGCGCAAGCCTGCATCATGTCATCTGACTACACATGCACCCGCAGCGATGATTTGCCTCACTTGGGTCTTGCGCGTGTTTATGTGCTGACCACGGGTTCCACCTGTTCGGCCAGCGAAGCCGTCATCAACGGTTTACGTGGTGTAGATGTACAAGTCATCACCCTTGGGCAAAAGACTTGTGGCAAACCCTATGGCTTTCAAAGCAATACACACAACGGTATTGCATACTTTCCGATTTAGATGCAATTCCTCAATGCCAAGGACTTTGGCGATTACGCAGAGGGGATGGCACCAACCTGCGTGCTAGATGATGATCTAGACCACGTACTCGGTGACCCCAGCGAGACCTTGCTTGCCGGCGTACTCAAGCACCGCAGCACGGGAGCTTGCCCTTTTGTGGGATCTGCTGCCAATATCACGGCAGGTGCTAGTGCAAACGTGTTTGCTGCACGAAGTCTGCGTATGCTGCCCCTCACGCTCGTACAGGCGGAGGACGACAGCGTGACACCTGGGCGTCGCCCCCTCATACGTGAGGGGGCCAACGCCAAAGAACCGCAACGCTGATGGGGTGACTATGCGGTTTCGTTGATGACTTTTTGCAACTCACCCGACTCATACATTTCCATCATGATGTCGGAGCCACCAATGAACTCGCCCTTGATGTAGAGCTGGGGGATGGTGGGCCAGTTGCTGTATTCCTTGATGCCTTGGCGAATCTCAGCGTCATCCAGCACGTTCACGGTTTTGATGGCTTTGGGGTCCACGCCGCAAGCTTTGAGCACTTGCACCGCACGGCCGGAAAAACCACACATGGGGAAGCTGGCGCTGCCCTTCATGAACAGCAACACGTCGTTGCCCTTTACGAGTTCATCAATGCGTTGTTGTGCGTCGCTCATAGGGCCTCCTGCCGAACCGCCGCAAAGGAGGTCAAGCCCCCTCGAGGGGCAGTGGATACACGAGGTGATAAACGTGGGGGCATACAGTTTCTCCAAATCAAAAGTTAATTATTTCACTGTCTGCCATTGTCCGCCCGTGCAGCGCAAGATGCCCGCAAGGTCAGGGCGGCTTTGTACATTCACAAACCCTTGGTTGCCCAGCAAGGTTTGCACGGCATGGGCTTGGTCATAGCCATGCTCTAACAGTAGCCAGCCCTTGGGTTTGAGGTGTTGTGCCGACTCACGCACGATGATGCGAATGTCGTCCAAGCCCTCAGCGCCAGAAGCCAAAGCCGACAAAGGCTCGTGCGTCAAGGCGGCCAAGTGTGCATCATCACGCGCCACATAAGGCGGGTTCGACACGATGGCGTCAAAGGTTCGGCCCTTGAGGGGCGCGAGCCACGAACCTTGATGGAAGTCCACAGGCAGGCCTAAGCGTTCGGCGTTGGCGCGCGCCACGCTCAAGGCACCAGCACTGGCGTCTACCGCACACACGTGGGCATCCGCTCTCGCGTGTTGGAGGGCCAAGGCAATCGCGCCGCTGCCGGTGCCAAGATCTACCACGTCAGGGTGGGGTGTGTCAGCCAAGCAAGACAAGGCCCATTCCACCAAGGTTTCAGTGTCCGCACGTGGGTCGAGTACGCGACGGTCAACTTGCAGCGTCAAGCCAAAAAATTCTTTTTGGCCCGTGATGTAAGCCACAGGCTCGGTGCTCAGGCGACGTTGTGCGTAGGCTTCAAAAGTGGTTTGCACGGCCATGTCCAGCGCGTCATCGCCATGCGCCAACAGCCAAGCACGGTCGTGCGGTGCGCAGCCCAAGGCGTACAGCAGCAGTACTTGCGCTTCTAGGCGCGGCAGGCCCAAGGTTTGTGCCCAAGCCGCGGCTTGGGCCACGGTTAACGAAGAGTGTTCTGCATGTGCAGCCAGTGTGACGACGGAAGACATCACACTCATGGCTTGCCTTCCAGCGCAGCCAGTTGCTCGGCCTCATGGGCGTGTTTCAAGGCTTGCATCGCCTCACTCAAATCACCCTCCATGATGAAGTTAAGTTTGTACAGCGTGAGGTTGATGCGGTGGTCGCTCCAACGCCCTTGCGGAAAGTTGTAGGTGCGAATGCGATCGCTGCGGTCGCCGCTGCCAATGAGGCCCTTGCGCATGGCCGCGTCTTTGGCGGCGCGTTCTGAGCGGTCTTTTTCTTGGATGCGCGCGGTCAATACTTTCAGCGCTTGCGCTTTGTTGCTGTGCTGGCTGCGGCCGTCTTGGCACTCGGCCACGATGCCCGTGGGCAAGTGGGTGATGCGCACGGCAGAGTCTGTTTTGTTGATGTGCTGACCACCCGCACCGCTGGCGCGGTAGGTGTCGATGCGCAAATCCGACGGGTTGATCTTGATGGCCTCGGCCTCATCCGGCTCGGGCAGCACCGCCACCGTGCAAGCACTGGTGTGGATGCGGCCTTGGGTTTCGGTGGTGGGCACGCGCTGCACGCGGTGGCCGCCCGACTCGAACTTGAGCCAGCCATACACGCCGTCGCCGCTTGAACCGCCGTCCATGCGCACGACCACCTCTTTGTAGCCGCCCAGCTCGCTGGGCGATTCACTCACGACCTCGGTGCGCCAGCCTTGACGCTCCGCATAGCGCACGTACATGCGCAGCAAGTCGGCGGCAAACAAAGCCGACTCATCGCCGCCTGTGCCCGCGCGAATTTCGATGAACGCAGGGCGTGCATCGTCTGGGTCTTTGGGCAGCAACATGCGTTGCAGCTCGGCAACGAGCAGCAACAGTTCGGCTTGGGCGCTGGCAATTTCTTCTTCGGCCATAGCGCGCATGTCGGCATCGTCCCCCCCGTCTTGCAGCATCTGTTGTGCCGCTTGAAAATCCGCTTCCCGTTGTTGGTAGCGTGCGTAACGACCGGCTGTGGCGGTCACGTCGGTGTGCTCGCGTGACAAAGCCAAGAACTGCGTCATGTCCTTCATGATGTCTTCGCGAGACAGCAAGAAGTCCAGCTCGTTCAAGCGTTGGGTGTGGCGCTCGAGTTGAGCGCGCAAAAAGTCTTTCATGGGGTCAGCGCCTAACGGTTGCCGCGCAAAAAGAAATGCTCAATCGCATGGCGCGCACGCTCGCGCGACGCTGCGTCACCTGCATGCAGCTCGGCCATCGCGCCGTGCAGCATTTTTTGGGTCAGGCCGCGTGACAAGGCTTCCAGCACCGCATCCACATCGTCGCCTTTGGCGAGGGACTTGCGCGCACGGGCCAACTCGGCGCTGCGCCAATCTTCGGCTTGGGTGTTGAGTTGTTGAATCAACGGCACATGGCTGCGCTGGTCCATCCAGTGCTCAAAGCTTTGCACGCCTGCATCGATGATGGCTTCGGCTTGCGCCACTGCGGCTTGGCGGTTGGCTTGGCCGGTTTGCACCACGTCCGACAAATCGTCCACGGTGTACAGATACACGTCTTCGAGTGACTTCACCTCGGGCTCAATGTCGCGTGGCACGGCCAAGTCCACCATGAACATGGGGCGGTGTTTGCGTTGCTTGAGTGCGCGTTCGACCGCACCCAAGCCAATCAAGGGCAGGGTGCTGGCGGTGCAGCTGATGACCACATCAAACTCGTGTAGTCGCTGCGGCAAGTCGGCCAAGCGCATCACCTCGCCGCTGAATTGCGTGGCCAGCTTTTCGCCGCGCTCCAGCGTGCGGTTGGCAATGGCAATGGCTTTTGGGTTTTTGGCCGCGAAGTGGGTGGCGCACAGCTCAATCATTTCGCCCGCGCCCACAAATAGCACACGGGTTTCGCTCAGGTCTTCAAACAGTTGGCTGGCCAAGCGCACGGCGGCGGCGGCCATGCTGATGGAGTGCGCGCCAATCTCAGTAGAGCTGCGCACCTCTTTGGCCACCGCAAAAGAGCGCTGAAATAGTTGGTTGAGGGTGGTGCCCAAGGCCCCAGCCTCGAATGCGGCACGCACCGCGTCTTTCATCTGGCCCAAGATTTGAGGCTCGCCCAACACCATCGAGTCCAGCCCACTGGCCACGCGAAACGCGTGACGGGCCGCATCGGCCTCCAGCAGGGCGTAGGTGTGGCCTTTGAGGTCGGCGGCTGACACGCCGCCCGACTGGGCCAGCCAAGCCAAGGTCTGTTGCATTTGGGTTTCGCTGCCCGCGCAATAAATCTCGGTACGGTTGCAGGTGGATAGGATGGCCACCTCGCTGTCGGGTGCAAAAGAATGGCGCAGGGTCGCGAGGGTCGGACCCATTTGTTCGACCGCAAAAGCAAAACGGCCCCGCAAATCAAGCGGGGCTGTCGTGTGATTGAGGCCTAAAGCCCAGACTGCCATAACGCAGATTATAAAATTTACTCGCATGGGTTCTTTAGAACAAATCATTCACACGTTTAACCTCATCGCGCCGGCATGGGGCGTGGCCCTGTTTTGCGCGCTGGTGGCTCGGTTTGTCACCCGTGGCTGGCTACCTTTGGCCAGTTGGAGTTTGCCCAAACAGACCGTGGTGAGCGGTGTTTTAGGCTCTGCCGTGCTGGTTGGCGGCTTGTTTGTTTGGGGGGTGGACGGAAAAATGGCCACCTATTCGGCCCTCGTCATCGCCTGCGGTTCCGCCCAGTGGCTGATGTGCAAAGGCTGGCAGCGTTGACGTGAAGCGCCCAAGGCGAACAGCCTGCGTGTACGTTGGCTCCTCTTCGCTGCGCTCAGAATGTCGCTCACCGTACACGCAGGCTGTTCGCCTTGGGCTTTGCGCTGGCGATTTTGTGCGCGAGGTGCACCTTATCACTCCGCAAGACGGTGAGCAGGCCGTGTGCACGGTGAGCGACATTCTGAGCGCAGCGAAGAGGAGCCAACGCGCATACGGCCTGCTCACTGTCCAGAAGTGACTTCAAAACCCATGTCACCAGCAATACCCCTAAAAACCGCTACCCGACACCCCCAAAGCCAGTAAGTGCACTTAGGGACTCCCCTCAGAGCGCCTAAGCCCCTGCGGTAAAATCGGGCCTTAATTCGCGCCCCAATGCGCCTTAGCGCGCACACCACACCATGAATGCTCCCACCTCGCTGAACCACTTGCTCGCCACGGCTGAAGAAAGCCCGCGACTGCGCGAAATCCCCTACAACTACACCTCCTTCTCTGACCGAGAAATCGTGCTGCGTTTGCTCGGTGCCGATGCGTGGGAGTTGTTGCTGCGTTTGCGTCAAGAACGCCGCACAGGTCGTTCGGCCCGCATGTTGTATGAAGTGTTGGGCGACATCTGGGTGGTGCAGCGCAACCCTTATCTGCAAGACGACTTGCTGGATTCGCCCAAACGCCGCCACCAGTTGGTGGAGGCTTTGCACCACCGTTTGGGTGAAGTCGAGCAGCGCCGCACACCCGATGCCGACACCGAACGTGACGCCATGGTGGGCCAACTGCTGCAAGCGGCCAGTCGTGCGGTTGAAACTTTCAACCAGCAGTTCGACGCGATTGCTGCCTTGCGCAAAAAAGCTGCGCGCTTGCTCAAGAAGCACACGGCTCATGACAACATCAAGTTCGATGGTCTCTCACGTGTGAGCCACGTCACCGACGCCACCGACTGGCGTGTGGAATACCCCTTTGTCGTGCTCACCCCCGACACCGAAGCGGAAATGGCTGGCTTGGTCAAAGGCTGTATCGACCTCGGCCTCACCATCGTCCCGCGTGGCGGCGGCACGGGCTACACGGGTGGTGCGATTCCGCTCACATGGAAGAGTGCGGTCATCAATACCGAAAAACTCGAAGCCATGACCGAAGTCGAAATGATCGACTTGCCCGGTGTCGCGCACAAAGTGCCCACCATCTACACCGAAGTCGGTGTGGTCACCCAGCGCGTGGCCGATGCCGCAGAACGCGGTGGTTTTGTGTTTGCGGTGGACCCCACGTCTGCCGAAGCCTCGTGCATTGGCGGCAACATCGCCATGAACGCGGGCGGCAAAAAAGCCGTGTTGTGGGGCACTGCGCTCGACAACTTGGCCAGCTGGCGCATGGTCACCCCTGATGCGCAGTGGCTCGACGTCATTCGCGTGGACCACAACCTCGGCAAGATTCACGATGCCGAGATGGCCAGCTTCGAACTGAAGTACTACCAAGCGGACGGCAAAACCTTCATCCGCCAAGAACGCTTGGATATTCCGGGCAAGTCCTTCCGCAAAGAAGGCTTGGGCAAGGATGTGACCGACAAGTTTTTGAGCGGTTTGCCCGGCGTGCAAAAAGAAGGCTGCGATGGTTTGATCACCAGCGCACGTTGGATCGTGCACCGCATGCCCGCGCACACGCGCACCGTATGTATGGAGTTCTTTGGCAACGCCAAAGACGCGGTGCCCAGCATTGTGGAAATCAAAGACTACATGTTTGCCGAGCAAAAACGCAGCGGCGTGTTGCTGGCGGGCTTGGAGCATTTGGATGACCGCTATTTGCGTGCCGTGGGCTACGCCACCAAGAGCAAACGCGGCGGCCTGCCCAAGATGCTGTTGATTGGCGACATCGCGGGCGACGACGCCGACGAGGTGGCACGCGTCACCTCCGAAGTCTCGCGCATGGCCAACACCCGCAGTGGCGAATGCTTTGTGGCAGTGAGCCCCGAGGCTCGTAAAAAGTTTTGGCTCGACCGCAAGCGCACCGCTGCGATCAGCCGCCACACCAATGCGTTCAAGGTCAACGAAGACGTGGTGATTCCTTTGCCCCGCATGGCCGAGTACACCGACGGCATCGAGCGCATCAACATCGAACTGAGCTTGCGCAACAAGCTCGAACTCTGCGACGCCTTGGAAGACTTCTTCGCCAAAAGCAATTTGCTTCTCAGTAAATATTTAGGCAAGTCTGACGACGCTGCCGACATCCCCACCCCTGAGTTGTTGGAAGACCGTGTGCAACAAGCCCGTTCGCGCATTGGCGAAGTGCGTGGCCTGTGGCAGCAGTGGCTGAATGAGTGCGATGCGTTATTCCCTCAGTTGCAAGACCACAGCTTGCGTGCGAGCTGGAAAACACAAATCCGTGCGCAGTTGCAAAACATCTTCACGGGCGCGCAACTCGCACCCATCTTGGACGAGTGCAATGCCATTCACCAACGCGTGCTCAAAGGCCGTGTGTGGGTGGCGCTGCACATGCACGCCGGTGACGGCAATGTGCACACCAACATTCCCGTCAACAGCGACAACTACGCCATGCTGCAAACCGCGCACGAGGCGGTGGCCCGCATCATGGTGCTGGCGCGTTCGCTCGACGGCGTGATTTCGGGCGAGCACGGCATTGGCATCACCAAGCTGGAGTTTTTGACCGACGCAGAGTTGCAACCCTTCGCTGATTACAAAGCCAAGGTTGACCCCGAAGGCCGCTTCAACAAAGGCAAGTTGCTGCGTAACCAAGATGTAGACACATCGCTGCGCCACGCCGATTTGAGCCAAGCCTACACACCCAGCTTTGGTTTGATGGGCCATGAGTCGCTCATCATGCAGCAGTCCGACATTGGCGCCATTGCCGCCAGCGTGAAAGACTGTTTGCGTTGCGGCAAGTGCAAGCCGGTGTGTGCCACGCATGTGCCACGCGCCAATTTGCTCTACAGCCCACGTAACAAAATTTTGGCCACCTCGTTGTTGGTCGAGGCCTTCTTGTACGAAGAGCAAACCCGCCGTGGCGTGTCCATCAAACACTGGCAAGAGTTTGAAGACGTGGCCGACCACTGCACGGTGTGCCACAAGTGCTTGTCGCCTTGCCCGGTGAAGATTGACTTTGGTGATGTCTCCATGAACATGCGCAACCTGTTGCGCAAGATGGGCCAAAAGAGCTTCCGTCCCGGCAACGCGGCGGCGATGTTCATGCTCAATGCGACCAACCCCGAAACCATCAAGTTCGCCCGCAGCGCCATGGTGGGCGTGGGTATGAAGCTGCAACGCTTGGCGCACGATGCGCTCAGCGTGGTGGCCCGTATGCAAACCAAGGCACCGCCTGCCACGGTGGGCACCGCGCCCATCAAAGAGCAGGTGATTCACTTCATCAACAAAAAAATGCCCGGTAACTTGCCCAAGAAAACCGCGCGTGCTTTGTTGGACATTGAAGACAAAGACTACGTGCCTATCATTCGCGACCCCAAGACCACCACGTCCGAGACGGAAGCGGTGTTCTATTTCCCCGGTTGCGGCTCTGAGCGTTTGTTCAGCCAAGTGGGCCTCGCCACGCAAGCCATGTTGTGGCACGCAGGCGTGCAAACCGTGTTGCCACCTGGCTACTTGTGCTGTGGCTATCCGCAAAAAGGCTCGGGCCAGTTCGACAAAGCCGAGAAGATGATCACCGACAACCGCGTGTTGTTCCACCGCGTGGCCAACACGCTCAACTACCTCGACATCAAAACCGTGGTGGTGAGCTGCGGCACGTGTTTTGACCAGTTGCAGGGCTACCAGTTTGACAAGATCTTCCCTGGCTGCCGCATCGTCGACATCCATGAATACTTGTTGGAAAAGGACATCAAGCTCAGCGCGGATCAGCAAGCGGGCTACTTGTTCCATGACCCCTGCCACAGCCCCATGAAACAGCAAGACCCCATGAAAACGGTCAAAGCCTTGGTGGGTGACCAAGTGGTCAAGAGCGAGCGCTGTTGCGGCGAGTCGGGCACCTTGGGTGTGACGCGTCCTGACATTGCCACCCAAGTGCGTTTCCGCAAAGAAGCCGAGTTGCAAAAGGACGAGTCCGCTTTGCGCGCCATGACGGGCGAAGCAAAAGGCGATATGAAAATCCTCACCAGCTGCCCCAGCTGCTTGCAAGGTCTGACCCGCTATGGGGACGACTTGCAAAACGGTTTGCTGGAAGCCGACTACATCGTGGTCGAGATGGCCCGCAAAATCTTGGGTGAGCAGTGGATGCCCGAGTATGTGGCCCAAGCCAATGCCGGCGGCATTGAACGCGTGCTCGTTTAATTAGGAACCCTCATGGCTGGCTTGCAAAAAAACACCCCCGCACCCCAAGACATCACGGTACATGGCGCATCGCGTGTGCTGGAAGTCAGCTTTGCCGACGGTGCGAGTTTTCGCATTCCGTTTGAGTTGATGCGTGTCTACAGCCCCTCCGCCGAAGTGCAGGGCCACGGCCCAGGCCAAGAGGTGTTGCAAACGGGCAAACGCTTGGTGGACTTGGAAGGCTTAGAGCCCGTGGGCAACTACGCCGTCAAACCCACCTTCAGCGACGGTCACGACAGCGGCTTGTTCACTTGGGAATACCTGTATTTCTTAGGTGCTGAACAAGACCAACTCTGGGCCGATTACGAACGCCGCCTCAAAGAAGCAGGCGTTGACCGCGATGCCCCCATGCCCGAGAAGGCAGGCACGGGCTGTAGCACACACTGACTGATCAAAGTTTGGCGGATTCAAGGACGAAGTGCAACAAAGATGAACTGGTTATAGGTGGCTGAGGATGCGAGAGCATCATGGCCGCTTTAACCGCCAAGTCGAAGTTGCCCAATGTACAAGCACCTCAGCCGAGAAGAACGATACCAA
>NZ_JAVKLW010000093.1:0-12901 GCF_031538885.1 Limnohabitans sp.
GGCCGACAGCGGTGCGCTGTGGTGGGTGTTTACAGAACTCATCGGTCAATTTCCCCGAACACAATGTCCATGGTGCCAATCACCGCCACGGTGTCAGCGATCATGTGGCCACGCGCCATTTCATCCATGGCTGCCAAATGAGCAAAACCAGGAGCGCGAATCTTTAAACGGTAAGGCTTGTTGGCACCATCGCTCACGAGGTAGATGCCAAACTCACCTTTGGGATGCTCGACGGCGGCATACGCCTCGCCTTCGGGCACGTGGAAGCCTTCGGTGAAAAGCTTGAAGTGGTGGATCAGCTCTTCCATGTTGGACTTCATGCCCTCGCGGCTCGGTGCTGCCACCTTGTGGTTGTCGGTGATGACGGGGCCGGGGTTGGCGCGTAACCAGTCCACGCACTGCTTGATGATGCGGTTGGACTGACGCAACTCTTCGACGCGCACCAAATAGCGGTCGTAGCAGTCACCGGTTTTGCCCACAGGAATGTCGAAGTCCATGCGGTCGTACACGTCATATGGCTGGTGCTTGCGCAGGTCCCAAGCAATGCCAGAGCCACGCAACATCGCACCTGAGAAACCGAGGTTTTTCGCGCGCTCAGGCGTGACCACGCCGATGCCGACGGTACGTTGTTTCCAAATGCGGTTGTCGGTGAGGAGTGTTTCGTACTCGTCCACCAGCTTGGGGAAACGTTTGGTGAAATCGTCAATGAAGTCTAGCAAAGAGCCTGAACGACCTTCGTTCAAACGTGCCACCGACTTGGCGTTGCGCACTTTGCTGGCTTTGTACTGAGGCATGCTGTCTGGCAAGTCGCGGTATACGCCACCCGGACGGAAGTAAGCCGCATGCATGCGTGCGCCTGACACCGCTTCGTACATGTCGAACAAGTCTTCACGTTCGCGGAAGCAGTAAATCAAGATGTTCATCGCGCCGCAGTCGAAACCATGGCAACCCAACCACAACAAGTGGTTGAGCAAACGGGTGATTTCGGAATACATCACACGGATGTATTGCGCGCGCTCTGGCACTTCAATGCCCATCATTTTTTCAATGGCCAAGCAATAGGCGTGCTCGTTGCACATCATGGACACGTAGTCGAGCCGGTCCATGTAGGGCAAGGATTGAATGTAGGTTTTGCTCTCGGCCAACTTCTCAGTGGCGCGGTGCAACAAACCGATGTGAGGATCAGCGCGTTGAACCACTTCGCCGTCGAGTTCCAACACCAAACGCAGCACACCGTGTGCCGCCGGATGTTGGGGGCCCAAGTTCAGGGTGTAGTTTTTGATATCAGCCATGGTAGGACTCCCGCTGGGCCGCCCCGAGGGAGGCCTGCGCCCCCTTGGGGGGCAGCGAATACACGAAGTGATAAGCGTGGGGGCTAGTCATGCTTACCGCCGTAGTTGTCTTCACGAACGATGCGCGGCGTGATTTCGCGCGGTTCGATGGTGACGGGTTGGTACACCACACGTTTTTGCTCGGCGTCGTAACGCATTTCCACGTGACCCGAGGTTGGGAAATCTTTACGGAAGGGGTGACCCACAAAGCCGTAATCGGTTAACAAACGACGCAAGTCGAGGTGGCCTTCGAACACGATGCCGAACAAGTCAAACGCTTCACGCTCGAACCAGTTGGCCGAGTTCCACAAATCGTTGACCGAAGCCACCACTGGCACGTCTTCGCTCACCGCGAATACGCGCACACGCAAACGCCAGTTGTGCGTCACGGACAGCAAATGGCTCACCACAGCGTAGCGTGGACCATCGGTGAATTTGGAATGGGCGCCGTCTTTGTAGCTGGAGTAATCCAAGCCACACAGGTCCATCAACTGCTCAAAACCCAGACGCGAATCGTCGCGCAAGGTTTGGCACACAGCGTGGTAATCGGCTGCAGAGACCGTCACGGTCAACTCGCCCAAGGCGGATTCGAGGAGCTTGATTTTGCTGCCCAGCACATCGTGCAAGGTAGCTTCAAGCGTTTGGATGGAATGGCTCATTTTTCTTTCCTGCGCAATGTGCAGTTAGCGTGCGATGGTGTTTTCGCGGCGAATCTTGCTTTGCAGCTGCAAGATGCCATACAACAAAGCCTCAGCCGTGGGTGGGCAGCCTGGCACATACACGTCTACTGGCACCACACGATCACAACCGCGCACCACCGAGTAGCTGTAGTGGTAGTAGCCACCGCCATTGGCGCATGAGCCCATAGACAGCACCCAGCGCGGCTCGGACATTTGGTCGTAGACCTTGCGCAAAGCGGGGGCCATCTTGTTGCACAAGGTGCCCGCCACAATCATCAAATCGGACTGACGGGGACTTGGGCGAAACAACATACCGAAGCGGTCGATGTCATAACGAGCAGCGCCCGCATGCATCATTTCAACCGCGCAGCAAGCCAAGCCGAATGTCATAGGCCACAACGAGCCCGTTTTGGCCCAATTCACCACCGAGTCATACGACGTGGTTATGAAGCCTTCTTTGAAAACGCCTTCAAGTGACATAGTTATTCCTTATTCCCAACAGCACAGAGAGCCGACTGGGTTACTCCCAATCGATGGCGCCCTTGATCCACATGTAGGCAAAGCCAGCAACGAGGATGGCAAGGAAGATCATCATGTCGATGAAGCCAATGAAACCAATTTCCTTGAGCGCCACGGCCCAAGGGAACAAAAATGCGATTTCCAAATCGAACAAGATGAAGAGGATGGCAATCAAGTAATAGCGCACATCGAACTTCATGCGCGCGTCTTCAAACGCTTCAAAACCGCATTCGTAAGGGGAGTTTTTAGCTGGATCAGGACGACGCGGGCCTAAGAAAAAGCCGATCGCCTGGGGAGCAACCCCCACGCCAAGGCCCACAAGTATGAATAAGAGGACGGGGAGGTATTGTTCTAAGCTCATCTCAATCTCGCGGTCTGACTATCTGTTTTTAGTCTGCGAAGTCTGCCGTAACTGGTTGACACCAGAGTTACAGCAGACTTTTTTGGATGGTGCCGTCGGCGAGACTCGAACTCGCACAGCTTTCGCCACTACCACCTCAAGATAGCGTGTCTACCAATTTCACCACGACGGCTTTGGGTTGTTTGTCCTACAAAAGCGAAGAGGGATAACGCTTCCTGAACAGCCTCAGAGTTTACCCTGGAAAAGAGACCGAATCGCTCCAAGGCTTGAAGGTTTTGTGATTACTTCGTGGGGATTTGCGCTGCGCCCGAGGCTGACAATTCAGTCACTGGTGCAGGCGCCACCACAGTGCCTTCGAGCACACTGCCAGAGCTCACGGGATGCAGATTACCGAAGTAGGCCAAGGCCAATGTGCAGACAAAGAAAACCGCAGCCAACACACCCGTTGTGCGTGACATAAAGTTGGCACCGCCGCTGGCACCAAACAAACTGCCAGAGCTGCCGCTACCGAAAGCCGCGCCCATGTCCGCACCTTTGCCGTGCTGAACCAAGATCAAACCAATCATGCCCAACGCAGCCAACAACTGCACCACTTGGATGATATTCAAAATCATGCTCATAAAAACTCCGAAAATGTATTAATTTCAACGCGCCGCAGCAGCGATGATGGTCAAGAATTCCGCGGGCTTGAGGGCCGCGCCACCGATGAGGCCGCCATCAATATCCGACTGCGCCAGCAACTCAGCGGCGTTTGCCGCGTTCATGCTGCCGCCATACAAAATATGAACACGCTCAGAATGTTCAGTCGCGGCCTTGAGTTGCGCACGCAACACGGCATGCACCGTTTGGGCTTGCTCTGGCGAGGCCGTTTGACCTGTGCCAATGGCCCACACCGGCTCGTAAGCCAGCACGATTTCGCTGATGCAGTGATCATTGGCATAAATCACAGCGGCCAATTGTCGCTTGACCACCGCTTCGGTTTTGCCCGCTTCACGTTCTGCCAACGTTTCGCCGACACACACAATGGGTGTGATGCCCGCTGACAAGGCGCGCTGCGCTTTGTGCGCCACCTGCTCATCGGTTTCACCGTGGTATTGGCGACGCTCCGAATGACCCACGATGGCGTAACGCACAGCCAAGTCTTTCAACATCGCCGCCGAAATTTCACCCGTGTAAGCGCCCTGCTCGTACGCCGACACATCTTGCGAGCCCAAGTCAATGCCAGAGCCTTTGACCAACTGCTGCACTTGCGACAAATACGCCGCAGGCACACACACCGCCACTTGCGCGTGCTTGCCACCCAGGGCTTGCGCCAAGCCCTGCTGTACGCCATGCACCAAAGCTTCGTTGGCAACTAAACTGCCATTCATTTTCCAATTACCCGCAATAAGTTTTTGTTTCATCACTTACTCCAAGTCAAAACAATCTTGCCAATGTGCTGACTCGACTCCATCAGGCGGTGCGCATTGGCAGCACCATCCGCCGAAGCCGCGTCAAAGGTGGCATGAATCACAGGCTTGATACGCCCGGCTTCAATCAATGGCCACACCTGCTCGCGCAAGTGACGTGCAATCGCAGCCTTGAAGCTCACAGGGCGTGGGCGCAAAGTCGACCCCGTGATGCTCAACCGGTTACGCAGCACCTTGCCTGCATTGAAGCTGCTCTTGACTCCACCTTGCAACGCGATGATGACCAAGCGGCCATCTTCAGCCAAGCAATCCACCTCACGCGCCACATAGTCGCCCGCCGCCATATCCAACACCACATCCACGCCCTTGCCATCGGTCAGGCGCTTGGCCTCGACAGCGAAGTCATGGGTTTTGTAGTTGACGGCATGGTCTGCGCCCAGCGCCACACACGCAGCACACTTCTCGTCGCTGCCTGCGGTCACGATGACGGTCGCCCCCATGGCCTTGGCCATTTGAATCGCCGTCACGCCAATGCCACTAGAGCCGCCTTGCACCAGCAATGTCTCGCCGGCTTCCAAGTGCGCACGGTCAAACACATTGCTCCACACAGTAAAGAATGTCTCAGGCAACGAAGCGGCCTCGACATCACTCAAGCCTTTGGGAACCGACAAACACTGAGCCACAGGTGCCACGCAATACTGCGCATAGCCACCGCCCGCCACCAAGGCACACACGCGATCACCGACCTTCAGATGGGCCGCAACCATAGCCACGGTATCGCCTGACTCGATGACACCCGCCACCTCAAGACCCAGCACATCCGACGCGCCAGCAGGCACGGGATAGTTGCCCGTCCGCTGCAACACGTCAGGGCGATTCACACCACTGGCGCTGACGCGAATCAGCAACTCACCCTCACCCGCCCGCGGCAAAGGCCGCTGGGCCACACGGAGCACCTCAGGGGCACCGGGCGTGGTGATTTCAACGATGTGCATCATGTGCGCGACCGCCTCAAACAAAGCTTAGGCTTGTGGCTCTGCGTCGTGTGCATGGTCCGCTTGCGGGCGATCCATCAAGGCTTTCATCGACAACTTCACGCGACCTTTTTCGTCTGTTTCGAGCACTTTTACGCGCACGATTTGGCCTTCGCTCAAATAATCGGAAACCTTCTCAACACGCTCGTGGGCGATCTGGCTGATGTGCAACAAACCGTCTTTGCCTGGCAACAAGTTGACTAAAGCACCGAAGTCCAAAATCTTGGTGATGGGGCCTTCGTAGACCTTGCCGATTTCAACTTCGGCCGTGATCTCTTCGATACGACGCTTGGCTTCTTCAGCCTTCGCACCGTCTGTGGCCGCGATGGTGATGGTGCCGTCTTCTTCGATGTTGATCTGGGTACCAGTTTCTTCAGTCAACGCACGGATGGTGGCGCCGCCTTTGCCGATCACGTCGCGAATCTTCTCGGGGTTGATCTTCATGGTGAACAACTTCGGTGCGAAGTCAGACACTTCGGTCTTGGCCTCGCCCATGGCGGCTTGCATCTTGTCCAAGATGTGCATGCGTGCTTCTTTGGCTTGTGCCAATGCCACTTGCATGATTTCTTTGGTGATGCCTTGGATCTTGATGTCCATTTGCAAAGCGGTGATGCCGTTGGTGGTACCCGCAACTTTGAAGTCCATATCGCCTAAGTGATCTTCGTCACCCAAGATGTCGGTCAACACCGCAAAACGGTTACCGTCTTTGATCAAGCCCATGGCGATACCAGCCACGTGTGCTTTCATCGGCACGCCAGCGTCCATCATGGACAAGCAACCACCGCAGACCGAGGCCATCGAGGAAGAACCGTTAGATTCTGTGATTTCAGACACCACGCGCATGGTGTAGGGGAACTCTTCTTTGCTTGGCAACACGGCCACCAACGCACGCTTGGCCAAACGGCCGTGGCCGATTTCGCGACGCTTGGTCGAGCCCATGCGACCCACTTCGCCTGTGGCAAAGGGAGGCATGTTGTAGTGCATCATGAAACGATCTTCATACTCACCCGCCAAAGCATCAATGCGTTGTGCGTCGCGCTCGGTACCCAAAGTGGTGACCACCAACGCTTGGGTTTCGCCGCGTGTGAACAAGGCAGAACCGTGGGTGCGTGGCAACACGCTGTTGCGAATTTCGATGGGACGCACGGTTCGTGTGTCGCGGCCGTCGATGCGGGGCTCGCCTGCCAAGATTTGGCTGCGAACGATGCGCGCCTCGATGTCGAACAACATGTTTTCAACTTTGACGGAGTCAAACTCCACGCCGTCGTCTTTCAAACCAGCCATTACCGCGCCATAAGCTTCACGGCAAGCGTGCGTGCGGGCTTGTTTGTTGCGAATTTGGTAAGCGGCGCGTAATTTGTCTTCAGCTTGTGCGGTGACCTTGGCAATCAGCGGCTCGTCCTTGGCAGGCGCGGCCCAATCCCAAGCGGGTTTGCCAGCGTCACGCACTAGTTCGTGAATGGCGTTGATGGCGATATTGCCTTGCTCGTGGCCGAACACCACCGCGCCCAACATGATTTCTTCTGACAACTGTTGCGCCTCAGACTCCACCATCAACACAGCGGCTTCGGTACCAGCGACCACGAGGTCCATCTGACTGTCTTTGCGTTGTGTTTGACCTGGGTTCAAGACGTATTCGCCATTGATGTAACCCACGCGTGCGGCGCCGATGGGGCCGTTGAAAGGAATACCAGAAATGCTCAAAGCAGCAGACACGGCGATCAAAGCAGCAATGTCAGCATCGACTTCTGGGTTCAACGACACGGTGTGAATCACCACGTGTACGTCGTTGTAAAAACCTTCGGGGAACAAGGGACGGATGGGACGGTCAATCAGACGACTGGTCAAGGTCTCGTGTTCGCTGGGCTTGGCTTCGCGCTTGAAGAAGCTGCCAGGGATCTTGCCTGCGGCGTAGGTTTTCTCGATGTAGTCCACGGTCAAGGGGAAGAAGTCTTGCCCAGCTTTGGCGATCTTTGAACCCACGACAGTGGCCAGCACCACTGTGTCGTCCATGTTGACGAGCACAGCGCCGCCGGCTTGGCGAGCGATTTCGCCAGTTTCCATGGTGACCGTGTGTTGGCCCCACTGAAAGGTTTTGGTAACTTTATTGAAAATTGACATGTGTTTTCCTAATGAAATTTGGCTTCAACTTGGTGCAGCACACGATGCCATTCCAGAAAAGTGGGGCTTTTTTGGAATGACACAGCTGTCGAATCTGCGCCTTGTTGTCGTGCCAGTTGTGAAACGAGTGTTTAAAAGTGCAAAACGCCTGAGCTCGTTGAAAACTCAGGCGTTTGTCGCGAGAACTTGAGCTTGTTACTTACGCAGACCAAGCTTGGCAATCAGCGCGGCGTAACGATCAAAGTTTTTTGACTTGAGGTAGTCAAGCAATTTGCGACGACGGCTCACCATACGCAACAAACCGCGGCGACCATGGTGGTCTTTGGCGTGTTGTTTGAAGTGAGGTGTGAGTTCGTTGATACGTGCAGTCAACAAAGCTACTTGGACTTCGGGACTACCTGTATCGCCTGCGGCGCGTGCGTTGTCTTTGACGACTTCGGCAATTTTTGCTGTCAACATGGGTTTTCCTTGAATATTTGACTTGCGTTGCACCGTGGAAGTTGGTGCAACGTGCTTGGCTTATCCCTAAAGATAAAGCCAACAGAGTATAGCATATAGCAGGCGTTGCAGCCGACCTCGACTAAGCCGACTACAAGCACCGCTCGCTCGGTCAAACCAACTCGGCCAGCGGCCAGCGCGGCTTGACGTCAAAGCTATAGCGCGGTTGGGCTTGAGCCATGCCGCCCTCGCCGCTTTGCAGACGCATGGCAGCGGCCATGGCGATCATGGCCCCGTTGTCCGTACACAGGTGCAACTCGGGGTAATGCACTCGCACACCTTGGCGCTGGCAAGCTGCATTGAGCTGCTCGCGCAAATGCCGATTCGCCCCCACACCGCCCGCCACGACCAAGCGCTTCAAACCAGTGTCACGTAAAGCGGTGAGCGACTTCTTCAAAAGCACTTCCACAATGGCGGCCTCGGTCGAGGCAGCCAAATCGGCTTTACGGGCCTCCAACTCACCCCCGAGTTTTTTGGCTTGTGTCATCACGGCGGTTTTGAGCCCCGCAAATGAGAAATCCAAATTACTGCTATGCAGCAAAGGACGTGGCAGCTTGAAAGCGGCAGGGTCGCCCTGCTGAGCCAATTGAGACAAGGCAGGGCCACCGGGATAGCCCAAGCCCATGAGCTTGGCCGACTTGTCAAAAGCCTCGCCTGCGGCATCGTCAACCGTCTCTCCCAGCAACACGTAACGCCCCACACCCTCTACCCGCATCAACTGCGTGTGACCACCAGACACCAAAAGCGCGACAAACGGAAACTCAGGTGGGTCCTCGCTCAAAAACGGGGATAACAGATGCCCCTCCAAATGATGCACGCCCAAGACAGGCTTGTTCAAAGCCGCGCCTAACGCGCAAGCCACCCCCGCCCCCACCAGCAAAGCGCCCGCCAAACCTGGGCCACGGGTATAGGCCACGACATCGACATCCTGCAAAGCCCGTTGCGCCTCATTCATCACCTCACGCGTCAGCGGAATCACGCGTCGAATATGGTCACGACTGGCCAGCTCAGGCACCACACCACCATAGGCCACATGCATGGCCACTTGGCTGTAAAGCGCGTGAGACAACAATTTGGGCAATGCCTGTCCATCTGCCTGGACCAGCGCCACACCTGTTTCATCGCAAGAAGATTCAATACCGAGGATCAACATAAGCCGCTAAGTTTATGCGGTCAACTCATTGCGTCGCATCTTGTGCGGACAACAGCTCGGGTACTTGCGCTTGGCCCTGCTCATACAACACTGAAGTTGAAGATGTATTGGCCTGCAACAAGTCCAACACCGTGCGCGCATAAGACGCATCCACCAACCGCCTAGTCAGGCCCAGGGCGTCGTCTTCCACCAAGACAAAGTCCGTGAACTTTTGCGCACGCCCAATCTGCAAAAAACTGAAGTGCTCTACCTCAAAGCGATCCAGCCTGTGGTTGACGCTCCCCTCGACCCACGGTGCTTACGAAGACAACAGACTGTTGGCATTGGCAGAAACAACTTTGCAAGCCTATTTCCGTGCTTACCAAAAGCCCATGAAAAAAGCCCGCATTCAGCGGGCTTTGCAGCGCAGCGAGACCGCTCAGCGGAACTTGCTTTGAGGCACAGTTTTCAAATCGCCCTGCTGTGACGCCATGTAGTTGGCCAGCTCTTTGAGCTCTGCAAGGCTGAATTGTTTCGCCACACCACCCATCACACCGTTGCCGCGCCCCCAAGTGGGGGCCCCTTCGACTTTGTAGGACTTCAATGCCACATACAAGTAGTCTGGGTGTTGACCTGCAATTTTGGGATAGCTAGGGTCAATTGGCTTGGCGAAGTTTTCGCCATGGCAGGAGACGCATGCGCCTTTGGTCAACAGCGCGGCCACATTGCCTTTGGGTTCGGTGGCTTTGTCTGGCAAGGTCGCGCCTTGCACTTTGCCGTGGTTGGCGTAATAAGCCGCAATGTCTGCGATGTCTTGGTCGGTCAAGCTGTCGGCAATGCCACGCATCGTGGGGTGCTTACGCTCGCCTTTTTTGTAGGCATTGAGTACGGTGCTGATGTACTTTTCACCTTGGCCAGAAATTTTGGGCACTTTATAAACTTCAGGGAAACTGGCTTGGTAGCCCACAATGCCATGGCACCCGATACACATCGCAATTTTCTTTTCACCTGCGTTAGCATCACCCTTCACATCTTGCGCCATCGATAGCGAAGACAAGGTAGATACAGTCAGAGCAAACGCGAACGAGACAAACTTTTTCATATGCAAACCACAATCCCAAGAGGTTGATGTAACTCAAATAATAGACGGAACTTACCCATGAAATTCAAAGGTACTGACAACTACGTTGCAACCCAAGACTTGATGCTTGCGGTCAATGCAGCCATTGCACTCAAGCGGCCCTTGCTGGTCAAGGGTGAGCCTGGCACAGGTAAGACTATGCTTGCAGAAGAGGTGGCCCAAGCCCTGGGTTTACCCCTGTTGCAATGGCACATCAAATCCACAACCAAAGCCCAGCAAGGTCTGTACGAATACGACGCCGTGAGTCGTCTACGTGACAGCCAGATGGCCGATGTCGAGAGCGCTGAGCGCGTGAAGGACATCAACAACTACATCCTCAAAGGGGTGTTGTGGCAAGCGTTCACCTCCGAACAACCGGTCGCATTGCTGATCGATGAAATCGACAAAGCCGACATCGAGTTTCCCAACGACTTGCTGCGTGAACTCGACCGCATGGAGTTTTATTGTTACGAGACACGCCAACTCATCAAAGCCCAAACGCGGCCACTGGTGTTCATCACCTCCAACAACGAAAAAGAGTTGCCAGACGCGTTCTTGCGCCGCTGCTTTTTTCACTACATCAAATTTCCAGATGCGGACACCATGCGCCACATCGTGGCGGTTCACTTCCCCAGCATCAAGCAAATGCTGCTGACGGCGGCCATGAAAACCTTCTTTGACATTCGTAACCTGCCGGGTCTCAAGAAGAAACCGTCCACCAGCGAACTGATTGATTGGCTCAAGCTCTTGGTGGCAGAAGACATTCCCCTCGAAGCGCTGCAAACTGCCGACGACAAAGTGTCGATCCCGCCACTCGTGGGCGCACTGTTGAAAAATGAACAAGACGTGACGCTGTTTGAAAAACTGGTGTCCATGCAAAACCGCAACCGTTAAAGAAAGCGCCCCCATGTTTGCCTCTCTCATTGAAGGTCTGACCGATGCGGTTGGTTTTGTCATTGGTGCCCTGCTCGGCTATGGCCTAGGCGTGACATTTGGTTTGAATCTGTTTGCCGAGGGCTATGGCACGGGCAGCATCATCGCCATCCTCTTGATCGGTATCGGGGGCGGCATGGGCTTGCAAGCGGCACGCCGTGTCCGTGCGCCGAAAACAGAAACGCAATAAGGCCGAGCCATGCTGATTGACTTCTTCTACACCCTGCGCGCCGCCAAGCTGCCAGTTTCGGTGAAGGAGTACCTCACGCTGCTAGAAGCCTTGCAAGCGCAAGTCGTCGGCCCTAGCAGTGAGGCATGCAGCTTGGATGACTTTTATTTTTTAAGTCGGATCATCCTCGTCAAGGACGAAAAACACTATGACAAATTTGACCGCGCCTTTGGCGCGTACTTCAAGGGTGTGGAGCTGCTGACCGATTTCACCCAAGAAGTGCCCCTCGATTGGTTAGAGAAAGTTCTGCAAAAAGAACTCCCCCCAGAGCAAAAATCCGCCATCGAAAAAATGGGCTGGGATGAGTTGATGGAGACCCTCAAAAAACGCCTCGAAGAGCAAAAAGAACGCCACGAAGGCGGAAACAAATGGATAGGCACAGGGGGCACCTCGCCCTTTGGTAATGGCGGCTACAACCCGCAAGGCATTCGCATCGGCGGCAAAGGGGGCAACAAAAGTGCTGTCAAAGTATGGGACCAACGCGCTTACCAAGACTATGACGACACCCAAGAGCTGGGCACACGCAACATCACAGTAGCCTTGCGTCGCCTGCGACGCTTTGCGCGTGAAGGCTCTGTGGAAGAACTAGACCTCGACGGCACCATTCACAAAACCGCAGCCAATGCAGGCTTCTTGGACATCTTGATGCGGCCCGAGCGCCGCAACAATGTCAAAGTGTTGCTGCTCATGGATGTAGGCGGCACCATGGACGAGCACATTGCACAGGTCGAAGAACTGTTCTCTGCCGCCAAAGCCGAATTCAAACACCTGGAGTTTTACTACTTCCACAACTGCGTGTACGACTTCATGTGGCGCAACAACAAGCGACGTTACGCAGAGAAGTTCGAGACTTGGGACATCATTCGCAAATACAACAAAGACTACAAACTCATCTTCATCGGCGACGCCACCATGAGCCCCTATGAAATTGTGCAGCCGGGTGGCAGCGTCGAATACAACAACGAAGAAGCCGGTGCCGAGTGGCTACAACGCCTGCTACATGCCTTCCCCAAATTTGCGTGGATCAACCCAGAGCCACAAGGCGTGTGGCAATACCGCCAGAGCATTGCCATCATTCAACAAATCGTCAGCAACCGCATGTATCCGCTCACGCTCAAAGGCTTGGAAGAAGCCATGCGGATGCTGAGCAAGTAGCGCCGTAAAATATTCCTACTGCCGCCGTAGTTCAATGGATAGAACTCTCCCCTCCTAAGCGACTTGGTAGGGCGCCAAACCAAAGCTAAGTTGTTGATTTGTACGGAAAGCAGACTCTGCTAATCCCTCGAAATCCACCTTAATCCAAGGTAGACTTGAAACAAATTTGGCACACGGAGACGGAAAAGTAGTAGCCTAGAAATGACAACAGGTAGCACGTAGCTACCTGTTTTTTATGTAGGGCGGATTCAAGGACGAAGTGCAACAAAGATGAACTGGTTATAGGTGGCTGAGGATGCGAGAGCATCATGGCCGCTTTAACCGCCAAGTCGAAGTTGCCCAATGTACAAGCACCTCAGCCGAGAAGAACGATACCAAA
>NZ_JAVKLW010000094.1:0-3350 GCF_031538885.1 Limnohabitans sp.
CAAGGGGCCTGAGGGCAAAGGTGGGATGACGAAATGGGTCTCTTACGCCGAAAAATCGTGCTATCGACGCACACAATTGCACATCGTGAAGTCCGTAACAAGTCACGCTACAAATTCATGCGTTGTGCAGACCTTCCCTAAGCTGCGTGGAACCGTCTTAACTGCCGCTGTACTCTAAGGATGAGTGGTGCAGCACGATTCGCAGTTGGCCCGTCGCATCCTTGACGTACTGCCAGCTCTTATCAACGGTCGTCACTTTGCCATTCGCTGCTGTGAAGTGGACTTTACCCAGGGTGGTGGCACTGTTGCCCGAGATGAAAATACCTGCATTGACAGGCTCACAACGGCTCCAACCCTTCAATGCAAAACCAGTGTCTTTGGGATAAGCAGCGTCTCCGCCCACGAAGTAAGACAAGGCGCCAGCACGCGTGGTACGGAATGTCTGGGGATTGACGGTTAATGTCGGCTTAAACAACACCACGCCCATTTGATAGCCATAAGCACTGTCAATGACTTTTTCGGCCAAGGCCTTCGCAGCAGCCTTGCCGTTTTTGTCGTGCGTGGCACTGATATCCACCAAGGCCGTGCACCAAGCTTGTTGAGCGGCCTCTACCTCTTTTTGGGTAATGCTTTGATTCACCACAACGGCAGGCTCAGCTTGGGCACTTACTGCCGTCAACGCATTCAATACACCCAGAGCCAAAATCATTTTCAACTTCATACTTTTTCCTTTTTAAGTCATGCGCGGTAACCGAATTGTTATTCGCGTAAACAATGTTATTGATTTCGCGAAATCCACAAACAGTAAAAGGAAATGGTGGATGCGTACCCGCCATGCACACCGTCGCGGCTGATGTGCAGGACAATGATGTTTTGCATCGCTCCAAACTCTGTGTCTAACCCTCTCACCATCTTGCGCGAAGTCTTTGGCTACGGCGCGTTTCGCGGCCCGCAAGAGGCCATCGTCAACCACGTGTGCAACGGCGGCGATGCGCTGGCGCTCATGCCCACGGGCGGGGGCAAGTCACTCTGTTATCAAATCCCCGCGATTGCACGGCAACGCGCAGGCCACGGCATCACCCTCGTGGTGTCGCCGCTCATCGCTCTCATGCACGACCAAGTAGGCGCGTTGCATGAGGCGGGTGTTGAAGCTGCGTTTTTAAACTCCAGCCTCAGCGGCGAAGAGGCCAATGCGGTGGAGCAGCGCTTGCGCCGTGGCGAGATCACGTTGCTGTATGCCGCGCCCGAGCGCATCACCACGCCACGCTTTTTGGCGCAGCTCGATGCGCTGCACGAGCAAGGCCAGCTCAGCCTGTTTGCCATTGACGAAGCGCATTGCGTGAGCCAATGGGGCCACGACTTCCGCCCCGAGTACCGCGCCCTCACCGTGCTGCACGAGCGCTATGCGGGCGTGCCGCGCATGGCGCTCACCGCCACGGCAGACGGGCTGACACGGGCCGATATCGTGGAGCGCTTGCAGCTCGAAGACGCACAGCAATTCGTCAGCAGCTTTGACCGCCCCAACATCCGCTACACCATCGTCGAGAAAAAAGACGCGTCCACCCAACTGCTGCGCTTCATCCAACGCGAGCACACGGGGCCCTATGGCCAAGACAGCGGCATCGTGTATTGCCAGTCGCGCAAGCGCGTGGAAGAAGTGGCGAAGAATTTGTGCGATGCAGGCATTGCCGCTCTGCCCTATCACGCGGGCCTCGACAGCGCCATTCGCCAGAAGCACCAGAACCGCTTCTTGCGCGAAGAAGGCTTGGTGATGGTGGCCACGATTGCGTTTGGCATGGGCATCGACAAACCCGACGTGCGTTTTGTGGCGCACTTGGACATGCCTAAAAACATCGAAGGCTACTACCAAGAAACTGGACGCGGCGGCCGCGACGGCCAAGCCGCCCACGCATGGATGGTTTACGGCCTGAACGACGTGGTGAACCAGCGCCGCATGATTGACGAGAGCCCCGCAGGCGAAGGATTCAAACAAGTCATGCGCAGCAAGCTCGATGCGCTGCTGGCCTTGGCCGAAGCGACCGACTGCCGACGGGTGCGGCTGCTGGGCTACTTTGGTGAAACCTACGCGCCAGAGAACCAAGCCGCACACCCCGACGCTGGGCAGCACCAAGGCGGGTCAGTCCCCCCGGGGGATGGCGAGGACACGACCACGCCGAGCGTGGGGGTGCGCTACACCTGCGGCAACTGCGACAACTGCTTGCAACCGCCGGAGATTTGGGACGGCACCGAGGCCGCGCGCATGCTGCTGTCCACCATCTACCGCATCAAGCAACAAAACGGCATGTCGTTTGGTACAGGTCATGTGATGGACATCTTGCGCGGCAAGGCCACCGAGAGGGTCAGCCAATACAGCCACGGCAAGCTCAGCACTTTTGGCATTGGCGCGCATTTCAGCGAGGTGCAACTGCGCGGTGTGCTGCGCCAGTTGATTGCCATTGGCGCTTTGGGCGTGGATGCCCAAGCCTTCAACACCTTGTATTTGACCGAGGCCTCACGTGCAGTGCTCAAAGGCGAAGTCACGGTGCGGCTGCGCGCCTCGGTCTCCACCCCCGCCGCCCACAAGGACAGCCGCAAAGCAAAGGGCAGCGGCACCGCCAAACCGGCACCCATTGCGCTGGACAATGCGGGACAGACCCGCTACGAGGCTCTCAAAGCATGGCGCGCCGAAGTGGCCCAATCACACAACTTGCCTGCCTATGTCATCTTCCATGACGCCACTTTGGCCGCCATCGCGCAGGCCGAGCCGCAGGATTTGGAAGCGCTGCAAGGCATCGCGGGAATTGGTGCGAAAAAGCTGGAGGCCTATGGCCAAGAGGTGCTGCGCGTGGTCGCGCTGCCTGCTTAGGGCAGGTCAGCCAACGCTTGGCAGCAGCGGGTTTACCCTGTCTCCGCCACGGCTGCAAAGTAGGCCAAGTCTCCTAGAATTTGGTTAGTTTTAATTAGGAGAAGAAATATGTCACATGACCACCACGCCGCTGAACAAGACGTTGTTGAAGCCATTGTTCCGCTCATGCCCATCGTGCTGCCCATGGCAGGTGCTGTGCTGATCTTCTTGCTGGCGTTCATCGCTGTGGTGATGGCCTAAGCCCTGCCAATAACCGCGCCCGATTCGGTCATCCCTCTTTCCAAGCGCCCTTCAAGGCGCTTTTTTTTGCATGCTTTCGGGTTCTTTTTTCTCTTTTTAATGCCCGGCGGATTCAAGGACGAAGTGCAACACGCTTTAACGAGGCATGGAATACCTCGTGAGGTGTCTTGAATCCTAGTCGCTTTCTGGGGCGGTGATTCAATCGGTTTTCAATCATAGTCAATTCCTCATCCGTCACGGTTTC
>NZ_JAVKLW010000095.1:0-12594 GCF_031538885.1 Limnohabitans sp.
GGCTTCAGCTAAACCCAAGAAAAAAAACCCGCGCCTGGCATCAGGCCGTAAACGCGTCCGTCAGGACATCAAAATCAACGCTGCCAACACCTCGTTGCGCTCGAAGTACCGCACTGCGGTGAAGAACGTCGAGAAAGCTGTCTTGGCTGGCGACAAAACCAAAGCCACCGAACTGTTTGCCAAGATGCAAGCTGTTGTGGACACGATTGCTGACAAAGGCATCTTCCACAAGAACAAAGCCGCTCGCGATAAGAGCCGCTTGTCCACCAAGGTGAAAGCCTTGGCACTCACCGCCTAATTTATTAGGCAACCAGCCCGGGCTGATTCTTCAGCCCGCCGTTTGTAACGGGTGCGCTGTCAACAAAGAAAAAACAAAAACCCGCTCTTGAGCGGGTTTTTTGTTGCCTGTTGGTTTTGAAACCTCGTCCCGACAGGCGCGGATTTAGGCGGCGGGGGGATGTTCAGGCAGCAAGCAAGCCTCGACCACTTGCAAATTATTGTCTTTGGCGAAGTTCATCACGAAGTTCCAAGCCATGGGTTCTTCATCGCGCAAGTCGGTGTGAACAATGACGCACTTGTTGTTGTCCAGCGTGTTGGGCACACACCAAGGTGAATAGCTCAGATGACTACTGGGGGTAGCACCACCCGGGCGAAATTGGCTCATCACGCCGGCCAGACGTTCGGCCCAGTCGCCGGGACGAAAGGTGCGTCCTTCTTGGGTAATCCCCAGAATAAAAACTTCTTTGGTGGAGTGTGAAACCATCGGGTAGAGGCTGAAAACGGTTGCTTGGCAAAAGGGGGGTTTCCCTCTGTTGCTCGGGTTCAAGTATTCTATCTTATATAAGACCCGAAGCCTGGGTATACCCCTAAGTTGCCTCGGTTTTGTCACGGCTGTGCCTCTAAAATCATGCGTCAACGGCTCAACCTTCGTTGAGTCGTTTTTATTTTCAGGAGTTCACGCATGTCCGTTTTCATTGAAGCCGCCTCACCGCACACCATGAACACCTATGGTCGATTGCCAATCGCACTCACCCATGGTCAAGGTTGCCGAGTGTGGGACGTCAATGGCAAACAATATTTAGATGCTCTCGCAGGCATTGCGGTGAACACCCTCGGGCACAACCATCCCGAGTTCGCGCCCGCGCTGCAAGACCAAATCGGTAAGATCATCCACACCTGCAATTACTTCCATGTGCCGGATGCCGAAAAACTCGCCGCCAAGCTGGTCGAGTTGTCCAACATGACCAATGTGTTCTTCTGCAATTCAGGCTTAGAAGCCAACGAGGCCGCGATCAAGCTCGCCCGCAAGTTCGGGCACGACAAGGGCATCACAAATCCCAAAATCGTTGTGTATGAAAAGGCTTTTCATGGACGCAGCATTGCCACCCTGAGCGCCACAGCCAATGTCAAGCTGCAACAAGGCTTTGGCCCTTTGCTGGAAGGTTTCATCCGCGTCCCACTCAACGACATCGAAGCACTGAAAAACGCCACAGCCAACGACCCCGATGTGGTGGCCGTGTTCTTTGAAACCATCCAAGGCGAAGGCGGCATCAACCCCATGCGCGCAGAGTACCTGCGCGACGTGCGCGCCTTGTGCGACAAACAAGACTGGCTCTTGATGATCGACGAAGTGCAGTGTGGCATTGGTCGCACGGGCAAATGGTTTGCGCATCAATGGGCAGGCATCGTGCCTGACGTCATGCCACTGGCCAAAGGCTTGGGGTCTGGTGTGCCAATTGGCGCGATGGTGGCAGGCCCCAAAGCCGCCTACATCTTCCAGCCCGGCAACCACGGCACCACCTTTGGCGGCAATCCACTGGCCATGCGTGCAGGTGTCGAAACCATTCGCATCATGGAAAAAGATGGCCTGCTCGAAAACGCTGCCCAACTGGGGGCGCATTTCCACCAGCAACTGACCGCTGCTTTAGGCGGCCTCAAAGGCATCAAAGACATTCGTGGCCAAGGCTTGATGATTGGCATTGAGTTGGATCGCCCTTGCGGTGTGTTGCTCAAGCAAGCCACGGATGCAGGCCTCATCATCAACGTCACCGCAGACACCGTGGTGCGCCTCTTACCGCCCCTCATCATGACCACCGCAGAAGCGGACGAGGTGTTGAGCATCCTCGTACCACTCATCCAAACCTTCTTGGCAGAAGCCCCATGCCCCACGCGCTGAAACATTACCTGCAATTCACCGACTTGTCGGCGGACGAATACAGCTACGTGTTCCAACGCGCGGCACTCATCAAAAAGAAATTCAAAGCCTACGAAAAGCACCACACCCTAGCGGACCGCACGCTGGCTATGATTTTTGAAAAAGCCTCCACCCGCACACGGGTGAGCTTTGAAGCGGGCATGTACCAACTCGGTGGCTCGGTGGTTCACCTCACCACGGGTGACAGCCAGCTGGGTCGCTCGGAACCCATTGAAGACAGCGCCAAAGTCATCAGCCGCATGGTTGACTTGGTGATGATCCGCACCTATGGGCAAGACAAGATCAGCAGCTTCGCAGCCAACTCGCGTGTGCCCGTGATCAACGGATTGACCAACGAGTTTCACCCCTGCCAAATCATGGCGGATTTGTTCACCTTCATTGAGCACCGTGGTTTGGCTGTGCACCCCCTTGAATGCCTGCAAGGCAAAGTGGTGGCGTGGGTGGGTGATGGCAACAACATGGCCAACACCTGGTTGCAAGCGGCCGACATGCTGGGCTTCACCGTCCACGTCAGCACCCCCAGTGGCTACGAAGTGAACCCTGCCATTGCAGGCCTGAGCAATAGCCACTGCTACAACGTGTTCGACAACCCCATGCAAGCCTGCGAGGGCGCTGACCTCGTCACTACCGACGTGTGGACCAGCATGGGCTACGAGGCCGAAAACGAAGCACGCAAAAAAGCCTTCGCTGATTGGTGTGTGGACAGCGAGATGATGGCCGTGGCCAAACCCAACGCCCTCTTCATGCACTGCTTGCCCGCGCATCGCGGCGAAGAAGTGTCCGCCGACGTGATCGACGGCCCGCAAAGCGTGGTGTGGGACGAAGCCGAAAACCGCATGCATGTGCAAAAAGCACTCATGGAGTACTTGCTGCTGGGTCGTCATTGATGTCGGCCTGTACCTGTTGCGGCGCTTGCTGCGCCAGTTTTCGGGTGGATTTCAGCGTGGAAGAAATGGACACGCACGGCGGCTCGGTTCCCACAGGCTTGGGCCAAGAACTCACCTCAACAATGTGCCGCATGCGCGGCACCGACTACTCGCCGCCACGCTGCGGCGCACTGAGTGGCAAAGTAGGCGAGAAAGCCACCTGCGGCATTTACGAATGGCGCCCCTCCCCTTGCCGAGAGTTTGAAGAAGGCAGTGACGCTTGCCAACGGGCGCGGATGCGCCACGGCTTGGCAGCGTTGAACTAAAAAATCAGTGTGTGCGGTAGCCGTAGAGCCAGGGCAGGTCCATCAAGCGCTGGCCCATCAGGCGCAAGCCCATGTCACGCCCCACACGCATAGGCCCTGTGGCGTGGAATAGTTGCCCATTGCGCACCGCGCGCGCCTGCACACGCGCATTGCGCTGCCAGCGGCGTTGCGCAAATGCTTGCAAATGCTGCGGCACATCCTCGCTCGCCAGCTGTGTGAGCTGTGCTGCCAACGCTGCTGCGTCTTCAATCGCCATCCCAGCCCCCTGCGCGAGGTAGGGCAACATAGGGTGCGCGGCATCGCCAAGCAAAGCCACACGTCCTTGCGCGTGTTGGTGGGCACCCCGCATGGCAGGCCTGCCGCACAAAGGCCACAAACGCCAGTCGCTGCAAGCAAGCATCAAATCCATCAATGGGACACACGCGTCGCGCAAGGCATATTGCAACTCAGTCAGGGTTTGCGTTTGCGACTTTTGTGCATTCCATGTCTGCAACGCTTGCAAGTGATTGGCATCGTCATCCAACAGTCGACCTTCAGCCAAACACACCACGTTAAGGTAGCCACCACCGCGCACGGGGTAGCTCACCACATGCGCTTGCGAGCCCATCCACACCGACACGTCTTGGCTGCGCACATGTGCAGGTAAATTAGCTTGCGCCACCAATGCGCGGTAAGCCACGTGGCCCGTGAAAGCTGGCAAACCATCGCCCAACAACTGCTGTCGCAGCGGACTCCACACCCCATCAGCGACAACGGCAAGCGTTGCTCTGTGCTGTTGCAGCTGTGCGTGCTGCATGACATCGAACACCGCTTCATGCGGGGATTGGCCCACCTTCTGCACCACCGCATCACTGTGCACGTGCACCCCCTCATGCACCGCGGCTTGCAACAACAAGCTGTGCAAATCTGCACGATGGAGGCTGATGTAGGGTGCGTCATAACGTGCGGCGGCATCCTTGAGGGGCAGCGTCGCCAACACTTCACCTGTACGCATGCTGCGCGCATGCAAGCCCGAAGGATATGCCGCGACTTGCTTGAAAGCCTCCCCCAAACCCCAGGCTTGCAAAATACGCGTCACATTGGGGCCAAGCTGTACGCCTGCGCCCACTTCTGAAAACTCAGCCGCACGCTCAAACACGGTGGCGTGCCAACCTGCACGTGCAGACGCAAAGCCTGCCGCCATGCCAGCAATGCCTCCACCTGCGATCAACACATTTCGATTCATGTACGTGATTGTGCTATGCCTGAAGCGCTCAAAAAATCTAGCGTTTAGCCTATGATTTGGAGCATCCAAGAAACTAGGAGACCCACCATGAAACGTCGCACCCTCATTCAAGCTGCCGCTAGCACCAGCTTGTTGCCACTGTTTGCACAGGCCCAAGACAAATACCCCAACCCCAGCAAAACCGTTCTGTGGATTTGCCCCTATGCCGCAGGCGGCAACGCCGACAGCCGCTCACGCCAAGTGGCCAAGGCCATGGGCACGATTCTGGGTCAGCCCATCATCATCGACAACAAAGCAGGCGCTGGCGGCAACATTGGCACCGAAGCCATCGCACGCGGCAAGCCTGATGGCTACACCCTCGGCATGGGCAACTTTGCACCCTTGGCGGTGAACCAAGCCTTGTTTAAAAAGCTCAACTTCGACCCGCTCAACGACCTCGTCCCCATCTGCCTGATTGAGCGCGGCCCCCTCATCCTGATGGTGCGCAACGACTCGCCCTACAAGACGGTGAAAGACTTGGTGGCCACAGCCAAAGCATCGCCCGGCAAACTCAGCTACGGCTCGGGCGGCATTGGTGGCTCGCACCACTTGAGCGGTGCCTTGTTTGAACATGCGGCAGGCATCGACATGATTCACGCCCCCTACAAAAGTGGCTCAGCTGCTGCCACCGACTTGATGGGCGGCCAAGTCCACATGATGTTTGAACAGATGTATGCCGCCATGCCCTCCATCCAAGGCGGCCGCATGCGTGCGCTGGCCATCACCAACAAGAAGCGATCGCCTTTGTTGCCCAACATCCCCACCATGGGCGAACAAGGCTTCCCAGAGGTCGAGGTGCTCAACTGGCAAGGCTTGATCGGCCCCAAAGGCATGTCGCCTGAGTTGGTAAAGCAGCTCAACGCCGTGTGTAACCAAGCCCTGCAAACCGCCGAGGTGAAAGAAAAAATCTTGAGCCAAGGCAACGAAGTGGGCGGTGGTACGCCTGAGCAATTTGCGGCCCTCATCAAGGCAGAAGCCCCACGTTGGGCGAAAGTCGTGCGGGATGCGAAAATCGACCCTGAATGATTTTTAGCTGCCCTGTCAGCAGCACACTTGTATGACCACACTCAAAGCCCCCGAGCTCCTGCTGCCCGCAGGTTCGCTCGACAAAATGCGCGCCGCGTATGACTTCGGCGCAAACGCCGTGTATGCGGGTCAGCCTCGCTACAGCTTGCGCGCGCGCAATAACGAATTCCGTCTCGAGCAAATCGGCATCGGCATTGCCGAAGCCCACGCACGCGGCAAAAAATTCTTTTTGACCAGCAACTTGCTGCCGCACAACGACAAGGTGCGCACCTACCTGCGTGACATCGAGCCCATCATTGCCATGAAGCCAGATGCGCTCATCATGGCCGACCCCGGCCTCATCATGATGGTGCGTGAGAAGTGGCCTGAGGTGGACATTCACCTCTCGGTGCAAGCCAACACCGTCAACTGGGCGGCTGTGAAGTTTTGGCAAAACGTGGGCGTCAAGCGCATCATCTTGTCGCGCGAACTCAGCTTTGACGAGATTGAAAAAATCCGCCAAGAGTGCCCCGACATGGAGCTGGAAGTGTTTGTCCACGGCGCACTGTGCATCGCCTACTCGGGCCGTTGTTTGTTGTCGGGCTACTTCAACCGCCGCGACCCCAACCAAGGCACTTGCACCAACGCCTGCCGCTGGAGCTATGGCACCCAAGCCAGCGCCACCGACCCCAACACGGGCGAAGCCATGGCCGTCCCCATGGAAGGCGACTTTGACTTTGCCAAGTCGCAACAAGAAGCCGAGTCCAGCTTCTCGTCCTGCGGCACCGGTGAGCGCCACCCTGCGGCCGACAACATTTACTTGCTCGAAGAGAAAGGCCGCCCCGGCCAACTCATGCCCATCATGGAAGACGAGCACGGCACCTACATCATGAACAGCAAGGACTTGCGTGCCGTGGAGTACGTGGAGCGCCTCACCAAAATTGGCGTGGACTCCCTCAAGATCGAAGGCCGCACCAAATCGCTTTACTACGTGAGCCGCACCGCGCAGGTGTACCGCCGTGCCATTGACGATGCCGTGGCTGGCCGCCCCTTCAACCCCGAGCTCATCACCGAGCTTGAAGGCTTGGCCAACCGTGGCTACACCGCCGGCTTGATGGACCGCCGCCCTGCTAACGACTACCAAAACTACGAGACAGGACACTCCATTGCGCACCGCAGTCAGTTTGTGGGCGAGGTGCGTGCCGTGGCTGATGGTTGGGCAGAGATTGAAACCAAAAACAAGTTCTCGGTGGGCGACACGATTGAAATCATTCACCCCAGCGGCAACCGCAAGGTCAAGCTAGAGCAAATGAAAGACAAAAACGGCGCGTCTATCGACGTGGCTGCGGGCAGCCCCACGCATGTGTGGATTCCTATCGATGGGCCTGCGGAAGGTGGGTTGTTGGCGCGGATGTTCTAAGCGCGCCGTTTAAACGGCAGGCCAAGTCATAGCCTTGACTTGGCCATTTGCCCCTAGCGTGAATTGGTGAATCTCTTGACCTGCAAACACAGATTCACGCAAATCCTTCATCACCTCTTGCATGCCACCAAAGGGCGTACACAGGTCAACAATCCAAATCTGCTCACCAGACTTCCAATCTGAGGCATTCAAGTGATGGGGAGCTTGCTGGTAGCGCTTAGCCACATCTTCAGACAATCGTGCCCACGATACATAAGCTACAGGTGCGTTGTCTCGCATGAACAACTTCGCTTGGTCGAGCACTAACGCAGGCATCACACGCCACTCCAACTCACTGAGCAAGGTATGGCGCGTCGCACTTTGTTGCAGCATCAACCAACTCACTGCGCCAAGCAGGGGGATTTTGCTCATCACACGTTGCGCTTGCGCCTTCGCATAGGCGGCTAAATCTTGCGACTCTTGGTCGTTCAATGGTGTTGTCATTTCGGCTTCTTTCTTGATCGCTGCTTATCGTGCGGCTTGGGTTTGAAACTTTGGCACGGTGGACTGCATTGGTTGCATCAATCTCTCTAAAGCAGCCAAGTCCTCGCCCTCGAGTGAACCTGTCGTCGCTTTGAGCTTCAAACTCTGCATCACGGCCTCCACACGAGCCTTACTCAAATCACGCATCGCCACATACAGTTGCTGCTCCGCATTGAGCACATCTGGGTTGATGCGTGTGCCCACCTTGAAACCAATTTTGTTGGACTCTACCGAGTTTTGGCTTGCCTCCACCGCAGCCTCCAAAGCCTGCACTTGTGCTTGTCCATTCATCACGCCCGCAAACGCTTGCCGCACTTGACTGCTGGCATTGCGTTGTGCGCCTGTCAATTCCTCTTTGGCTTTTTCCTCCAAAGCGACCGACTCTCGCACTTTGGATTGCGTTGCGCCGCCTGCAAACAGCGGAATCGTCAACTGCACACCACGTTGATGTGACAAGGTTTGTGTCGCCAAATCCGCAGGCGAACTCAAAGAGCCCGAACTGTAGTTGCCTACACGATTGGCCACCAGGTCCAAAGTTGGCGCATGTGCGGCCATGCTTTTCGACACTTCTTTGCTCGCAACGGCCAAGGCTGCTTGTTGAATCCGAATCTGTGGGTTTTGACTCATGGCCATATTCAGCCAATAGTTCAACTGTGTGGCATCCAAGGCAGGCAAACTCTGGGTCAAGGCCATTGGCGGCAGAGGGATGTACTCACCGATGAGCTTTTCCAACTCGGCCTGTTTGGCCGTTAAGTCGTTCATAGCCGTCACACGTTGCGCCAAACTCAAGGCCTGCTTGGCCTTCGCCTCGTGGACATCCGTGATGGTGCCCATACCCACCTCAAACATGCGTTGTGCCAACGTGAGTTGCTCCGTGATGGCCTGCAACTGAGCCTCGGCCACTTGCACACTTTGCATCGCCACTTGCACATCCAAGTACACCTGTGCCGTGCGCACAACCAACTCTTGTTCGGCCAGTGCAAACTGCTCTTTGGCCTGCACCACCTGCGCATCCGCTTGCGCATAAGCAGCCCAATTGCCCCAGCGAATCAACGGTTGTGTGATTTGCGTTGTCCAGTTCCATGCGCGTATGTCGCGCGTGACATACGGTGCCGCAGAAAACGAGGCCTCACCCACTTGGTGATTTTTATTTGCCACCACATTCACCGTCGGCAGCAACCCTGCACGTGCTTGTGGCAGCTTCTCAAGCGCTGCTTCCAAAGCTCGGCGCGCTGCCCCGCACTGATTGTCCTGTGCCCTCGCCTTTTGATACACATCCATCAAAGACTGCGCTTGGCAATGCCAGCATGCTCCCAACAACCCATAGCAGCACAGCAGTGAAAGCAGCTTATCTCTCACGCAACGCCTCCTGCTTGTAACGCAACATCGGGGCCAACAAATACTCAATCAAACGGCGCTCGTCCGTACGGATATCTGCCGTCACATTCATGCCTGCCGTCACCAGACCTTTGCGGCCATTGACAGCATTAGGCGTTTCGGTTTGCGTCAACTTGATACGCACGGGATAGACAAGCCCTAGTTTTTGGTCTTGCACCGCATCGGTGCCCACCCAGAGCACCTCGCCTTCGATATAGCCATAGCGCGTGAAATCGTAGGTTTCAATCTTGTTGATCACCCGTTGCCCTGCGTGCAAATGTCCCACATCACGGTTCATCACCTGTGCTTCGATCTCCAATGGCGTGTTCTCTGGCACCACGGTCAGCAAGGGTTGCGCAGCCGTCACCACGCCGCCCACGGTCGTGACCGCGAGTTGCTGCACCACACCATCAATCGGCGCCCTTAAGGTTTGTTGTGCCCAACGCTGATTGGCCTTGATCAACTCCTGATGGGCTGCATCGCGCTTCTTCACCGCCTCGACCAACTCGGTACTGGTGCGCGCCTTGAACTCGGCCAAAGCCTGCGACCGTTGCTCTACAGCCGCTTGATAGTTGGCCGTGGATTCTTTGAGCCGACTGCCCTGCACCGCCAACTCTTTTTGTGCATTGATGAACTCCAGCTTCGAATCAATCACCGTGGTTTGTGCGATGTGCCCTGTCTTGGCCAGATCCTCCCGCATTTTGAATTTTTGTTCGATCAGTGGCAGGCTGCTCTGCAATTGCGTCACATTGGTTTGAATCGCCTCCACATCGGCTCGGCGCTTACTCATGTCCGCATCCAACGACGCCATCTTGGCCAGTTGCTCTGCATGGCGGCCTTGCAAAATAACATTTTGATTTGCCACAATTTCAGCAGGCATCCCTGTCGGTGGCACAAAACTTTTCTTGCTTCCCAATTGCGCCGTTGCTCTCAGCACATCGGCCTGTGCCTCCCAGTACTCACGCTGTACACGGTCGCGGTCAGCACCTGTGCTGGTGGGGTCGAGTTCAATCAACACATCGCCCGCACGCACCGCTTGCCCATCACGCACATGTACGGCACGCACCACTCCAGGTTCGAGCGGCTGAATCACCTTGCTCTTGCCTGCGGGAATCACCTTGCCTTGTGCAGACACCACAATGTCCATCGCGGCGAAACAGGCAAACAGCAGTGCCACGGCCGTCATCGCACAAATGCCCAGCGAGGTCATACGCACCACATACGACGGTGGGCGAATCTGCATGGCGAGCGCGGCAGAGCTGAACGGGTTAAGCGCAACAGGCTTTTGAACCATCGCCTCGTTCACCACAGCCTCACCTGCACCCTCTGTTGATTTAGGAACTTCACTCATGCGACAACACTTTCAACTTCTAACACCTGATGCGCTCTGTACAACGAGGCATAGCGCCCACCCTGGCCCATCAACGCTGCGTGGTTTCCTGTCTCGATCAAACGCCCCCCATCCAACACCAAGATGCGATCTGCCAAACGCAACGTTGACAAACGATGGGCCACGATCACCACCGTCCGCCCCTTGGTGATCGAAGCCATGTTGTCGTGAATCAGCCGCTCACTCTCATAGTCCAGCGAGGCGGTAGCTTCATCTAGCAGTAGCAACTTGGGGTTGGTTGCCAAGGCACGGGCAATTGCAATACGTGCCCGCTGCCCACCGCTGAGTTTGCTGCCACGCTCACCAATCACCGTGTCATACCCTTCGGGCAACTGCAAAACAAACTCGTGCGCACCCGCCAATTTGGCAGCATTCATCACCGCCTCCATGCTCAGGCTGGCATCAGCCAAGGCAATGTTCTCGCGCACACTGCGGTTAAACAACAAGGTGTCTTGCCCCACCACACCCATTTGGCGGCGCAGCCATGAGGTATCCACCAAATTCAAATCCATACCGTCCATCAAAATGCGGCCACGCTCTGGCGTGTACAAGCGCTGCATCAAACGCATCAGCGTGGTCTTGCCCGCACCCGACACACCCACCACACCCACCACTTCGCCGGGTTGAATTTCAAAACTCAAATCCGTCAACACCTCAGGTGACTTGGGACTGTAGCGAAACCCCACATGCTCAAACGTCATGCGGCCCTGCACATCAGGTGGTGTGGAGCGGTTGGCTCTGAACGCAGGCTCTGGTGGTGCGTCCATGATGTCGCCCAAACGTTTGATACTTACCTTCATCTGCGTGAAGTCCTGCCACAGCGAAGACAGCTTCAAAATAGGCGCATTCACACGACCACTGAGCATATTGAATGCAATCAAGCCCCCCACGGTCAAATCACCATCCATCACCAAACGCGCACCCAACCACAGCAACGCCACCGTCAACACCTTGCTGGCCATCGCAATGAACTGGTTCGTGGCATTGCCCAAGTGCCCACCTTCAAACGAGGTATGCACATAGCTGGCCAAACGCCGCTCCCACTCGCGCTGCCACTGCGGCTCTACCGCGTGGCTCTTGAGCGTCTCCATCGAAGTCACCGTCTCCACCAAATACGCTTGGTTTTCTGCACCCAAGGCAAACTTGTCTTCCAGTTTTTTGCGCAGCAGCGGCGTGATGACAGCCGATGCCCCAAAGAACACAGGCAAAGCAGCAATCACCACCAGAGTTAACGCCACGCTGTAATAAAACATCACGCCGAGGTAGACGATGGCAAACAACAAATCTAGCCAACTGGTCAGCGCCTGACCTGTCAAAAAATTGCGTGCGTTGTCCAACTCACGCATCCGCGCCACCGTGTCACCACTGCGGCGGCTCTCAAAATACGACAGCGGCAAATGCAACAAATGTTTGAACAGCTTGGCACCCAACTCCACATCTACACGGTTGGTGGTGTGGCTGAGCAGGTAGTGACGCATCGCGCCCAGCGTCACCTCAAAAACACTCACCCCCAACAAAGCCACCACCATCACATCCAATGTGGACAGTGTGCGGTTGGTCAACACCTTGTCGATCACCACCTGAAAAATCAACGGCGTGATGAGCGCGATGATTTGCACAAACAACGAAGCAATCAACACCTCACCCATCAAACGTTTGTATTTTTTGAGTGACTGCCAAAACCAGGCAATGCCAAATGCGTCTTGACGGGCAGCGCTCTCGCTGTCACCGACCTGCTTCAGGCTCGGCGTGGCCTCAATCCACTCACCCGCAAAGAGTTGGTCAAACTCTTGCAGCGTCACTTGATTGGGCATGCTTTGGCCGGCTTTTTGCAACACCACTTGTGTGCTCTCTGGGTCTGCCGTGATCAGTATCGTGCCGACCAACATCATGCCGCCATCATTCGTGGGCATCAAAGCAGGCAAGCTTGCAACTTGCAATCTATCGCGTGTGCCATGCTTCAAACTCGCCTCAAACCCCAAGGTGTGCAACGCTTGCAGCGCCTCACCCACCCCAAACACTTGCGGCTGACCGTCTTTGTCATAACTGGCAAATTGGTGTTTGAGCTGCTCTAGGGAAGGTCTGCACAACGCATGAATTTGTAGCGTGACTTGTTACGGACTTCACGATGTGCAATTGTGTGCGTCGATAGCACGATTTTTCGGCGTAAGAGACCCATTTCGTCATCCCACCTTTGCCCTCAGGCCCC
>NZ_JAVKLW010000096.1:0-10389 GCF_031538885.1 Limnohabitans sp.
AGAAACTCTCGTCGACGTGTGCGTTTACTTTGCAGCTCAAAGCCGCTGATCGATAGGCTGGTTTGTTTCATGTGTATTCAACGCAGTCTATGGCGTTCACGCTGTCAGGGTTTACAAGAAGGTTATGCAGATGTTCCTTAGGTTTGGGAAGCGAATAATTTAAAAGGACAAATCATGATTAAGCATAAATTCCGCCACAGCATCGCCTTACTCACACTGGGCCTATGCACACTTACCTCGCAGGCGCAAGAGTTCCCGCCCAAGAAAACCATCACCATTGTGGTGGGCTTTGCCGCAGGAGGCGCGGCCGATACGGCTGCACGCATCATCGCCAGAAAACTCGGTGACAACATTGGCGCCTCAGTGGTCATCGACAACCGAGGTGGCGCAGGCGGCAACATCGCCCATCAGTTTGCGGCCAATGGCCCCACCGATGGCAGCACGATTTTGTTTGGCTCGGTCGGCCCCCTCACCATTGCGCCGCACATGATGAAGCTGCCTTACGACCCCGTGAAAGACCTCTCCCCCATCACCATGGGTGTGAACTTCCCCAACGTGCTCGTGGTGCATGCAGGCACCGGTATCAAGACCTTTGCGGAGTACATCGCTTACGCCAAGAAAAACCCCAAAAAGTTGGACTACGCATCGACAGGCCCCGGTTCGGCTTCTCACCTCGCAGGGGAATTGCTCGACGACATGGCAGGCATTGACACCGTCCACGTTCCCTATAAAGGCGGTGCGCCTGCACTGCAAGATTTACTGGGTGACCGCGTAGCAGCCTACTTCTCGACCTACTCCACCTCGCAGGCTTACATCGACACGGGCAAGCTCATCCCATTGGCCAGCACCGGCACACAACGCCTGAAGTCCTTGCCCAAAATCCCGACCATCGCCGAGTCGGGCTACCCTGGCTTCAGCGCGACCAACTGGTATGCCTTTGTGGCCTCTGCCAAAGTTCCCGCCGCCACCTTGGATCGCTGGAACACCGAACTTGTCAAAGTATTGAAGTCTCCTGATGTGATGGAACAACTCAACAGTCACGGCCTCACACCCATGCCCGGCACACGCGATGAGTTGGGCAAGTACATCGCCAAAGAGTCGGTCACATGGGGACGTGTGATTCGCGAGCGAAAAATCACAGGCGAATAAAAAATACCTAGAAGGAATTCACATGACACACCTCTCTACTATCACTCACCGCCTGTTGCTGGCGGGCCTCGGTTTATTTTTAGCCGCATCGCAGCTTGCACAAGCAGCGGAGATTCGCGTCATCACCTCGGGCGCCTTTACTGAGGCCTACAAACAACTCGTGCCTGAGTTCGAAAAGAAGACCAATCACAAAGTCATCAGCGCTTTTGGCGCCTCCGTAGGCAATGCGCCTGACTCCATACCCACACGCTTCTCACGCGGTGAAAAGTTCGACTTGGTCATCTTGTCTGATGGTGGTTTGGAAGCATTGGTGAAAAACGGCAACGTCATCCAAGGCAGCCGGGTGGACCTCGTGCGTTCGCAAATTGGCGCCGCAGTTCGCAAAGGCACACCCAAGCCAGACATCAGCACGGTAGACGCATTGAAACAAACCTTGCTCAACGCCAAATCCATTGCTTACTCAGCCAGCGCCAGTGGCACATATTTATCCACCGAGTTGTTTCCCAAACTCGGTGTGGCTGAACAACTCAAAGACACCGCGAAAAAAATCATGAGCGAACGCGTCGGTGCTGTTGTGGCGCGTGGTGATGCGGAGCTAGGCTTTCAACAAGTGAGCGAACTGATTTATTTCAAAGAACTCGACTTCATCGGCACCCTGCCTGAATCTGTGCAGCAGACCATTTTTTTCTCCGCCGGTTTAGTCATGGGCTCAACCGAGCAAGAGACAGCCAAGCAACTGATTCGTTTCTTTCAATCGCCCGAAGTAGCCGACGTGATTCGCAAAACGGGTGTGGATCCCGTCGTCTCCCGATAATGGGGCATGAATGCACCACACTCAAACTCGCTCACACATAAGTCCTTAAAAGGCATACGCGTTCTCACCCTCGCGCTCAATCTCCCGGGTCCAGCAGCCGTGATGCGCTTGCAGGCCATGGGTGCCAAGTGCACCAAGCTTGAACCCATGCCCATGACAGGCATGAAGCCAGCGGACCCGATGGGAATCTACAAACCCGCCGCCTACGACGTGATGCACCAAGGTTTGAAAGTGTTGCAAGCCGATTTGAAATCTGAGCGTGGCCAAACATCTCTGCACAAACAACTGGCGAAAACCGATGTACTGATCACTTCCTTTAGGCCTTCGGCGTTGGTGAAACTGAGGCTTACTTGGAAAGAGCTGCACAAACGCTACCCCTCTTTGTGTGTGGTGAGCATCGTAGGTGCACCTGCAGAACGTGCCGAAGAAGCTGGTCACGACTTGACCTACCAAGCCGACACGGGCTTGGTCAACGGCCTTGAAATGCCGGCAAGCCTGTATGCCGACATGGGGGGATCTTTGTTCACCACCGAAGCGGTGTTGCAAGCATTGTTGTTGCGTCAACGCTCTGGCCATTCGCAAGGCCAAGGCGTGTTTCACCAAGTGGCCTTGAGCGATGCGGCGGCCTACCTCGCTTTACCACGCACCTGGGGGCTCACCCTAGCCAGCGGCGATGTAGGCGGCGCACATGCGGGCTACAAGGTCTACCCGTGTAAAAACGGTCGTGTGGCGTTGGCCGCCTTAGAGCCGCACTTTGCGCGACGTTTGTGCGAAGCCGCAGGCTTGCCTCAACAAGCGGCGATGCAAATGCACAAGCGCAGCACGCACACAGCCATTGCCCAGTTCTTGACTACGCAAACACGCGCGCAACTCGACAAGCTGGCCAGCAGCAAAGACATTCCGCTGCATACGCTGCCGCGTTAATTGGACACTCAACGCAAATGATGCAAGGGATGCGCTGACGCAGGCCAAGGGCTTTCAAAAAATGGTTGCACCATCTCTGGCGTCACGTCTGCAATGCGCGTGGGATACCACTTGGGCGCATGGTCTTTGTCAACGGCCAAGGCACGAATACCCTCCACAGTTTCACTGCTGACGCCTCGGCGTGACAGGTGTTGGGTCTGGAAACAGTGACGAACCAAATCACGCTCCATGCGCAAGTCATCGGCAAGGTTCATGGTTCGGCCACGACGGATTTGTTCAAGCGTGACACACAGCATCAAAGGCGACTGCTGATGCAAAGCCTTCAAGGTTTGTACCGACCATTCATCTGCGCCTTGCAAGGCTTGTTCGATCGCCGCCACCGTCGCTAGCCCAAACACAGCATCAATAGGCGTGCTCTGCCACGCAGGCGTCACCGCCATGGCTTGCGCCGTACTGGCTTGGCTTTGCTCGCGCAACCAAACCACCACCGCTTCGCCAGTCTGCCAATCTTTGTGTTGCAAGGTATCCCACAAAGCAGGCAAAGCCACTGCATCCACACCTACATCGGCCAATCCCACGTGCAGCGATTCGCCCCCACGCAGCACATGGCCGGTGAGTGCCAAATACTCGCCCATGTGCTGTGGGCATGCAGGGCCATGGCAACGGCTTAAGAAATAACCGCCGCCCACATCTGGAAACAAGCCAATGTGGGTCTCGGGCATGGCCATCTTCGTGCGCTCGGTCACTACACGCAACGCTGCGCCTTGGCTGAGGCCCATGCCGCCTCCCATGACAATGCCGTCCATCAAGGCGATGTAGGGCTTGGGGTAGTGTTGAATCAAATGGTTGAGGCTGTACTCCTCGGTGAAGAAGTCTTCCAGCGTCGCATCACCACTGAGTGCCGCTTGGTGGAAATAACGAATATCACCCCCTGCGCAAAACGCACCGAAGGGGCCTTCTTTGTTGCTGCCTCGCACGACCACGGCCTTCACCTGCGCATCGTCTTGCCACGCTTGCAAGACATGGTTGAGCTCACGCACCATGGCCAGCGACAAGGCATTCAAAGCTTTGGGGCGATTGAGCGTGATCAAGCCCAAGTGGTCCACACGCTCGGTGTGAACATCGGTGGTGTAGGTGGACATGGTTGCTCCTAGTTCAAATAAGTGGCACTTATTTTCTTCAATTCAAAGCAGGCGTGGTCAATCGCATGCACGCAGGTGACACATGAAAAAAGCCGAGGCGAAAACCTCGGCTTTTTGTACGAACACGTAGATCACTTATTGCGCTTGCGCTCGTGCTCTTTCAAATAGCGCTTACGCAGACGCACGCTCTTGGGCGTGATTTCGACCAATTCGTCGTCTTCGATGAATTCCACACCGTATTCGAGGGTGAGGTCAATCGGCGGCGTAATTTTGATGGCGTCTTCTTTGCCCGACACGCGGAAGTTGGTGAGCTGCTTGGTACGCGTGGCGTTGACCACCAAGTCGTTGTCACGGCTGTGGATGCCCACAATCATGCCTTCGTACACAGGATCGTTCGCCTTGACGAACATACGGCCACGGTCGTCCAACTTGCCTAAAGCGTAGGTGAAGATTTCACCATCGTCCATGGAAATCAACACACCGTTCTTGCGGCCACCGATGTCACCTTTGTGTGGCTCGTAGCTGTCGAAGATGTTGGAAATCAAACCGGAACCACGCGTCAAGTTCAAGAACTCGTTGGTGAAACCAATCAAGCCACGAGCAGGAATGCGATATTCCAAACGCACACGGCCACGGCCATCGGGTTCCATGTTGACGAGTTCACCTTTGCGTTCACCCAGAGCTTGCATGACGCCGCCTTGATGCGTTTCTTCAATATCAGCTGTCACCAATTCGATAGGCTCGTGACGCACACCGTCGATGTCGCGGTACACCACGCGTGGCTTGGACACTGCCAACTCGTAGCCTTCGCGACGCATGTTTTCCAACAAGATGGTCAGGTGCAATTCGCCACGACCAGCGACGTCAAACACACCTTCTTCGTCGGTTTCTTTGACGCGCAAGGCCACGTTGTGTTGCAGTTCTTTTTGCAGACGGTCCCAGATTTGACGGCTGGTCACGTACTTGCCTTCACGACCAGCCAAGGGGCTGGTGTTGACGCAGAAGTTCATGGTCAGTGTCGGTTCATCAATCTTGAGCATGGGCAAAGGCGCAGGATTCGTCGGGTCTGTGACGGTCACGCCGATATTGAGGTCGGCAATGCCGTTGATCAACACGATGTCGCCAGGTCCTGCTTCAGTCACTTGAACGCGATCCAAACCTTGGAATTTCAACACTTGGTTGATGCGACCTTTGATGGCTGTGCCATCTGGGCCTTCCATGACCAACACATCCATCATGGGTTTGATGGTGCCTTGGCTGATACGGCCCACGCCGATACGCCCCACGAAGGTGGAGAAGTCAAGGGCAGAAATTTGCAATTGCAAAGGTGCCGCAGGGTCACCTTGCTGCGGTGGCACATGCTTCAACACGGTATCAAACAAGGCGGACATGTCGGGGCCCCACTGCTCACCGGGTGCACCTTCTTCGAGGGACGTCCAGCCGTTGATGCCAGAGGCGTAGACCACGGGAAAGTCGAGTTGTTCATCGGTCGCGCCGAGTTTGTCAAACAAGTCAAACGCGGCGTTCACCACTTTGTCTGGGTTGGCACCGGGCTTGTCCACTTTGTTCACGACCACGATGGGCTTGAGGCCCAAAGCCAAAGCTTTCTTGGTCACGAAACGGGTTTGAGGCATGGGGCCTTCTTGCGCATCGATCAACAAGACCACGCCGTCCACCATCGACAAGGCACGTTCGACTTCACCACCGAAGTCCGCGTGACCAGGGGTGTCGACGATGTTGATGTGGGTGCCCTCCCAGCTCACGGCACAGTTCTTGGCAAGAATAGTGATGCCACGCTCGCGTTCGATGGCGTTGTTGTCCATCACGGTGTCGACCACTTTTTCGTGGTCGGCGAAAGTGCCAGATTGACGCAGCAATTGGTCAACCATGGTGGTCTTACCGTGGTCAACGTGGGCGATGATGGCGATGTTGCGAATTTGCTTACTCATGCTTCTCTCTTCCTTTATGCCCGTTGAGCCAGCAAGGACTGGTTGACAGGCGATTTTTCCAAAATTTGTTGAATTTCAAGGGGACTCAACAATCGTCCCGGAATCAGTTCCCCTGCTTTCACATGGGCACTACCCAGCAAAGCGTGTGGGTTTTCTCCAAACACACAGACACGGTCAAGGTCAGGCCAAGTACCGCGACGACGCACACCGCTCAAAAAGCGACCTGCGTTCTCCGCATCTAAGGTGATCGCTTTGTGATCGGACAAGAGGCACGACACGGGCATCAAACGCGCTTCGCGTTGGTGCTCATCCATGGAAGTCAAGTCTTCTAAGGTCACACAATCGTTTGGCACAAAAGACCCAGTGGCCACGCGGCGTAACGCGCTCAAGTGACCGCCACAACCCAAAGCCTCTGCAATGTCTTCGCCCAAGGTTCGGATGTAGGTGCCTTTGCTGCACGTCACGCGCAAGCGTAAAAATGGTGCCTCGCCATCGAGCTGCATCTCCAGCAGCTCTAAGTCGTGAATCACCACGTGGCGTGGCTCACGCTCAACGGTCTCACCCGCGCGCGCATATTCGTACAAAGCTTTACCGTCTTTTTTCAAGGCGCTGTACATGGGTGGCACTTGCGTGATCGGCCCCATGAAACGGTCTAACACCGCCACCACTTGGCCCACGGTACAAGTGACGGGGCGCTGTTCGATAACCTCACCCTCAGCATCCGCAGTGCTGGTTTTTACACCTAAACGTACCGTAGTCTCATAAGTTTTGTCCGCATCCAAATGAAGCTGGCTGAATTTGGTGGCGGCGCCAAAACACAAGGGCAACACACCCGTCGCTAAGGGGTCGAGTGTGCCCGTGTGACCCGCTTTTTCTGCGCGTAACAGCCATTTGGCTTTTTGCAAGGCATCGTTGCTAGACAAACCCAAGGGCTTGTCTAGCAACAGCACGCCATGCACAGGGCGTCGTTGCACCCGTACGCGCGGCATACGAGTGCTGAGAGACTGATCGCTCTCTTGCGACTGCCCAACGATGTTCATCTCAATCGGCCTTCGCTTTGGACGCGACTGCCTGCGCAATCAACGCATTCATGTCAGACGCACGTTCGGGTGTGCGGTCATACACAAAGTGCAAAGTAGGCACAGTGTGGATGTGCAAGCGTTTGAACAAACCATTGCGCAGAAAGCCTGCAGCTTGGTTCAAGCCCGCGCCTGTTTTCACAGGGTCACCATTCAACACGCTGAAATGCACCTTGGCATGGGCGTAATCGGGGGTGACCTCCACGCCTTGCAGAGTGACAAACCCAACGCGTGGGTCTTTCAACTCGCGCGCAATCAAGTCGGCCAGATCGCGCTGGATCTGGTCGGCCACTTGGTAGCTGCGGTTAGGGGCGCTGCTGGGTTTACGGGCCATGCTGGATTGCTTGTTCTAAGTGTCACTTACGCTTTACAGCGTACGTGCCACCTCTTTGATTTCGAAGAATTCCAACACATCACCTTCGACGATATCGTTGTAGTTCTTGATGGTCAAACCGCACTCGAAATTTTCTTTGACTTCTTTGGCGTCGTCTTTGAAACGTTTCAAGCTGTCGAGTTCACCGGTGAAGACCACCACGTTGTTGCGCAACAAACGCAGCTTGGCGCTGCGACGGACTACGCCAGAAGTGACCATACAACCCGCAATCGCACCAATCTTGCTGACGCGCAGCACTTGGCGAATCTCGGCGGTACCGATGACTTCTTCTTTTTTGTCGGGCGTGAGCATGCCAGACATGGCGGCTTTGAGTTCGTCCACCGCGTCATAAATGATGTTGTAGTAACGAATATCCACACCATTGCCTTCTGCCAACTTGCGCGCGCCGGCATCGGCACGGGTGTTGAAACCAATGATGACGGCCTTGGAAGCAATCGACAAGTTAACATCGCTCTCGCTGATGCCACCCACTGCGGCGTAGACCAACTGCACTTTGACTTCGTCGGTGGACAACTTGAGCAACGAGGCTGCCAAAGCTTCTTGCGATCCTTGCACGTCGGCTTTGACGATGATGGGCAAGAGCTTGACTTCGCCAGACGTCATGTCTGAGAACATGTTCTCCAACTTGGACGCTTGTTGCTTGGCCAACTTGGTGTTGCGCACTTTGCCAGCACGGTATGTGGCGATTTCGCGGGCACGACGCTCGTCGGTCATGACCATGAATTCGTCGCCAGCTTGTGGCACTTCGGTGAGACCTTGAATCTCGACAGGAATCGAGGGGCCTGCCGATTTGATGGGCTTACCGTTTTCATCCAGCATGGCGCGCACACGACCGTAGGTTTGACCACCCAAGACCACATCGCCCACATGGAGCGTACCTGACTGAACCAGCACGGTGGCCACGGGACCGCGACCTTTGTCGAGGCGCGCTTCGATCACCAAACCTTTGGCCATGGCGTCGAGCGGCGCTTTGAGTTCGAGCACTTCGGCTTGCAAGAGCAATTGCTCCAACAACTCGTCAATGCCAGCACCCGTTTTTGCGGAGACTTCGCAGAACGGTGAATCACCACCGAACTCTTCGGGCACCACTTCTTCAGCCACCAGTTCGCCTTTGACGCGCTCTGGGTTAGCACCCGGTTTGTCAATCTTGTTGACCGCCACCACGATCGGCACACCTGCCGCTTTCGCGTGCTTGATGGCTTCTTTGGTTTGCGGCATCACGCCGTCGTCTGCCGCCACCACCAAGATGACGATGTCGGTCGCTTTCGCACCGCGCGCACGCATGGCCGTGAAGGCCTCGTGACCGGGCGTGTCCAAGAAAGAAATCATGCCGCGTGGTGTTTCCACGTGATAAGCACCAATGTGTTGGGTAATGCCACCCGCTTCGCCCGAGGCGACTTTGGCGCGACGGATGTAGTCCAGCAACGATGTTTTACCGTGGTCTACGTGGCCCATGACCGTCACCACAGGGGCGCGTGTGATGGACTCAGCTTGAGGGCCTGAAGCCTCTTCTTCGGTGAACGCTTCTGGATCATCCAAGGCCGCAATCACTGCTTTGTGCCCCATTTCTTCCACCACGATCATGGCGGTGTCTTGGTCCAAAGGCTGGTTGATGGTGGCCATTTGACCGAGCTTCATTAATTGCTTGATGACCTCAGAGGCTTTGACCGCCATCTTGTGGGCCAACTCACCCACGGTGATGGTCTCGGGCACGTGCACTTCGAGCATGCGTGCTTCGACCGGCGCTTGTGGTGCGCGGTCATCATCACGGTCGCGGTCACGACGGCCTTTGGGCCCCCCACGCCAGCTGTTGCGGCCCACGCCACCACTCGCGTCACCACGTGTTTTGATGGCTTTCTTTTTAGCTTGTTCGTCAGCCCAACTGGAAGACAGCTTGGCACTCTTGACTTCTTTGTTGCCGGGCGCAGCAGGTGCACCAGGACGCGGACTCGGAGTACCGGCTGGTTTGTGCAAGGTACCTTTGATGGCCTTGGGGTCAGGTGTGGGATCAGGTTTTTTAACCACCAAGGTTTTCTGAGGTGTGCTCATCATCAGGCGAATGGCTTCGGCTTCAGCCAAAGCTTTGCGACGACGTGAATCCAAATCAACCGCACGAGCAGAGTCTTCATCTGCACGGGCTTTAGAGGCGGCAGCGGCCTCCACGCGAGCAGCTTCAGCAGCTTGTGCGCGTATGTCCACCACAGGTTCTGTGGCTTCAGCGTTGGCATCTGGGGCTGCTGAGTCAGGCACCACAGGCGATTCGGCTCGCGCCTTGACTTTGGCGGTTTCTGCTTTGGCTTGGTCTTTGACTTCTTGTTCTTCGCGTAAGCGGCGTTTTTCTACCAACTCTTCTTCTTGACGACGGATTAACTCTGCTTGACGGCGGGCTTCTTCTTCACGGCGAGCCAACTCGGCATGGTCGATGACAGACGCAACAGGTGCAGCTTGCACCTCTGTTGCCTCATCCTCGTTACGTTTGACGAAGGTGCGTTTTTTGCGCACTTCCACTTGAATGGTGCGAGCCTTGCCTGTGGCATCAGCTTGCTTGATCTCGGTGGTCGATTTTTTGACCAAGGTGATTTTCTTGCGTTCAGGCGATGCAGTGCCATGGCTGGCTTGCAAATGGCTCAACAGCTTTTGTTTGTCACCTTCCGTCAGCACATCGGTGACAGAAGATTTGGCGACGCCTGCTGCCTTGAGTTGGTCAAGCAGAGTGTCGGTTGGTTTTTTGAGTTCGCTGGCAAACTCGGCTACGGTCGTACTGGACATATGTGATCTTCCTCGCCATGACCGTTACTCTTGACCCGTGAACCAATGTTCACGTGCCTTCAAGATCAGGGTTTTGGCCTCTTCTTCGCTTTGGCCTGTGATGGCTGTGAGCTCGTCTACGGCCAAATCGGCCAAATCGTCACGGGTGTGTACGCCGCTCTCAGCCAAC
>NZ_JAVKLW010000097.1:0-19516 GCF_031538885.1 Limnohabitans sp.
AACCGTGACGGATGAGGAATTGACTATGATTGAAAACCGATTGAATCACCGCCCCAGAAAGCGACTAGGATTCAAGACACCTCACGAGGTATTCCATGCCTCGTTAAAGCGTGTTGCACTTCGTCCTTGAATCCGCCAAAGAAAAAATACGAATTTACACGAAGTAGTTTTCTGCTTAAAGTTAGATGTAGCTAGATACATCGTCAGCCACGAAACCGAAAGGAGCTCCCCATGCGTTTGAGTACCAAAAGCCGTTTTGCTGTGACCGCCATGATCGACATGGGTTTGCGCGAGCACCAAGGCCCTGTGTCCTTAGCGGCCATCAGCCAGCGCCAGCACATCTCGATTTCTTACCTTGAACAACTCTTCAGCAAAATGCGTCAACATGGCTTGGTCGACAGCACACGCGGCCCGGGCGGCGGCTACACCTTGAACCGCGATGCACATCAGATCAGCGTGGCCGACATCATCCGTGCCGTGAACAGCCCTGACGAAAAAGAACAGGTGTCCGCAGAAGCCGAACAGCAAGGTTATGTTTCCACCGAAGATCTCTGGTCGAGCTTGAACCAAAAAATAGAAGACCACATGCAGTCCATCAGCTTGCACAGCTTGATTGCAGGCCAACGCGCAAAAGGCGTGGCTGTACCGCAAAGCAACTCGCCCAAGCGCGGTGTGTTTGCCCAAAAACCACAATACACGGCAACGGCGACTGCACCAAACTCGGTGTTCGCGCTGGCCAACACATGGGTGAACAGCCACTGACCATGTGGATTGACACCCATTGCCACCTTGACGCTGCGGAGTTTGACCAAGACCGTGCCGCGGTCCACCTGCGTACTAGGGCAGCGGGCGTGGTGGCGTGTGTGATCCCTAGCGTAGCAGCAGCCAACTTTGACACTGTGCGCATATTGGCCCATGCGCAACACGACGCCTATGCACTGGGCATCCATCCCCTGTTCACCCCATCGGCTACCGAGACAGATTTGGCGCAACTTGACGCCGCGCTGCACACCCACCGTCACGACACGCGTTTGGTCGCCGTCGGTGAGATTGGCTTGGATGGTTTCGTGCCCGAACTCAATACGCCTGAGGCTTTGTCCAAACAACAACAGTTCTACAAAGCCCAGCTCAAGATCGCGCAACAACACCAACTGCCAGTCATCTTGCATGTGCGCCGCAGCGCTAATTGGCTGCTCAAAGGCCTACGTGACACACCCGTGGCCGGTGGCATCGCCCATGCATTCAACGGCAGTGTGCAGCAAGCGCAAGCCTTCATCGCGCTTGGCTTCAAACTCGGGTTTGGCGGCGCTCTCACCTATGCGCGATCCTTGCAACTGCGACGTTTGGCCACCGAACTGCCGCTCTCAGCCCTCGTGCTAGAAACCGATGCACCTGACATGCCTGCGCATTGGCTCTACACCACCGCCGAACAACGCCGTACAGGCCAAGCACAAGGCCGCAACGAACCAGCAGAGTTACCACGCATTGCACAGGTGCTGGCCGAACTGCGGGGCATCTCGGAGGACGAACTCGCCGCCGTCACCAGCGCAAATGCTCGCCTTGCCTTGCCGCGCCTACAATGAAGGTGTGGTTTCATCGATTCTCAACGCCGACCTGCACTGTCACTCCGTGGTTTCGGATGGCACGCTCACACCCGAACAATTGGCCGAGCGCGCCAAAGCCAACGATGTCGAGCTGTGGGCCTTGACTGACCACGACGAAGTAGGCGGTCAAGATCGTGCCCTCGCAGCAGCGCATGCCAATGGCATGAAGTACCTCACAGGCGTGGAAATTTCCGTCACCTTTGCGCAAAAAACAGTGCACATCGTGGGTCTTGGATTTGATGCACACAACGACCAACTCGTGACAGGTTTGTATAAAACCCGTGGTGGGCGCAGCGAACGTGCCCAAGAAATGGCGGAAGGCTTGGCCAAAGTTGGTATCCACGGGTCCTATGAAGGCGCTCTCAAATTTGTAGGCAACCCCGAACTGATTTCGCGTACCCACTTCGCCCGTTTTCTTGTGGAAACGGGCGTGTGCCAAGACACCTCTGAAGTCTTTCGGCGCTTCTTGACAGAAGGCAACCCTGGCTTTGTGTCACACCGCTGGGCCTCACTCAAAGACGCGGTGCAATGGATTGTGCAAGCCCAAGGCATGGCCATCATTGCGCATCCTGCGCGCTACGGCTTCACACCCAACGAAGAGTTTGCCCTCTTCACCGAGTTCAAACACCACGGCGGCCAGGGTGTGGAAGTGGTGACTGGCAGCCACACCCCCGCCGAATACATGACCTACGCGGACATGGCCCAAGAGTTTGACTTTTTCGCCTCACGCGGCAGTGATTTCCACAGCCCAACAGAGAGCCGTATCGACCTCGGTGTGCTGCCTTGGCTACCCGGTCAACTCACACCAGTGTGGGACGCGTTGGCGCATCGCATTCAATAACGCCACGCTATTGGCCGCGCGGCTCGTCTCGCCACCCCCCCCATTTTTCGCCGCACACGCTCATGGCTCAGTTTCTTCAAGTTCATCCAGACAACCCACAAGCGAGCTTGCTCAAACAAGCCGTGTCGCTGCTCGAGGGCGGCGGCATCGTGGCCGTACCCACCGACTCCAGCTATACCTTGGTGTGCCATCTGGATGACAAAACTGCGGTCGAGCACATGCGCCGCATTCGCCAAGTCGACGACAAGCACCACCTCACCCTGATGTGTCGCGACCTGTCGGAGCTGGCCAATTACGCCAAAGTGGACAACCGCCAATACCGCTTGCTCAAAGCCGCCACCCCTGGGGCTTACACCTTCATTTTGGAAGCCACCAAAGAAGTGCCTCGTCGTGTCAGTCATCCCCAGCGCAAAACCATTGGCTTGCGTGTCCCACTGAACAAAACCCTGCTCGATCTGCTGGAGCTACACGGCGCACCGCTGCTGGCCACCACTTTGATTGCCCCCAGCGAAACCCACCCCATGAACGATGCCGAAGAAATTCGTGACCGTTTTGAGCATGAACTCGCAGCCGTCATCGACGCGGGCGCTTGCCCCCTACAGCCCACCACCGTGGTGGACCTCGCGCCCATGAATGGCGGGGGCGACCCCCAAGTGATCCGTGAAGGGCAAGGCCCTCTGAGCGTTTTAGGCCTGTGAGTGCCTCCTCGCCTAGGCTCAGTGTGTTGAATGCGACAATCACGCCGTGAATTTTCCTGACCTGATTCAAACCATTCTGATTTACGGCTTGCCCGTGATATTTGCCATCACGCTGCACGAAGCAGCGCACGGCTATGTAGCCCACCGTTTTGGCGACAACACGGCATGGATGATGGGTCGTGTCACGTTGAACCCCGTGCCGCATATCGACCCCATGGGCACGCTGCTCATGCCCATCGTGCTGTTCTTGGCCACAGGGGGGCACTTTTTATTTGGCTACGCACGGCCAGTGCCCGTGAACTTCAGTCGCCTGAACCACCCCAAGCGCGACATGATTTGGGTCGCCTTAGCGGGCCCGGCTGCTAATTTTGTGCAAGCCTTTCTGTGGGCTTTCGTCATGTACGGCTTGATTGCCGCAGGCGTGCAAGAACGCTTCTTCATCGAAGTCTGCAAAGCCGGTGTGAAGGTCAACGCCGTGATGTTTGCTTTCAACCTGTTCCCCTTACCTCCACTCGATGGTGGCCGCATCTTGGTGGGCTTGCTGCCTTGGAAGCAAGCCGTGTGGCTATCTCGCATAGAGCCCTATGGTTTTTACATCGTGATGGCTCTGATCGTCTTGAAAGTCGTCGACACCTTATGGATGGCCCCCATCATGACGCTGACCTTTGAGTTGTTGAGCCTCATGCTCAGCCCTTTTGAATTTTTACTGAAGCCTTGAACATGAAAGAACGCGTTCTCTCCGGCATGCGCCCTACGGGTGCTTTGCATTTGGGCCACTACCACGGTGCTTTGAAAAACTGGGTGCGCCTGCAATCCGAGATGGATTGCTTCTACTTTGTAGCCGACTGGCACGCCCTCACCACGCACTACGAAAACTGCGAGGTGATCGAGAAAAACGTGTATGAAATGGTGATAGATTGGCTCGCTGTGGGTCTGGACCCCAATGCCTGCACCATCTTCTTGCAAAGCCGCATTCCTGAACATGCCGAACTGTTCACGCTCTTGGCCATGGGCACACCACTGGGTTGGTTGGAGCGCGTGCCCACCTACAAAGACCAGCAAGAAAAACTCAAGGACAAAGACTTGGCCACCTATGGCTTCTTGGGCTATCCCCTGCTGCAAGCGGCAGACATCTTGATTTACAAAGCCAAGCATGTACCTGTGGGGGAAGACCAAGCCAGCCATGTGGAGTTGACCCGTGAAGCTGCGCGCCGCTTTAACCATTTGTATGGCCGCGAAATCAACGCCGAAGAAAAAGTACAAGCCTCACTCGCCAAGCTGCCCAAAGTCAGCGCCAAACGTTTTGAAAAATCACGCAAGGCCTACCAAGAAACAGGCGACGCCCAAGCGATGGAAGATGCGCTGAGCTACCTCACATCAGCGCCAGAACTCAACGAGCAAGACCGTGAACGTCTGAACGGCTACTTCAAAGGCACTGGCAAAATCATCTTGCCAGAACCGCAGGCGCTCTATACCCAAGCCAGCAAGCTACCCGGCTTAGACGGCGCCAAGATGAGCAAGAGTTACAACAACGCCATCGCCATTCGCGAAGATCGCACCACGATTGAGCACAAGGTCAAGCGCATGCCCACCGACCCTGCACGCCAAAAGCGCACGGACGTTGGCGACCCCGAGAAATGCCCTGTCTGGCAATTCCATAAGGTCTACAGCGACGAAAGCCAACGCCAATGGGTTGCACAAGGTTGCAAGACGGCTGGCATTGGTTGCTTAGACTGCAAGCAACCCATCATTGAAGCTATTTTGCGAGAGCAACAACCCATGCTCGAACGCGCAGAGCCCTACATCATCAACCCCAAGATTGTTCGAGACATCGTCGATGCTGGTACGGAAAAAGCACGCAACACAGCCCAGAAAACCATGCAAGATGTTCGGTCAGCGATGGGGCTGAACTACTAATAAAGACACTTCGTCCATCAAAGACATCAAAACCATGTATGCCCACGGGCGGTTTTTTGTTGGGCGACTTAGATGCTATCAAGGCAAGGCTTGCAAGGTATCGCGCACCATCAAATTCAAACCCTTGCTACCTAGTTTGACGGGGCTCAGACTGACGCCAAAGTCACCAGATTGCGCCACTGCTTGACCGCTCTTAGAAATACGCACACGCACCGCCACCTCGTCCATGCTGGAGAGTTTGACACTGGGGTTCATGGCGGTTGAGTCATCCAACACAAAGTCCAAAGGCAATTTGTCTGCGGTGGTGCGCACAATGGCCACGGGCATGCGCGAGCCGGTCACGGACGTGGCATAGACAAATACGGTGTCTGTTGGGGCCACCAAACCTTTGAGTTCTTTGACCAAGGTCACACGCCCGCTGATGCTGCGCGCAGCCATCCCTACCGCTTGGCTCGCTTGTGCGCCCGCGGCACGTGGTGGAATGGCAGGCAAACCCATTTTGTCGCGCGCTTGGGCAATGGCGCGGTCTAGCTCAGGCGCATCGGGCGAGTCGGCGAGCACCAACTCACGAGCACGTTCCCAAAAGCGCAAAGCCGAACGAAAGCTCATCTCGGCGTAGGAGGCGCTGCCCGCAAAAAATAAAGCGTTCAAGTGATGTGGGTCTGCCGTGAGCACGCGCTGGATGATGGTCCACGGTTCACCCGCAAAACTTCCGCCATTTTTCTGAGCTAACACTTCGGCGCGCTCAATCGACAAATTGTCGTCACGACTCAGCGCCAAGGCTTTGCCTAGCGCCTCTGCCGACTCTTCAAAATGCCCACGAGCACGCTGCACGCGCCCAAGCATGACCCACCCTTCCATGCTGTTGGGCTCATCTTGCAAACGACGCGTTAGCGCCGTGGCCATTTCGCTCAACTTCTCAGGCGTCACTTCGGCGGATGAGTCCACGCCTTGCTTCAGGGCCAGCGGATCCAATGCCGCAGGTTCACCCAACACGCTGTACATCAACATGGACGTCACTGGCACCACCAACACCAACAAGCCAATCGCCCACCAAGGTTTGTGCCACACCACGGGAGCTGCTTGATGCGAACTGTCAGCCACCGACTGCGTTGTCACGCTTTCAGGCCCCACGTCTTCCAACAAGCGCTGCGACAATTCATCGCGAGCGGCTTTGAGCTCCTCGTAGTTCAAGTTACCCATCACATACTCACGGTCTAGCTCCGCCAGCTGGTCACGGTAAACCGCCGCATTCGCTTTGACTAGATCGTTGGCAGCATCGATCTGATGCGCGGCTACGCGTGCGCCTTGTTGCGAACCACGCCACAGCGCCACACCCAACACGAGCAACACCACAGCCATCATGACTACGGCAATATTTATAAAACCGAGTGCGGGATTCACATCAACCTTTCAACAATTGCTTGGCGCGTTCACGCGCCGCACCGCTCAACACCGCTGGCGCAGACAAGGCACGGCGTTGATGCAAATACACAGCTAAAAAAATCGCTGCGACCAGCAACAACAAAAACGGGCCAAACCACAACACCCAGGTTAATGGTTTTATTTCAGGGCGATACAGCACAAAGTCGCCATAACGTGCCACCAGAAAATCTTTGATTTCTTGGTCTGATTTTCCAGAGCGAATCAGCCCGCGCACCTCTTGACGCAAATCATCCGCGAGCTCGGCATGCGACGAAGCCAAGGATTCGTTTTGGCACACCAAGCAGCGCAGTTCTTGTGAGAGGTCCACCAAGCGCGCTTCGAGTTGGGGATCTTCAGCCATCAATGGCGCTTCGCGCACGACACTTACAGCAACGGCTTGTGCGAGGGCTAAGTGAGCGCTGCACAACGCAACCGCCACCATGCTCATTGCCAAAGCGGACTTCAGAATCAAACGCTTCATGTTTTGTTCAACTCCGCAATCAGAGGCAAGATTTTTTCAGCTAAGAGCGCGGGCGAAACAGCACCGACAAACTTGTAACGAATCACACCTACTTTGTCGATAACATAAGTTTCAGGCACACCGTACACACCGTAGTTGATGCCCACGCGCCCATCCATGTCCATCACCGATGTCACATAAGGATTGCCATGACGCTTGAGCCACACTTGGCTACGTTCACGCGCCAGCTGCAACTTCGCATTAAAGGACGACTTATAGGCAGGGTCTTGCGGCTGAATTTCTTTGTAACTCAAACCCACAATGGGTACTTGATTCTTCTCTGAAAAAGCCACGAGCACTGGGTGCTCTTCACGACACGCGACACACCAAGTGGCCCACACATTGAGCATCCAAACTTTGCCCTGCATTGCGGCTGGTGAAAACTTAGTGTCGCCCTTCAAGGTGAACAAGCTGAACTCGGGCGCGAGCTTGCCAATCAAGGGGGATGGGATTTCACGCGGGTCGCGCTTCAAACCCACCGCCAAAAACACCACCAAAGCGATGAACAACACCAGAGGAATCAATACTTTTTTCATTTGCGATATCTCCGGTCCAGCGCAGCAAAGACGCCGCCCAACACCATCAACAACACCCCGCCCCAAAGCCAAGGCACAAAGGGTTTGTAGTACACCCGCATGCTCCACTCGGTACGGGCATCATCCAAGGGTTCGCCCAAGGACACATACAAGTCGCGCATGAAGCCGGAGTCAATGCCAGCTTCGGTCATGGGCATGGCTGACGAAAAGTAGCGGCGTTTTTCTGGCTGCAAAATTTCAATCACCTTGTCGTCACGCAGCACCTGCACATCGGCGCGCACGGCCTTGTAGTTGGGTCCGCGCACTTCGTCGAGGGAATTCAGACGGAAGGTGTAGGGCGCGATGGTGACCACATCTCCGATGTGCATACGCACATCGCGCTCCACCTCATAGCATTTCACCCCCGTGATGCCGATGACCAACACCGCCATGCCAAAGTGGGCGATGTGTTGCCCCCAGAATGAGGCGCCAATGCGCCCCGGCTTGCCCACACGCTCCAGCACTTGCTGCACCGTACCCAAAGCCACCCAGCAACCCAAGAACAAACCAAACGCTGCACCGAGCGACCAACCACCCAGCACAAAGGGCAAGACCACAGCCAACACCACAGCGCCCACCAACGTCCAACGCAGTTTGTACGCGATGTCTCGCACATTCGCCTCACGCCAACGCGCCACCGAGCCAGGCATCATGAGGAACACGGTCGGCACCAACAACGGCGCAAACACCGCGTTGAAATACGGCGGGCCAACGGACAGTTTGCCCAAGTTGAGCGCATCAATGATGAGCGGGTAAATCGTGCCCAACAACACAGCAGCCGTCGCAACCACTAGCAACACACTGTTGGCCAGCAAGAATGATTCGCGTGACACCAACTCCATGCGCCCACCCAAGGCCACACGCGGCGCACGCCAAGCAAACAAGGTGAGCGAAGCACCCACCACCACAGCCAAGAAAATCAGCACAAACACACCACGCTGGGGGTCTGACGCAAAAGCATGCACCGACGTCAACACGCCCGATCGAACCAAGAACGTGCCCAGCAAAGACAGCGAGAACGCCGCAATCGCCAACAACACCGTCCAGGCTTTGAAACTGCCACGTTTCTCGGTCACCATCAGCGAATGGATCAAGGCCGTGCCGACCAACCAAGGCATCAGAGAAGCGTTTTCAACAGGATCCCAAAACCACCAGCCGCCCCAACCCAGCTCGTAATACGCCCACCAAGAACCCAAGCCAATGCCAAAGGTAAGGAAGGTCCATGCGACCACAGTCCAAGGGCGTGACCAACGCGCCCATGCAGCGTCCAAACGGCCACTCATCAAGGCCGCGACTGCAAATGCAAACGCCACGGCCATCCCAACATAGCCCATGTAGAGCATGGGCGGGTGAATCACCAAGCCGGGGTCTTGCAGCAGCGGGTTCAAATCGCGCCCGTCCATGGCCGCAGGCAACAAACGTTCAAACGGATTGGAGGTTGTCAAGGTGAACAGCAAAAAGCCCACCGAAATCAAGCCCAGCACACCGATCACGCGCGCCACCATGTCCAGCGGCAAACTGCGCGAGAACAAGGCCACCGCCACTGTCCACACGGACAGCAACAACACCCACAACAACAATGACCCTTCGTGACCGCCCCACACCGCAGCAAACTGATACGGCTTAGGCAGCAAAGAGTTGGAGTGCTGCGAAACATAGAGCACCGAGAAATCGTTGTTCAAAAACGAAGTGGCCAAAGCACCAAACGCAAATGCCACCAACGCAAATTGCAACGCAGCGGTGGGCCGGGCCAGCGATTGCAGAGTGACTTGGGTTTGTGGTGCGCGTACCAAGGTGCCCGCAATGGGCAACACACCTTGCATCACCGCCACCACAGCGGCGAGCATGAGCGCGAAATTACCGAGTTCTGGAATCATGGTGTGCCTTTGAGCGTCTGCGCCGCCTTGGCCGCAGCGGCTTGGTCCATGGCATGTTTGGCTTCGGGAGGCATGTAGTTTTCGTCGTGCTTGGCCAACACCTCGCTAGCAACAAACACACCGTCATCGCCCAGCTTGCCTTGCGAGACCACGCCTTTGCCTTCTTTGAACAAATCAGGCAACAAGCCGACATACGTGACAGGCATTTCGTTCACTGTGTCCGTGATGACAAAGCGAACCGTGTTGCCATCGCGCACCACACTGCCGTCTTTGACCATGCCACCGGCACGGAAGGTGCGCCCCTTGGGTGCTTCGCCTTGGCTGACTTGGGTGGGCGTGAAAAAGAACACCAAATTGCTTTGGAAAGCATTCAATACAAAAGCTGCTGCCGCACATAACACCACAATGCCCGCAGCGATCAGTGCGAATCGTTTGGTTCTAGGTTTCATCACTTCCATTCCTCAACAGGCGATTCTTCAGCCAGCCATTGGGCCACAGCCTGTTCAGCCTTGATCTGTGCAAGGGTTTGACGCTGCGCCCAGCGCGCTTGCAGCACCTCTAAGGCCAGCAACAAGGCCGTCACACCCACACTGCCCCAGACATACACGGCGTAGCCGCCCATCGCCCAAAACTCGGCCCAGTTCTGCCACTTCATGAGGTCACCTCTGCGAGTTCACGCACCCAAGCGGTGCGGCTTTCACGCTGCAAGATGAGCGTGCGCACACGGTACAGCACCAACGCAATGGTGTAGAACCAAAACGCCAAAGCCATGAGCAACATGCCCCACAACATGATCTGCGCCATGCTCGGAGCTTGGGTGAGCGAGACCGATGCACCTTGGTGCAACGTGTTCCACCACTTCACGGAAAAATAAATGATGGGCACGTTGATGGCTCCCACGATCGCAATCAAGGCGCCTGCGCGGTCACTGCGACGCGTGTCGTCAATCGCCGAGGTCAGCGCGATGTAGCCCAAGTACAAGAAAAACAAAATCAACTCCGAGGTCAGCCGTGCATCCCACGCCCACCATGCGCCCCACATGGGTTTACCCCACAGTGCACCGGTCCACAGCGACAAGAAGGCAAACAAGGCCCCCGTAGGCGCCAACGCACGGGTCATCATGCCGGAGAGACGCGTATTGAAGGTCAGACCCAGCACACTCCAAAATGCCATCGCCAAATAAATGACCATGGACATCCAAGAAGCAGGCACATGCACGAAGATGATGCGGTAGCCCTCACCTTGTTGAAAGTCAGTCGGGGCCACAGCAAAACCCAGCCACATGCCAAAAGCCATCAGCGCCGTAGCCAACGCAGCAAACCCAGGCCACGCCCTGCCCGCCAAGCCATAAAAAGCTTGCGGGGCTGCGTAGTGAAACCAATTGATATTTTTCATAAACCCTACTTCATGGCCCTTGTTATTCAGCAACATCACTCCAGCGCAATTCGCACAGCCGCAGCACACGCCAACGGACTAAAGAACGCAGCAGGTAAAAGCATGGCCATCAAAATTGAAAAATGTGCTTGTGTGCCTAAGCCACTGGCTTGTGCCTCCACCGCACCCGCGCCAAACACCAGCACAGGGATGAACAAAGGCAACACCAGCAACGACAACAGCACCCCGCCGCCGCGCACCCCCAAGGTCAAGGCAGCGCCAATGCCGCCGACCAAAGACAACACAGACGTGCCTAACAACAAGGCCAACGTCAGGGTGACCAGGGCCTCTACAGAGAGGTCAAATTGCAGTCCTAAGACTGGGGTCAATAATACCAACGGTACCCCCGAGACCAACCAGTGCGCCAAGAGCTTGGCACTGATTAGCCAAGGCATGGACACGGGCGACAACGCCATTTGTTCCAAAGTGCCATCGCGGTAATCGGTTTCAAACAAACGCTGCAAAGCCAACATGCTCGACAGCAAGGCCCCTACCCACAGCACACCGGGGGCCACAAGGCGCAGCGTGGTCAGCTCAGGGCCAATGCCCAGTGGGAACAAAGCGGCCACCACCACGAAGAAGAACACCGCCGTCAACACCTCGCTCTTGCGGCGCATGGCCAAGCGCAGGTCGCGCCGCAGCACAGCCATGAAAGCTTGCATGTTCATGCCACGCCTTTCAATCGGTAGGTTTGCACGTCCACCACGGTGCCACCCACCTGTGTCAACGTCACCGGCTGGTGACTGGTGAGCAACACCATGCCGCCGTGGGCCACATGCTCGGCCAACAGGCCACGCAGGCCGTCAACGGCTTTCACATCCAACGCCACAAAGGGCTCATCCAACACCCACAACGGCGCTGGGTTGACCAGCAAGCGCGCCAACGCGGTGCGACGCTTTTGCCCTTGCGACATCACACGCAACGGCAAATGCTCACGCCCGCGCAAGCCCATACGGGCCAGCGCAGCCAAGGCTTGCGACGCATGCAGCGTACGCCCCGCGATGGCTGCATCGGACAACAGGTTTTCGAAAGCCGTCAGATCTTCCTTGAGTGACAAACCGTGGCCCATATAAAACAAGGACGCGCGGTAAGCCGCTGGGTTGCGCTGGATGGCCTGTCCGTGCCAATGCACCTCACCCGTATCCGCGGGGGACAACCCACAAACGATGCGCAGCAAACTGGTTTTGCCCACGCCGTTGTCGCCTTCTAAGTGCAAAGCTTGGCCTGCCTGCACATCGAAGTTGACGTCGGCAAACAAAGGCTGGTTGCCGCGACTGCATGAGAGATGAGAGACGCGCAGCATGGTTTAAATGAACGTCCCCGCACAGGTGAGGACTTGGCCACCCGTACTCATCTTGAAACGCGCAATGCCTGCGCTGCGTGTGGTGTTGACGCCACCGAGGTCGAGCTTGCGCACGCCGCGCTCGCGCAAGGCTTCGATGCCTTGCCACAAAATCAAATTGGGGGCATGCAAGTCACGGCCCACATCCAGCGTCTTCATGCAAGCGCCATAGCCCCAGTCTTGTTGTAAAGGCGCCGCAGCAGTGGCATGGTGTGCATCCCTCACTGGGTGGGTGAGGGTGTCCCACTTCGCCTTCGCAGACAAGCCCAAACCGTGATGGGCCATCGCTTGGATGAGCCACGCCCGATCCTCATGCTGGTGCTCTGGGCGTTTGTGTACGTGGGGCTGCCCCTGATCGTGGTGAGCAGCGGGGTGGACTTGCTGATCCAGCAAATCACGGGCAACTGCACCGGTTTTTGGTGCTGGTTTTAAGTCAAAGGCCATCGTCATCTCTTGCCTCCTTCAGCGGGGCACCGCACAAGGCCCCGTGATCTGGATGCGCACTTTTTTACCTTGGAACTCAATGTCGCTGTAAGCGGCCACCACCACGGTGGCTTGGTCAATACGAATCTCAGACTCGGCACCCGTCACTTTGTGTTTGCGAAATGCGCCCATTTCTTTAGATGTCGTCAAGCTCTTGCCCGAGAACTCCTCAGTCGTCAAGCTACTGGCTTGCACCAAGTAAGGTGCAGCACCGTTCATCTTGAGAAAAATATTTTTGCCCATCGATTGGATTTCAATGACCACTTTTTGAGGCTTGATTTTGAGGTCATCCAAGGCCGGGATCACGCCTTCTACCTCACATGGCATTTTGAAGGTTTGCGCCCATGCCGCGGGCGAACACAGCGCCAGCCCAAAACAGGCAATACAGAGTAAACGTGAGAGAAACAAGGTCATCACCAGCATTCTAAGAAGGGCATCCGTTTTGCGATGAGCCACACGTTGGGCGCGGTAAATGCCAGAGTGGCCTGAGCACACATAGCTCATCACACAAGCCAACGCGGCAAAGACACCCAGCTCGGCACCAAACAATTCCATCGCCATCAAGGTCGAGGCAATAGGCGTATTGGCAGCGCCCGCAAACACAGCCACAAAGCCCACTGCAGCCAACAAAGCAAACGGCACATCGAAGAGTGGTGCCAAAGCGTTGCCAAGCGTTGCGCCAATGTAAAAGAGTGGCGTCACCTCGCCGCCTTTGAAGCCCGAGCCCAAAGACGCCACAGTGAACACCATCTTGCCGAGAAAGTCTGTCGGGGCCAGCGGATGCACAAAGGCCTCCACCATCACTGGAATACCCAAACCCATGTAGCGGTCAAAGTTGCCCCACATCACCACGGTCGCTATCACCGCACCACCCAGCAAAGGACGCAGCGGTGCGTAGGCGATGTGTTGCTTCATCCAACCACTGAGTGCATGTGTCCCATCGGCAAACACCTTGCCAGCCAAGCCAAACACCGCCCCCGCCAAAACCATGACAAGCAACAACCAAGGTGTGATCTGCGGCACCGTGTCCAGTACATAGGCCGTGTGCTGGACACCCCACCACAAGCCGACTTGGTCAGCCGTCACAGCGGCGATCACGCAGGGCAGCAAAGCGTCTAAGCGCATACGACCTATCGCCAATACCTCCAGTGCAAACACAGCCCCCGCCAAAGGCGTGCCAAACACCGATGCGAAACCGGCGCTGATGCCCGCCATCAACACCATGCGACGGTCCACATGCTTGAGCTTGAAACAATGCGTGAGCTGATCGGCCAACGCGCCTCCCATTTGCACGGCCGTGCCTTCGCGCCCCACGGAAGCCCCAAACAAATGCGAGATGACGGTTCCGCCTAACACGAGCGGGGCCATGCGCAAAAGCACGACTTTTTGCGGGTCGTTTATTTCGTCAATCAGCAAGTTGCTACCCGCTTCGACGTGTTGACCCAACTTCAGATACAACCACCCCACTGCAAAACCCGCCAGCGGCAAACCCCACATCAACCACCGAGAGGTGTTGCGGGTTTGCGTGGCCCAGTCCAGCGAGAAGAGAAATACGGCAGAAGCAGAGCCTGCAAGAACTGCAACCACCATCGCCAAAGCAACCCGCTTCAGCACACAGCGAAGCGGGAAGAGTTTGGAAGATTGCTCAAGATGCAGCATCAGTCGCCCTCGTAGAAATAAAAAAACCGTTCGATATGAACGGTTTTCCACTTGGCGGAGAAGGAGGGATTCGAACCCTCGGTAGGGTCGCCCCTACGCTTGATTTCGAGTCAAGTACATTCGACCACTCTGCCACTTCTCCTGATTCGGTGTCGTTTGTCGAAGCCGTGATTCTATCAGGGGCGACGTACACCAGCATTTCCAACAGGTTGCACCACCACGCCCGTGTTCGCAGGTGCTGTGGTCACCACGCCCCCCACAGGGCTGATCAACATCGAAGCCACGCAACCACCGTTGAACAAATTGGCATCTTCTAGTTCAATCGTGGCGGAACGGTCACCTCGGGTAAAGACCAGCAAACTTCGTTTGCCACGCACTGAAGAAATCATGCTCCATCCTTGACGTGGCATCTGTTCTGCAAAGAAGTTGTAGCTGGTGGTTGCATCGTTTGGCAACTCAAACACCGCGCGTCCTAACCAACCATCGCCCACGCCAAAAATAAGCGACTCCCCCGTACGCAACTTCGTTCCCACAGGCAAAGGCATGCGACCGAGTTGTTCCATCATGGGGCGTTGGGCATTGTCGGTGTTGGCACCACTCTCAGCGTTGTTCATAGATGCACATGCATTCAAAAGCGTTATTGCGATCAAAACAAGTAAATATTTCATAGCCAAATTCCTTAAGGTTTTGACAACTGTATCAGCCACGCAACTCATTCACACCGCCCATGTAGGGGCACAAGACTTCTGGTACACGAATGCTGCCATCGGCTTGCTGGTAGTTTTCCAGCACCGCCACCAAAGTTCGTCCCACCGCGAGTCCAGAGCCGTTCAAGGTGTGCACGAGTTCGTTCTTGCCTTGGGCGTTCTTGAAACGAGCCTGCAAACGACGGGCTTGGAAAGCTTCACAGTTCGACACCGAGCTGATTTCTCGGTAGGTGTTTTGCGCGGGCAGCCACACCTCAAGGTCGTACGTTTTAGTGGCGCCAAAGCCCATGTCGCCCGTGCAGAGCAACATCACGCGGTAGGGCAAGCCCAGCTTTTGCAGCACAGCCTCGGCGTGACCTGTCATTGCTTCCAAGGTCTCGTAGCTCTTGTCGGGATGCACGATTTGCACCATCTCCACTTTGTCGAACTGATGCTGACGAATCAACCCACGCGTATCGCGACCTGCACTGCCCGCCTCTGAACGGAAGCAAGGTGTGTGTGCGGTGAGCTTGAGGGGCAACTCGTTCTCAGCCACCACCACATCACGCACAAAGTTGGTCAATGGCACTTCGCTGGTGGGGATCAAGTACAGCGCCGCACTGTCGCTGGCAGCTGCACCTTCTTGGCCACCCTTCTTGGCAGCAAACAAGTCTTCTTCAAACTTGGGCAACTGACCTGTACCCTTCAAACTCTCAGCATTCACGATGTAAGGCGTGTAGCACTCGGTGTAACCGTGCTCTTGGGTTTGCACATCGAGCATGAACTGCGCCAGCGCGCGGTGCATGCGCGCGATTTGGCCCCTCATCACGGTGAAGCGTGAACCAGACAACTTGACGCCCATTTCAAAGTCCAGGCCCAAAGGCTCGCCCAAGTCCACATGGTCTTTGGGCGTGAAGCCCAAAGGTGTTGGCTCGGTACCGGAAGGGCTCCAGCGGCGCAACACCACATTGGCATGTTCATCCTCGCCCACCGGCACACTGTCGTGCGGCAAGTTAGGAACAGCCATCAACAGCGTTTGCAAGTTGGCTTGCAAGGCGTCCAAACGCACCGCCGAGGTGTCGAGTTCGGTTTTGATCGCTGCCACTTGCGCCATCACACCCTCGGCAGTCTCGCCTTTGGCTTTGAGCATGCCAATTTGCTTAGACAAGGCGTTCCGGCTGGCTTGCAACTCTTCGGTGCGCGTCTGCAAGGTTTTACGCTCTGCTTCTAAAGCTTGGTACGCATCCACATTCAAAAATGCTTGCGGGGTTTTACGGGCTTGCAGTTTGGCAATGACGCTGGGCAAATCGCGGCGCAGCTGGTTGATATCGAGCATTTACTTCAATCCTTTATTTCAGCCCTTTGGGCAAGGGAAACTTGATGGTTTCTTCCACACCATCGAGGGTTCGTACAGACACAGCGCCCAAGGCGCGCATACGGGCAATGACCTGTTGCACCAAGATGTCGGGGGCCGAGGCACCCGCAGTCAGGCCCACACGGCTCACGCCGGCAAACCAGGCCTCTTGGAGTTCGTCCGCACTGTCCACCATATAACTCTGCACGCCAGAGCGCTGCGCCACATCGCGCAAACGATTGCTGTTGGAGCTGGTAGGGCTGCCCACCACAATGACCAACTCCACCTCTGTGCTCAACACCTTCACCGCGTCTTGTCGGTTTTGGGTGGCATAGCAAATGTCTTGCATCTTGGGTTTGCGAATCTGCGGAAAGCGGGCCACCACGGCCTCGGTGATCTGCGCGGCATCATCCACACTGAGCGTGGTTTGCGTCACCACGGCCAAACGCTCGGTTTGTTTGGGCTGCACATGCGCAACATCGGCCACGTCTTCCACCAAATAAATGCCATCGAGTAACTGGCCCATCGTGCCTTCGACTTCCGGGTGACCTTTGTGACCAATCATGATGAATTCGAAACCTTCTTTGTGCAGCTTGGCCACTTCCACGTGTACCTTGGTTACCAGCGGGCAGGTGGCGTCAAACACCGTGAACCCACGGCCCACAGCCTCTTGTTCGACAGACTTGGGCACACCGTGAGCGCTGAACACCAAAGTCGCCCCAGCAGGCACATCAGCCAAGTCTTCGATGAAGATTGCGCCACGACTTTTGAGGTCGGCCACCACAAAGGTGTTGTGCACGATTTCGTGGCGCACATAGACGGGTGCGCCAAATTTTTGCAGGGCACACTCCACGATGTCGATCGCACGGTCCACGCCAGCACAGAAGCCACGCGGCTCAGCCAGAACGATTTCTTGGAGGTTATGGGTATGCATGTTGTTTTACAAAATCCCAATGATCTGTACTTCAAACGTCACGGGCTGGTTGGCCAGTGGATGGTTGAAGTCAAACAAAACAGACTCCTCCGTGACTTGCTGCACCGCACCCGCGAAAGAGCCTTGGCCAGTGGGTGCGGGGAACTGCACCACATCTCCCACGTTGTATTGCTCGTCGGGGTCCCCCAAGTCTTTGAGCAAGCTTTTGCTCACCCACTGCTGCATCTCGGGATTGCGCTCACCAAAAGCCAAGCCGGCGGCCAACTCAAACGTGGTGCGTATGCCCTCGGTCAGCCCCAGTAAATGCTGTTCCAACGCAGACGACAACGCCCCCGAGCCTAGCGACAACGTGGCGGGTTTCTCGTGAAACGTGTTGATCACGTCACCTTGCGGTCCCGAAAGACGATAGTGCAGCGTCAAAAAAGAATCTGGCGCAATGGTAGGGTGAGGGGTGGATACAGTCATAGGACTCTCTGTGTTGAACTGCCTATTGTAGAAAGCTCTCCATATGAACCGAATCTCCGAACCCATGTCGATTCAACAGCTCCCCGCCGAGATGCGCCCACGCGAAAAATTGCTCAAACACGGCGCATCTGCCCTGACCGATACCGAACTCTTGGCCCTGTTCCTGCGCACCGGCATCAAAGGCAAAAGCGTATTTGCGATGGCCCAAGAGCTGCTAGACCGTTTCAAGGGCTTTGCGGGCCTGATCCACGCCAGCGCCTCTGAGCTCAAAACCTTCAAAGGCATGGGAGGCGACGCCAAACGTTCGCAATTGGTGGCGGTTTTAGAGATGGCGCGCCGTGCCTTGACCCAAGAATTAACCGAAACAGCGGTCATGAATTCACCCAATGCGGTGAAACAATACTTGCAACTTGAACTCGCCCAACTCAAACACGAGGTATTTGCAGTTTTGTTTCTCGATGCCCACAACCGACTGCTGTCCTACCAGCCCATGTTTCGCGGTTCACTGTCGCAAACCATGGTCTATCCACGTGAAGTCGCCAAGACCGCCTTGGCCTTGGGTGCGAACGGCGTGGTGCTGGCACACAACCATCCGGGTGGCACCGTCAAGCCCTCACAAGCCGACCTGAAACTCACCCGCACCCTGCAAGAAGCACTGGCCTTGATTGATGTGAGCGTGCGCGACCACATCATCGTGGCGCAAGGCAAGTATTTATCGATGGCCGAAGAAGGCTTGTTGTGAAAGCGAAATCCTTGCAAGACTTGAACGCTATCCGCCAACAGGTGAATGACGCTGCGCTGGCCGCCGCCGCTGCCGAAGCCGCACACCTTGAAGCCGAGCGGCGCGCTGAAACAGAACGCAATTTATTCACCCACGCAGTAGGCAAGGTTCAACCGATCTCGGCCAAAGCACGCGTGTTCATTACGCCGCAACGCCCCGCGGCGAGACCTTTGCAACAAACGTTGGACGACCAAGCCGCCTTGGTCGAGAGCATGAGCGACGAGTTCGATGTCAGCACCCTGCTCGATGTGGATGACCAACTGAGCTTTCGACGCCCCGGCATCGGCACCGACGTGACGCGCAAACTGCGCAAAGGCGAATGGAGTCTGCAAGGCCAGCTTGACTTGCACGGCTTGCGCAGCGACGAAGCCCGTGAAGCCCTTGGCCAATTTGTACGCGACGCCAAACGCACGGGCTGGCGATGCGTGCGCGTGGTCCACGGCAAAGGTTTGGGCTCACCCGGCAAAGAGCCAGTACTCAAGAGCAAAGTGCAACGCTGGCTGGTACAAAAAACGGAGGTGCTGGCCTTTGTGCAGGCCAAGCCCTCCGATGGCGGGGGTGGCGCTTTGGTGGTGCTGTTAGGGCCAAGCAACGGCTGACCGTTTTTTAGACAGCCCACAAATTCATTACGCGTCATCCCACCAAATTTTTTGCCGCAGCGCGATGAATTTTTCATGGATGTCACGCTTGAGTGCCTCAAACTGTTCATCGATCAGTTGCTGGATTTCAGGTGGCAAAGTCTTGACTTCTTGCATATTTACTCCTTGCGACAGCAATCCATCTGAACCTGCCCCTGTTGGACGTACCTCTTAGCTGGTCAATTATGCGGCCTTCAATAGCTGTGCCGCGTTCCAGCTTTTCTCAAACTGCATCGGGCTGACATAGCCCAATGTAGAGTGAATTCTGCGGTGGTTGTAGAAC
>NZ_JAVKLW010000098.1:0-7090 GCF_031538885.1 Limnohabitans sp.
CAGCCACCGCGATGAAATAGTCAATCGTGTGTGTGTACATCAGTGCATCCTTGGAAGCGGTGTGTTGACGTGTGGTGTCTGCAACGGCACGGCTTGACCGCGCAGCACGGTAAATGCCAGCCACAGGGCGTAGACCAGTCCAGCGGCCATCAGTCCCTGTCCCAAACTGTGTTGATCGGCCAGTCCGTAGCTCAAACACAATCGGGAGGGACTATCCAGATACAACCAACCCATGCGCCACAAAGTGGCTAGGGCCTCAAGGTGCAACACGCCTTGTGTGACGACAGGGAGTTGCGGCCAAGCCCATGCGAGAGGTAGGCCCGCACACAAGACCAAACTGAGAACCTTGAGGAGGTCAACTTCGTGCCGATCCACTGCCAAATCCAACAACCGAGGCAGCATCCACACCATGAGCGTGAACACCGCGATCAACATCAAGGACCAACGGTGTCGCCGTGCTGTTTCTAGGTACTCCGGGCTATGGGCCAAAAGCGCGCGTCCTAAACCATAACCGGCCACCACCAGCAAACTCACTTGCACACCCATGTGGGTGAGCATGCTCTGCTTGAGCGCACCGCCTAGTCCAGGCAGCCACAACATGATGGCCAGCAGTCCCCAGCCTTGCAGGCGATGCAAGGGAGTGATTTGTAGGCGCGTGGCGTGGCTTTCACAGAAGCGTCTGAACGGTGCGTTGCGCATGTTCCACGTCCTCCATGTCGAGTAGCTGTGTGATGCGACAGTTTTTGTCGATGATGTGCAAGGCGGCGTTGTGTTCATAGCCTTGCATACCATCTGGAATCACCATCACACCTGCGGTGGTCAGCAAATGATCGCGTTCGGTGTTGTGCACTGGCCGCGCCAAGCGCCAAGCGCTGGGTTGGGGCTCCGTCTGTTGTTTGAACGTGTGCAAGCGAGCTGGGTTGTCATACAGCGGGTCGAACGACACGGACATCACCGTGACTGTTTGTCCTGTTTGCGTGAAATGTTTGGCCAACTGACTCGAACTCACCCCCAGCGATTTGCAAACAGTGGGACAACGGGTGTAGATGAAATCGAGCACCATGACTTGGCCACACAGACTGCGTAAATTAAAGGTCTGTCCGCGTTCATCTTCCAACCAGGTGTCAGGCAAGGCCCTTGGCGCGCTTGCGATTTCGGCTCGCCGCCATGTTTCGCTGGTGAAAATTTGCAATCCTGAGGTCAACTTCCACAGTAGTCCTGCGCCTAAAGCGATCACGCATAGGGCAACACCGAGTGTTCGACCGATGTCACGCGGTTGTTCCATGATTTCTCTCCAGAAGTCGGCGAACTAGCGCAATCACCACACCCACCATGGCGACGATCACCACCATCGCGGCCAAACTACCGACTTGGTCATACGCCATCCACTCGGGCCAGTGCTGTGCCCAACGGCGCGGCACACTCGCCCAGCCCCCTGCAAGGAAGGCCACACTGAAGGCAACGGCACCCGCGAAATACAAAAAGAAGAAGGTACGTTGCAGTTGCACATTCAATGCTTTGTGAGCGCTGGTGATGTGCAGACCAAAACCGATCACCATGGGCAGCAAGCCAATCAATAGGTAAAAGTGGAAATGACCTGGCACCCACATGGTGTTGTGCATTACTTTGTTGATTTGAATCGTGCCGTCCACAATGGCCGGGATGACGCCACCGGCCCAACCGAACATGGCCAACATCAACCAAAGCGCAGGAACTTGCCATTGGATGCCCGAACGGTAGACCAGCAGCAAAGCGCCATAGGCTGTCACCAGCAAGACGGGAATACCGCTCAGGTATGAGACGATTTGACCCAGCACCAACAGTGGTGCGGGCATGACGGCATCAAGTAATAAGTGGTGCGGATAGACGGCCATTACAAACACTGTGGCAGCAGCCCAAGCAGCATAGAAAGGGCGTGACACCTTCCAAGGGCGACCCGCGTAAACAGGCAATAGCTCATACACCGCAATCACCGACATGTAAATCGTGGCGTTGATGAAGACGTGACCAAAGAAGTAAATCAGGTTTTTGGCCAGCAGAGGGTTGATGACCAATTCTGGAAAATACAGATTGGCGAGTGTGACCACAAGCACCACAGCACCGCTCAAAATCCCCAATGTGTTGACGATGATCACCATCGAACTTGCCACCACGGTTGGTGGATGATCGCTGCGAATCTCGCCAGACAGCAGTTGATCCAATCCCAGTCCGCGCAACACGCTGCCATATCGGCGTGTGATGGCTAAACCAGCATCAAGATTGAAAATCAAGAAGCCGACACCAATCAACAGTAATCCCGATATGAAGCTGGCAGCCGCATCAGCGCTCCAGAGACCCATGGACTTGGCAGGGAGTGGCCATAAAAACGTCCACCCACCGGCATAGCCACCCCAGAAAATCGATCCCAAAATCAGAACCACTCCGGACAGAAACAAACCGTAATTGATGTAAAGCACCGTGCGACTGAGGTGAACATGGCGGCTTAGAAAATGCCACATGATGCTCGCGCCTGCTAAGCCTGAAATACCAACCATGCCTGCGCCGTGCGTCGTCATCAATTGGTAAAAAATATCGGCAGGTATGTCAATCCAACCCGCTTGGGCTGCACGCATCAGTAGGCCGACGACCATCATTAGCAGAACAACGACCATCGATGTGCCTAGGTATAACTTGACACCGAACGAGGTGTCCTTGGATTCAATAGAGGTGAGGAGGGTCGTCATGGGGGCTCCAGTGTGATTCAAAAAAAAGGGTCAAGGTGCGGGTAGAACTTGGATGTCTGCCACCATGCCGTGGTGAGCTACGCCGCAATATTCCAGGCATAAAACTTTGTAGACACCTGGGGCGGTGAAACGGTGCCTCACTTTGTTGACAAAACCAGGCATGGCTTGAATTTGCGCCAGCATGTGCTGCTGTTCGTCATACAAGGCAAAGCCGTGATTTACGTCTTCGCTGCTGACGCGAAACTCAATTACCTCTCCTACACGTGCGGTTTGGTCTGACAACTCCCATGCCCATTGCCGAGCTTTGATGTCGATGTGACGCGTCACTTGTGTTGCTTGTGCGTCGTGTGGCCAAGGCATCAGCGTAAAGCCTGTGATCACGCAACCAGACAACAGTGCCAGCACAAACAAGCGGCTGCGTAACTTGTAAGCCCCTGTGGTCAATTTCTCTAAAGGCGTGGGAATCGCGGTACGCCGTAAGACCCATACGAAACACAGCACTAACACGAGGAGTAGTACGAAAGTAATTTGAGCGGCGATGGACTGCATGTGACGTTTCTCCAATAGATTTTGAAAGTAGTAATAAATAATGTATCATAAATACATGTATTAATTAAATACCTTAAAGGAGGCGTGGTTATGTCAGCAAAATGATCTGCCAATGAATTCGCCTATGTATGAACGTGTAATAGACAAGGAGTAAAGAAAATGACTTTGAAAAATTCATTGTGCGCTTGGAGTTTGGGCGTCATCATCGTCCTGTGCGCTGGTGGCAGTCAAGCACAAACAGTTCCCGCCAGTTTGATGGACAAGATGCAAAAAAATGGTTGTACCGGATGTCATGCGGTCGATAAGAAATTGGTGGGTCCATCCTTCAAAGAGGTGGCTCACCGGTACAAAAATGACAAGGCCTCAGAGGCCAAATTGGTGGCCAAAATTAAGGCGGGTGGTAGTGGCAACTGGGGCGCGATTCCCATGCCACCTCAGTCGATCAAAGATGAAGAGGCCAAGGCCTTGGTGGCCTCGTTGTTGCAATTGCCCTGATTGCATCAGTCGCAGGTGGTATAAGAAACTTTTTAGTGACTTGTTTGTCTCCACATCACCATGCGACTGACCACCTATACCGACTACGCCCTCCGGGTTGCGATGTATCTGACTCTGAAATACGACTCAGGTGAATTGGTGACCATCGACCAAATCGCTTCGGCCCATGGCATTTCTCGTAACCATTTGACAAAAATTGTTCACGAAATGCGCGGTCAAGGATTGATTGAAACAACACGCGGTCGATCCGGTGGTATGCGATTGGCGAGGACTCCAGGCGCTATCACCATTGGTGAAATTGTTCGTTGGGCGGAGGACGATTTTGCCTTGGTGGAGTGCCACACCTCAGGTCTAGACAGTAGTTGCGTCGTCTTTCAGGTGTGCAATCTTCAACGCGGATTTCGTCAAGCACTCCAAGCATTTATGCGTGAGCTGGACGCCATGACGTTGTTAGATGCGGTCAGTTCACCGCGGGCTGCCAAGACTTTTTTAGGCATTCCACTCCGCGCTGCTTGAATTCGCATTACCGAGACTATCGAGTTGAGGCGGTGCTAGACCGAGCAAGTGGCCGTTGTAAAAACTGCCTTTTGTTAATTTCTCTCAAAACTTACCTCATGTCCTGCGTCTTGTGTTGATACACGTCAAGCACGTGCAAGACGAAGTCGTTAGGCTACACCCTTATGCATTCTGATTCTTCGATGGTTGAGCTACTCGATGACCGCCAAGAGTGGTTGCGTTTTAGTCAACCACACAAACCCACAAGCTCTCCCTCTTCGGATGACTGTTGGGATTCGCATGTAGTGGTTCAAGGCATGCACTGTGCCGCCTGTGCCTTCACAGTAGAAGAGGCGCTCATGGCGGTGCCTGGCGTTCAGTCGGTGGAGGTAAATGCTGCCACGCATCGCGCCAAAGTTGTGTGGGCTGCCGCACGTGTCAAACCTTCGGTGTGGATGGCGGCCATTGTCAAAGCGGGCTATGGTGCTTTGCCTGCAGCTGACAGCAACTTGCGCCAAGCCCGCCACGAAGAAGGTCGCCGCGCGTTGTGGCGGTGGTTGGTCGCAGGCTTTTGCATGATGCAAGTCATGATGTATGCCTACCCCGCGTATGTGTCGCGTGACGGAGACATCACGCCCGACATGGTGTTTTTGTTGCGCTGGGCATCGTGGGTGTTGACCTTGCCCGTGGTGCTGTTTTCGTGTGGGCCGTTCTTTGGCAGCGCGCTGCGTGACATTCGCGCACGCCGTGTCAGCATGGATTTGCCGGTGGCACTGGGCATGGTCATCACCTTCTTACTCAGTTCTGTCGCTACGTTCGAGCCGAATGGCATTTTGGGTGCTGAGGTGTACTACGACTCGCTCACCATGTTTGTGTTTTTCTTACTCACGGGGCGTTGGTTGGAGTTGCGTGTGCGTGACCGCACAGCTGGTGCCTTAGAGGCTTTGATGAACCGCTTGCCCGACAGCGTGGAGCGGCAGTTGCCCAGCGGCGCGTTTGAACGTGTGGCGGTGCGTCGCGTGCTGGTGGGCGATGTGATCCGTGTGTCACCTTCGGAGAGCTTTCCCGCCGATGGTGTGATCGTGCAAGGCCAGACCCTCGCCGATGAGGCGCTGTTGACGGGCGAGTCCCGCCCCCAACTGCGAGGCGTGGGGGACTCTGTGGTGGCGGGGAGTCATAACCTCAGCGGCATTGTGACGGTGCGTGTGGTGCAGGTGGGTGAGGGGACGCAGTTTTCGAAAATCGTGTCCTTGATGGAAAACGCTTCGCTGCAAAAGCCGCGCTTGGCGCAGTTGGCAGACCGGATTGCCAAGCCGTTTTTGTTGGGGGTGCTGGTGTTGGCGGCGTTGTCCGCCGCATGGTGGTGGCCGAGCAACCCTGGACATGCGTTGATGGTGGCCGTGGCCGTGTTGGTGGTGACGTGCCCGTGTGCCTTGTCGCTTGCCACACCTGCGGCCATGTTGGCTGCGGCAGGTAATTTGGCACGTCATGGTGTGTTGGTGCGCCATCTACAAGCCTTGGAGTCCTTGGCCGAAATTGATACCTTGATCTTTGATAAAACGGGCACGCTGACGCAGGACGGCCAACGCATCACACAGGTCATGACCGCTGACGGCGTGACGCCTGATGACGCACTGGCCTTAGCCGCCGCCTTGGCCAAACATTCGCTTCACCCGTTGTCGCGTGCCTTGGTTCAAGCGCATCAGAACGCAGACAGTGACCTCGTGTTGGATGCGCAAGATGTAAACGAAATGATTGGTCAAGGCTTGCAAGGCTACCTGGATGGCGGTTTGCGATTGGGGTCTGCGGTGTTTTGTGCGCCAAAAACCAAGGGAATACCCGATAAGGCGGGTGTTTGCCAAGTACACTTATGTCGTGAAAACGAGTGGTTGGCGAGCTGGCAACTGTCAGAAGATGTTCGTTCAGATGCTGTCCAAACCGTGCAGGCTCTCAAGGGCTTGAACGTGGATGTGTGGTTGCTTTCGGGGGACCGCGTGGCATCCGTGCAGCAAGTCGCCCAGCAGGTAGGCATTACCCAAGCATTTGGGGCGTGTACGCCGCAAGACAAGCTTTCGCGCATGCAGGCCGCGCAGTCGCGAGGTGCGCGTGTGGCAATGGTGGGAGATGGCCTGAATGACGGCCCCGTACTTGCGGGTGCGCATGTGTCGATGGCGTTTGGCAATGCCGTACCTTTGGCTCAGTCCAAGTCGGACTTGGTGTTGATGGGCGGCAGTTTGTTGGTGGTGGCGCAAAGCGTCAAGTTAGCGCGACAAACCCTGAGGGTGGTCAGGCAAAACTTGGTGTGGGCTGCGGCTTACAACGCCTTATGTGTGCCACTGGCTGTGGTCGGCTGGTTGCCTGCTTGGTTGGCTGGTTTGGGCATGGCGTTGAGCTCGTTATGGGTTGTATTGAACTCTTTACGACTCACCAAAGGATTTTGATGGATATCTTGTATTTGTTGATCCCTCTGTCGGTGCTGTTGGTGCTTTGTATCTTGGGTGGCCTCTGGTGGGCCATTCACAAAGGCCAATTTGACAGTGCGGAGCAAGCAGGCGAGCCTATTCTTCGAGACGATGGAGGCGGATTCAAGGACGAAGTGCAACACGCTTTAACGAGGCATGGAATACCTCGTGAGGTGTCTTGAATCCTAGTCGCTTTCTGGGGCGATGATTCAATCGGTTTTCAATGATAGTCAATTCCTCATCCGTCACGGTTTCCATGCGGCGCTTCTTTGGGATGTATTGGCGCAGTAGGCCGTTGAAGTTCTCGTTGCTGCCACGTTGCCAACTGCAATAGGGGTCAGCGAAGTAAGTCTGAATGCCCAGCAC
>NZ_JAVKLW010000099.1:0-14774 GCF_031538885.1 Limnohabitans sp.
CCGTGACGGATGAGGAATTGACTATGATTGAAAACCGATTGAATCACCGCCCCAGAAAGCGACTAGGATTCAAGACACCTCACGAGGTATTCCATGCCTCGTTAAAGCGTGTTGCACTTCGTCCTTGAATCCGCCTCCAAAGAATAAAACCACGAAGAATAAAAACCATGTTTGTGTCTAACCTCGGCTCCACCACCACGCTCGACGGCAGCGCTTTGAAAATTGGCATCGTCCAAGCGCGCTTCAATGACGACATCACCAACGCATTGGCCACGGCCTGCATCACTGAGCTCAAAGCCATGGGCGTGGCCGACGACCGCATCACCCATGTGCATGTGCCGGGCGCACTTGAAGTGCCCTTGGCCTTAGCGGCACTCGCGCAAGTTGACGACCCAGAACCGTTCAGTGCGCTGATCGCGCTGGGCTGCATCATCCGTGGTGAAACCTACCACTTCGAGTTGGTGGCCAACGAATCGGGCGCAGGCGTGACCCGAGTCGGCATGGACTACCACGTGCCCATTGCCAACGCCATCCTGACCACCGAGAACTTAGAACAAGCAGTCGCCCGTCAAACCGACAAAGGCCGGGACGCGGCTCGTGTGGCGATCGAAATGGCCTTGTTGATGGAGCACTTGGCATGAGCGACCACCACACCATTGAAGACAAACTGGCGCGTGCCAGTGCCAGCAAAAGCTCGGCCAAATCTGGCCGCAGCCGATCACGTGAATTTGCCTTGCAAGGCCTCTACCAATTTTTGGTGGGACAAAACGAAGCGGCGGACATTGATGTGTTCACGCGCGACCTGAGTGGTTTTCACAAATCCGACTCGGTGCATTACGACGCCCTGCTGTACGGCTGCATTGAACAACGTGAAATTTTGGACGCGCTGATTGAGCCCTTGCTTGACCGCAAACTGACTGAAATTTCCCCCATCGAACACGCCGTGATGTGGATGGGCGCGTATGAGTTTCAGCACTGCATTGATGTGCCTTGGCGCGTGGTGCTCAACGAATACATCGAGTTGGCCAAGTCCTTCGGCGGCACCGATGGACACAAGTATGTGAACGGTGTGCTCAACGGCTTGGCCCCGCAACTACGCGCACTTGAAGTCGAAGCGGACCGCGCCAAAGGCAAGCTGCGCGATTGATGATGAAGATCGCCCAGCGCGCACAACGCATAGAGCCTTTCTATGTGATGGAGGTGGCCAAGGCCGCCGCCGAGCGTGCCGCCTTGGTGGCGTACACCGATGCGCCCATGATTTTCCTAAACATCGGCGAGCCCGACTTCACCGCACCGCCCTTGGTGCAAGAAGCAGCGGTACGTGCGGTGCATGACGGCATCACGCAATACACCCCCGCGCTCGGCTTGCCTGAGTTGCGTGAACGCATCAGCGCTTGGTACAGCACACGTTTTGGCGTGAACGTGCCTGCGCGTCGCATCGTCATCACAGCGGGTGCATCGGCGGCTTTGCAACTGGCGTACTTGGCGCTGATTGAAGCGGGCGATGAAGTGCTGATGCCCGACCCGAGCTACCCCTGCAACCGCCACTTTGTGAGCGCGGCCGAAGGCCGTGCGGTGCTGGTGCCCACGACTGCGGCCGAGCGTTTTCAGCTCAGTGCCGAACAGGTGTGCGCGCACTGGACAGCGCACACACGCGGGGTGTTGCTGGCGTCGCCCTCCAACCCCACCGGCACATCGATTCACCCCGTTGCGTTGCGCGCGATTCACAACGAGGTATCGCAACGTGGTGGCATCACCTTGATTGACGAAATCTATTTGGGCTTGAGCTACGACGCACAGTTTGGTCAGTCGGCTTTGGCGATGGACGACCAAATCATCAGCATCAACAGCTTTAGCAAGTACTTCAACATGACGGGCTGGCGTTTGGGCTGGTTGGTAGTGCCCGATGCACTCGTTCCCGTGATGGAACGCTTAGCGCAAAACCTGTTCATCTGCGCCAGCACCGTGGCGCAACACGCAGCACTTGCCTGCTTTGAAGCGCAGAGCATGGCCGAGTACGAACGTCGCCGCGCTGAATTCAAAGCGCGCCGCGATTACTTTGTGCCTGCGCTCAACGCCCTAGGACTGAACGTACCCGTGCTACCTGATGGCGCGTTTTACGCGTGGGCAGACTGCACGGCTGCAGCAAACAAACTCGGCGTCACAGGCAGTTGGGATTTTGCGTTTGAAGTGATGCATCGAGCCAACCTCGCCATCACCCCCGGACGCGACTTTGGCAGCGCCGACACCTCGCGCTTTGTGCGCTTTTCTACCGCCCGCTCTTTGCTCGAGCTGAAAGATGCCGTGGCCCGTTTACACACCTTGCTGGGCTAAACCATGCGCACTGTTTTCGAATACCCGATTCGGGTTTACTGGGAAGACACCGATGCCGGCTGCATCGTGTTCTATGCCAACTACCTCAAGTTCTTTGAGCGTGCGCGCACCGAGTGGCTGCGCGCACTGGGCATTGGCCAACACACCTTGCGCCAAGAAACTGGCGGCATGTTTGTGGTGAGTGAAACCGCCGTCAAATACCACCGTCCAGCCAAGCTCGACGACATGTTGCGCGTCACCGCCACCCTCGCCGAAAGTGGCCGCGCCAGCCTGGTCATCGCCCAACAAGCGTGGTTGGGTGAAACTTTACTTTGCGAAGGCACGATTCGCATTGGCTGGGTTGATGCCGACGCGATGAAGCCTGCGAGAATCCCCTCTTCTGTATTGGAACGCCTGACATGACACAAGACTTTTCTATCGTTCATTTATTGCTCAACGCCAGTTGGGTAGTGCAAGTGGTGGTGCTGATGCTGATGGGCGTCTCCATCACCAGTTGGGCTGCGATTTTTCGCAAGATCGGCTCCATCAGTCGCATCAAAGAACTCAACGAAACCTTCGAGCGCGACTTTTGGTCTGGCACTAGCTTGAACGAGTTGTTCGCTGCTGCGGCACAAAACGCCAAAACATCAGGCCCGATGGAGCGCATCTTCGCCAGCGGCATGCGCGAGTATCAAAAACTGCGCGAACGCCGCATCAACGACAGCAGCGCTTTGATGGACGGCGCACGCCGCGCCATGCGTGCCAGCTACCAGCGAGAGATGGATGCGATTGAGTCCAACCTTTCGCTGCTTGCTTCCGTCGGTTCGGTGTCACCTTATGTGGGTTTGTTTGGCACGGTGTGGGGCATCATGCACGCCTTCACAGGCTTGGCAGGGATGCAGCAAGTGACACTGGCCAAGGTTGCGCCTGGCATTGCCGAAGCGCTGGTGGCCACCGCGATTGGTTTGTTCGCTGCGATTCCTGCGGTGTTGGCCTACAACCGTTTCTCACGCGACATTGACCGCGTGTCGATCAAGTTGGAAACCTTCATCGAAGAGTTCAGTAACATCTTGCAGCGCAATGTCAGCGCTAGCTCAACCGCGCACTAAGCAGGACGCCCCACCATGGCTTCTATCGCTCCTCGCTCAGGCCGTGGCCGCCGCGCCATGAACGACATCAACATGGTGCCGTTCATTGACGTGATGTTGGTCTTACTCATCATCTTCATGGTGACCGCGCCGCTGATCTCGCCCAGCGTGATTGATTTGCCCAGCGTGGGCAAAGCCGCCACGGTGCCAGATCAAGTGATTCATGTCGAGATCAGCAAAGAAGAGCGCATCACCGTCAAAAGCACAGGCACCGTCACCAAGACTGTGAGCAGCACCCTCACAGGCCTCGCCCGCGATGTGCATGAGCTGCAAGGCGAAACCTCGCAAGGCCCCGTGGTGATTACCGCAGACCGCACCATCAAGTACGAGACCGTGGTCAAAGCCATGGACACCTTGCAACGTGCAGGTGTGCAACGCGTGGGCCTGTCGGTTCAGTTGGTCGATTGATGTTCGAGCCATGAGCGCACAAGCCCAGCATCTGGCGTTTGCCCCCCCGTCGCCCAAAGGGGCGGTGCGCTCCATGGGAGCCTCCTTGCTGGTGCACGCGTTGTTGGTCGTGGCGCTGACCGCGGGCATTCAGTGGAAGCAAGACAACGACGTGTCGGTCGAAGCCGAGTTGTGGTCTGCTGTGCCCATGGCCGCAGCGCCTAAGTTGGTAGAAGTCGAACCCCCGCCCCCACCGCCTGCGCCCACACCAGCGCCTCAACCCAAACCCGTGGTGAAAGCCCCAGAGCCCCCAGCACCGAACCGTGATGCGAGCATTGCTTTGGCTAAAAAACGCAAAGTGGAAGAAGAGAAAAAACTTCAAGAGGCTTTCAAAGTCGAAGAGCGTCGCAAAGAAGAGTTGAAGAAAGAGGCCGAGAAAGAACGCAAAGACAAAGAAGCAAAGAAACTGCAAGAGCAAAAAGACAGCAAGGCCTCTGCCGAAGAAACCAAAAAGCTCGAAGCCATCCGCAGAGAAAACATGAAGCGCATGGCAGGCTTGGCAGGTGCCAGCGGTAGCGAAACTGCAACCGGCACGGCCATGAAAGCCTCTGGCCCATCAGACAGCTATGGGGGCCGTATCCGTGCGCGGGTCAAACCCAACATCACCTTTGACCCCAGCTCGGTATCGGGCAACGCCGCCGCAGAGGTTGAAGTGCGTTGTGCGCCAGACGGCACCATCGTCAGCCGTAAGCTGCTCAAGTCCAGCGGGAGTGCCGCATGGGACAACGCGGTACTCAAAGCCATCGACAAGACCGAGGTTTTTCCGCGTGACACCGATGGCCGTGTGCACTCACCACTGTTGCTGGTCTTCCGACCCAACGATTAAGCCCGCACGCAGGATGTATTGAGGTGTTAGAGCGTTCGTTCACTGTCGATGTGTTGAAAGTTGTCGCCGCGCAATTGATTGTGTGGCACCACTTCTCGGCCTACGGCCCGATGTCCGACACCCTGTATGTGATGTGGCCGCATTGGATGGACGGGCTTTACGAACACGCACGTTTGGCGGTGCAAATCTTCTTGGTAGTCGGTGGGTATTTGGCTGCGCAATCGGTGATGAACAAACCCATTCAACAGCCCTTCGTCCACATTACCAAACGCTATCTTCGCTTGGCGCCGTTTTATGTGTTGGCCCTCACGCTGATCACGTTCGCCGTGGCTGTGTCACGCCTCACCATCCACGAAAGTTGGCTGCCAACCGAGCCCACCCCTTTGCAATTTTTAGCGCACGCGTTGTTGCTCCACGATGTGCTTGGCTTTGAGGCGCTCTCTAGCGGCGTTTGGTATGTGGCGGTGGACTTCCAACTCTATGCCTTGCTGATTGTGCTGTGCTACCTCTTGCAGACCACCAATTACAGGCGACTGTCTGTGGCGGTGGCCGTGCTTTGTGTAGCGTCGATGTGGCAATTCAACCGCGTGCATGAGCTGGACATCTGGGCGATTTACTTCTTTTGCGCCTATGGCTTGGGCGTGTTGGCGGCGTGGGCAAAGCGCTCCAAGTTTGATATGGCCGTGTTTGGTGTGACGGCCTTGATGGCGGTGGGCGCGTTGTGGCTAGAGTTTCGCCTGCGCCTCTGCTTGGCCTTGGTCACAGCGGTGTGGCTGGTCATCAAACCCACAGGTATGGTTCACTGGACGCCCATGAAGCGTGTGGTGCACCGTTTGTCCAACAGCGCCTATGTGCTGTTTTTGACGCACTTTGGCGTGATCGTGCTGTTCAGCGACATATGGAACAAAAGCCGTTTTTATGACCCGTACACCGCATTCGCACTGACTGGGTTTGCTTGGTTGTGCAGCGTGGGGCTTGGTTTGTTTTTGCACGAAAAAGCCGAGGTGCCTATCCACCACTGGGTGTCACACCATTCCAAGCAACTATTTTTGCGTTTCAGCCACTAACCGCTGTGCGGTGTGGTGCACACACTGCCATGCACATGCGCAGGCCAACACGGCCGTGACGATGCTGCACGCGTAGACCGCAGAGAGCCCCAACGCATCGCTCAACGCCCCGCCGCCTAAGGCGCCCAACACACCGGGGACGCCATAGCCAATCGAGGCATACAAGGCTTGGCCTCTGCTGCGCAAGCAACCCGGAAAATGGTGCGAGAGCAGCGCAATGCACGCCGTGTGCTGGGTGGCAAAGGTGAGGGCATGGAGCAACTGCGCCAGCACCAGTGCCCACAACCACGGTGCGGCCCATGTGGTGAGCGCCATGCGCACCACCATGGCCGCCGCACAAATGAACATCCACATGGACAAGCTGAACTTGGGCAGCCAACGGCTTTGGGTAAAGAACCACACAATCTCAGCCGCCACCGACACGGCCCACAACACACCAATCATGATTTTGCTGTAGCCCAGCTCGTCAAGGTAGAGTGAGAAAAATACATAGATACCGATGTGCGACAGCACATGAAAAAACACGGTGGCAAAAAACCACTGCACCTTGCGTTGGCGCAACACGGGCATGACAGAGGGGCGCACCTCGCCGTGATGAACCGTCTCTTTTCGGTTGGGCAACCACCACACACTGAGGTTGAGCAGTACCAACGAGCCCACCGCCCACGCGGGAAAACTCTGCATGCCTTGCAACTCAAACCAAGCACCCGCCACAAACACCATCACCAAAAAACCTAAGGAGCCCCACAAGCGCACACGGCCATAGCGACGCGCATCAAAGCCTTGCGCAGTACTCACCAAATGCGCCAACGCGGCTTCACTCATGGGCATCATGGCGCTGGTGTGAATGAACATCAGCAGCAGCACGAACGCCATCCACGCCACCCCACCGTGGACCAACAAACCCGCAGAGCACAACAGCGCAGCCCCCGCGCAGTAGCGCAGCAACTTCACACGCTCGCCTGTGTGGTCGCTGAGCCAGCCCCAGCCATAAGGCGCCAACACGCGCGTGGCAGCTTGCACGGCGGTGAGCAACCCAATGATGGCGATGGAGAAACCCAAATCCTTAAGCCACAGCGGCAGGTATGGATTGAAAAAACCGATGTGTGCAAAGTAACTGGCCGACAGCGCGGCAAAGGGAAACAGCTGAAAACGTGACAGCGCGTCGCTCGAACGCACGGGTGGCAAAGAAGCAGTCAAGTCAGACCAACGCTCGTTGCCATCAACCGTCGATGTGACCAGGGATGGCGGGCATGGCCACTTGCACATCACCACACTGGGCGCGGTGCAACAAGGCGTGGTCCATCACGACCAAAGCCAGCAAGGCCTCGGCAATCGGCGTGGCGCGAATACCCACGCACGGGTCGTGACGACCCTTGGTGACCACCTCGGTGGGTTGGCTGTTTTGATCGATCGACTCACGCGGGCTCAAGATGGAGCTGGTGGGCTTGATGGCGATGCTCACCTCCAAGTCTTGCCCTGTGCTGATGCCGCCCAACACACCACCTGAGTTATTGGTCACGAAACCTTGCGGAGTAAGTGAGTCGCCATGTGTGGTGCCGCGCTGTGCGACGCTGGCAAAACCAGCACCAATCTCCACACCCTTGACGGCGTTGAGGCCCATCATGGCGTAGGCAATATTGGCATCTAAGCGGTCGTAAATCGGTTGACCTAAACCTACAGGCATGTCCTGCGCCACCACACGGATGCGCGCGCCACAAGAGTCGCCAGCTTTGCGCAAACGGTCCATGTAGTCTTCCAAGGCTTGCACGTCGGCACAGGGGGCGTAGAACGGGTTGTGGCCTACATGACCCCAACTCTCGAAGGGGATGGGCATTTCACCGAGCTGCGTCATGCAACCGACAAAGGTGGTGCCATATTTTTCGCTGAGCCATTTCTTGGCCACGGCACCCGCGGCCACGGTGGGCGCAGTCAATCGGGCGGAAGAGCGGCCACCACCACGCGGGTCGCGGATACCGAACTTTTGGAAGTAGGTGTAGTCCGCGTGCCCTGGACGGAAGGTTTGCAAAATATTGCCGTAGTCTTTGCTGCGTTGGTCGGTGTTTTGAATCAACAGGGCAATCGGCGTACCGGTGGTTTTGCACTCGTACACGCCAGACAAAATTTGCACTTGGTCAGGTTCGTTGCGTTGCGTCACGTGACGGCTGGTGCCAGGGCGACGACGGTCCAAGTCGTGCTGGATGTCTGCCTCGCACAGCGACATGCCCGGAGGGCAGCCGTCGATCACGCAGCCAATGGCTGGGCCGTGGGATTCACCAAAGTTGGTGACGCTGAAAAGGGTTCCGAAGGTATTGCCGCTCATAGATGAAAGATTATCCCACCACCCAGACGGCAAACGTGCGCGATGCATGGCAAAGCCTCAGCACCCAACCCGATCGACTGTAAGCCATGGTGCCCGTGGTCGGCGAGACGCCAAGGGGCGAGATTGAAATACGCAACGATGGACGAACTGGGCTGCAAGAAGACCGCCAAGGGCTGGGACTGCGCCAGTGCCAAGAAAGTGTTTGCCTATTGCAATGGCCCCGTGTGCCCACAAAGCCCCACAGCCATTCTGGCTATGACGCGTGATGGCTTCCCCTCTAGCAAAATTTATTACCATCGTTGCGGTATATCGGACTGGGCCGCATTGGGCTTGCCCGTCCTCAAAGGCAATTTCTAAAAGGACGCTTCATGCACACTAACTGGAGCCAAGACACGCAGGCTTTGCTCAACAGCAAAGACGATTCAGCCCCCACACGGCGCCTCGCTTTGCAAACGGCATTGGGCTTGGGCTACGCCGCTGCGGCCATGCCGTTGATCGCGCAAACCGCCATTCAAACCTCGGGCGAAGGCCTGATCGAAGGCGAAGTGACGATTGACGTCAACGGCTTCAAGGTGCCAGCCTACCGCTCAGCCCCCAAAGGTAAAACCAATTTGCCCGTGGTTTTGGTCATCTCCGAAATCTTTGGCGTCCACGAATACATTGCCGATGTGACACGTCGCTTTGCCAAAGCTGGCTACTTGGCCATTGCACCTGAGTTGTTTTTCCGCCAAGGCGACCCCAGCATGTATGGCGAAATTGCCAAGCTGCAAGCCGAAATCATCTCTAAAGTGCCAGACGCACAAGTCATGGCTGATTTGGATGCGACGCTGAGGTGGGCGAGCAAAAACGGCGGCAACGCCAGCCGCGCAGCCATCACTGGCTTTTGCTGGGGCGGGCGTATCACCTGGCTCTATGCGGCGCACAACCCCAAACTCAAAGCAGGCGTGGCTTGGTATGGCCGCATGGAAGGTCAAACCAATGCCAACAACCCCAAGCATGCCGTTGACTTGGCTGCTTCTTTGAAAGCGCCCGTACTCGGTTTGTATGGCAGCGCCGACACTGGTATTCCCGTGACATCTGTGAACAACCTGAAAGAAGCCCTGGCGCAAGCCGCCACGAAGGGCAACAAAGCCGCCAAGGCCAGTGAGTTTGTGTTGTACCCAGATGCGCCGCACGCGTTTCACGCCGACTATCGCCCCAGCTACCGCGCTGGCCCAGCCACGGACGGATGGAACCGCGCCTTGACTTGGTTCAAACAGCGCGTCTGAACCTACAGCGTGCTTAGGCCATGAACACCCGCGCCTTGCGCGGTGTGAGCACCAAGGTCTCACCCTCTGTAAATCCCTGCTCGTAAAACTGCGAAGCAGGGATTTGCGCTTCAATGATCTGCTCATCCGATGGGCTGTCGCCCTCGGCGGCCACCAACTCCAAGCGCGCAATCGGCCCCACCACAATGGCACGGGTGAGTTGCGCCACGATGCCTTCTTCACCATGCGTGTAGCGACGCACATCCAGGTCATGCGGGCGCACATAGGCAAACGCTTTGGCGTCTTGCGCGGCATGGTGCTCAGGGCTGGGCACGCGCACGGTTTGGTCTTCCACACCAATGTGCATTTCACCTTCGTGCGCACGGCCATGGAACAAGTTCACATCGCCTAAGAAGCCATACACAAACGGACTGGCCGGGTGCTCCCACACCTCTTGAGGACTACCGACTTGCTCGACATGGCCTTTGTTCATCACCACCACACGGTCGGCCACCTCGAGGGCTTCTTCTTGGTCATGGGTCACAAAGATGGTGGTCACGTTGAGGTCATCGTGCAAGCGGCGCAACCAACGGCGCAACTCTTTGCGCACCTTGGCATCCAAGGCACCAAAGGGTTCATCGAGCAGCAGCACCTTGGGCTCCACCGCCAAGGCGCGCGCCAAGGCAATGCGTTGGCGCTGCCCGCCCGACAGTTGCGAGGGGTAACGGTCAGCCAACCAATCCAGCTGCACCAAGCGCAACAGGTCATGCACTTTCTTTTTGATCTGCGCTTCGCTGGGACGTTCACTACGTGGCTTGACGCGCAAGCCAAAGGCCACGTTTTCAAACACGGTCATGTGACGAAACAGCGCGTAGTGTTGGAACACAAACCCCACTTGGCGATCGCGCACATGCACATGCGTGGTGTCTTCACCGCTGAACAAAATGGTGCCGCTATCTGCGGTCTCTAAACCCGCAATGATGCGCAGCAAGGTGGTCTTGCCGCAGCCCGATGGGCCTAGCAACGCGATCAACTCGCCCGAGTGAATGTCTAGGCTCACATCGCCCAACGCTTGGAAGTCGCCGAACTGTTTGTGGATGTTTCTAATTTCAATGCTCATGATTCGTATCTCGTCTGTTCAATGTGCGTGGGCTGGGTCGGTGCGGGGCATTTCTGGTGGCAAATTCGCCACTGCTTTCAAGTCGCGGGCGTGGCGCCACTCCACCACGGACTTCAACACCAAGGTCACCACAGCCAACAAAGCCAAGAGTGAGGCCACGGCAAACGCCGCCACCGATTGGTATTCGTTGTACAAAATTTCCACATGCAAGGGCATGGTGTTGGTCTGCCCACGGATGTGTCCCGACACCACCGACACCGCACCAAACTCGCCCATGGCACGGGCGTTGCACAAGATGACGCCGTAAATCAAACCCCACTTGATGTTAGGCAGCGTGACATACCAAAAGGTTTGCCAGCCTGTGGCGCCCAACACAATGGCCGCTTGCTCCTCGTCATTGCCCTGCGTTTGCATGAGCGGAATCAACTCACGGGCAATGAAGGGGAAGGTGACAAACACCGTGGCCAACACAATGCCGGGCACAGCAAACACGATGCGTATGTCGTGCGCTTGCAGCCAAGGGCCAAACCAACCCTGTGCGCCAAACATCAACACATAAATCAAACCTGCCACCACGGGTGAGACGGAAAACGGCAAGTCCACCAGCGTGGTCAAAAAGGCTTTGCCTGTGAACTCGTACTTGGCAATCGCCCAAGCCGCCGCCACGCCAAAGACCAAATTCAAAGGCACGGCAATCAGTGCGGCGATGAAGGTCAGGCGAATGGCCGACCACGCATCCGGCTCTTGCAGCGCTTGCCAATAAGCCGCCAAGCCTTTGCGCAGCCCTTCGGTGAACACCGCCGCCAGCGGCAAGACCAAGAAGAAAAACATGAAGGTCAGCGCCACGCCAATCAGGCTGTAGCGCACCCACGCGGACTCAGTGGTGCCGGCACGCGATGCATTGATTTGTGCACTCATGCGGGGGCTCCTGTGTGACGACGCTGCCAAGCCTGCAAGGCATTGATGACCAGCAACAACACGAATGAGATCACCAACATCACCACCGCCACCGCCGTGGCACCGGCGTAGTCGTATTGCTCCAACTTGCCAATGATGATGAGCGGCGTGATCTCCGACACCATAGGCATGTTGCCCGCAATGAAAATGACTGAGCCGTATTCACCAATCGCACGCGCAAACGCCATGGCAAAGCCTGTCAACAACGCGGGTGCAATGCTTGGAAAAATCACACGGCTGAAGGTTTGCCAACGTGTGGCGCCCAGGCAGGTCGCGGCTTCTTCGAGTTCTTTCTCAGTGTCCTCCAGCACGGGCTGCACGGTGCGCACCACAAAGGGCAAGCCAATGAAGATGAGTGCAATCACCACCCCATTGGGGTTGAAGGCGAGCTGAATCCCCAGCGGCTCCAAGTACTGACCCACCCAACCATTGCCTGCCAACAAAGCGGTGAGCGAAATACCTGCTACGGCGGTGGGCAATGCAAACGGCAAATCTACCAAGGCATCTACCACTTTTTTGCCAAAGAAGTTGTAGCGCACCAGCACCCACGCCACCAACAAACCAAACACCACATTCACCAACGCCGCGATGAGTGACGCACCGAAGGTAAGGCGGTATGAGGCCATCACGCGCGGGCCTGTGACGGCCTCCCAGAACTGGGGCCACGTGAGCGTGAAGGTTTTGAAGACCAAGGCCGAGAGGGGAATCAACACAATCAAACTCAGGTACGTGAGCGTGAAGCCAAGCGTGATGTTGAAGCCGGGAAGCACACGCGCCGCTTTATGGCTGCGCGCCGGAGAGAACAATGCCATGAACAATTACTTCACTGTGTAAATCTTGTCGAACTGACCACCGTCGTTGAAGTGGACTTTTTGGGCTTCGGTCAGGGAGCCGAAATACTCGCTCACCGGCACCAACTGAATAGGCTTGAAGGTCGCAGTGTATTTCTTGAGTAAGGCAGGTGAGCGTGGACGCAACGCATGTTTGGCCGCAATCTCTTGCGCCTCGTCTGAGTACAAGTAGTTCAGATAAACCTTGGCCAACTCGCCTGTGCCTTTCTTGGCCACCGTGCGCTCCACGACCGCCACGGGATTCTCCGCAATGATGCTGACCGACGGATGCACCGCATCCACCTTGCCTTCGCCGAACTCGCGATCCACCGACACCACTTCCGATTCAAACGTCACCAGCACATCGCCGATGTTGCGCTGCAAGAAGATCGTGGTGGCATCACGCCCGCCTTTGGCGAGCACAGGCACGTTCTTGAAAATTTTGCCGACAAACTCGGCAGCACCTGCATCGTTCATGCCTTTTTTGCGTGCATAAGCCCAAGCAGCCAAATACGCCATGCGGCCATTGCCACCGGTTTTGGGGTTGACGATGATGACTTGAATGCTGGGCTTGGCCAAATCGTCCCAGTCCTTGATGCCTTTGGGGTTGCCATTGCGGGTCAAGAACAACATGGTCGAGGTTGTGGGTGACGCGTTGTTGGGAAACTTTTTGGCCCAATCTCTGGCCACCACACCGGTACTTGCCAAGAACTCAATGTCGGTGGTGGTGTTCATGGTGACCACATCGGCCTCCAAGCCATCGTTGACCGCACGCGCTTGCGCACTTGAACCACCGTGGGCTTGGTCGATTTTGATGTCTTTGCCTGTTGTCTTTTTGTAGTGGGCCACAAAAGCGGCGTTGTAGTCTTTGTAAAACTCGCGGGCCACGTCATACGACGCGTTCAGCAAAGTTTGTGCACCCGCCAAAGAGCTGGCTGCCAGCAATGTAACGGCCAAGGTGGTATGTAGAGATTTTTTCATACAGTTTGAAACTCCAAAGAATAAGAGAGCGTTGCGTGGACGGAGGACTGGAACACCAAGGGGGCCTCCACCAACGACTGCAAAAGTGCCAAGCCCAAAGGCCATGCACCGAAACCAGAATCGAGATTGATGTGCCCTGCATTTTGCAAGCGCACAAACTCACTGCCCCAAGACCGAGCATACGCGCCTGCGGTGCGCACAGGGCAATATGGGTCATTGCTGCTGGCCACGCTGCGATACGGCAGGGCTTGGTAGGGCACGGGCGCGAAGTCGATCAAAGGGGCTCGACGTTCGGGTCAGCCGGTGCCACCATTCATCGCGCTGCTCAAACAGTCACTTCAGTTGGTTTTCATTCCCAATTTACCCAACAAGGCTTGATCCTTCGCCCAATCAGGGTTGCCTGTGGTCAGCAACTTGTCGCCATAAAAAATGGAGTTAGCACCAGCCATGAAACACAAGGTTTGAATTGCTTCGCCCATTTCTTGACGACCCGCCGACAAACGCACACGCGCTTTAGGCATCGTGATGCGAGCGACCGCAATGGTGCGCACGAACTCTAACAAATCCAAGGCATCTGTACCGAACAACGGTGTGCCTTCAACTTGCACCAAGTTGTTGATAGGCACCGAGTCAGGGTAAGGGTTGAGGTTAGCCAGTTGATGAACCAAGGCGGCGCGCTGCGCACGCGACTCCCCCATGCCCACAATACCACCGCTACACACATTCATGCCGGCAGAGCGAACACGCTCAAGTGTGTCCAAACGATCTTGGTACACACGGGTGGTGATGATGTCACCGTAAGTCTCGGGGGATGTATCCAAGTTGTGGTTGTAATAGTCGAGACCCGCCTCTTTCAGCGTATTGGCGTGCATCGTCGACAACATGCCCAAGGTGCAACAAGCTTCCAAGTTCAGATCTTTGACCGTTCGGATGAGTTCAGCCACTTTTTCAATGTCACGATCTTTCGGTTCGCGCCAAGCTGCGCCCATGCAAAAACGGGTTGCACCATTCTTTTTAGCTTCTGTAGCTGCCGCTTTGACGGTTTCAACGTCTAGCAACTTAGACGCTTCCACGCCAGTGTCGTAGCGCGACGCTTGCGGGCAATAGCCACAATCTTCCGAGCACCCACCGGTCTTGATAGACAACAAGGTGGACAGCTGAACTTCGTTAGGGTTGAAATTCTCGCGGTGAACTTGCTGCGCTTTGAACATCAAGTCATTGAATGGCAAATTAAACAAGGCCTCCACAGCGTTCAATGACCATGCATGATCGGTCACGACTGGGGCTTGGGAGGGGTTAACGAAATGAACGGGTTGTTCATTTTGCAAAGTAGGTTGCATACAAGGAGCTTCTAAAAAATGACCATTAAATATAGGGCGGATTCAAGGACGAAGTGCAACACGCTTTAACGAGGCATGAAATACCTCGTGAGGTGTCTTGAATCCTAGTCGCTTTCTGGGGCGGTGATTCAATCGATTTTCAATCATAGTCAATTCCTCATCCGTCACGGTTTCC
>NZ_JAVKLW010000100.1:0-48138 GCF_031538885.1 Limnohabitans sp.
ACCGTGACGGATGAGGAATTGACTATGATTGAAAACCGATTGAATCACCGCCCCAGAAAGCGACTAGGATTCAAGACACCTCACGAGGTATTCCATGCCTCGTTAAAGCGTGTTGCACTTCGTCCTTGAATCCGCCAAATGAACATCTCACAATCAACTGTCGCAATCATTGGGCTCGGCTACGTGGGCTTGCCCCTTGCCGTTGAATTCGGCAAACAGCGGGCAACCATTGGTTTTGACATTAACCAAGCGCGTGTTGCCGAGCTGCAATCTGGCCAAGACCACACGCTGGAATGCAGCCCTGAGGACCTGCGTAGCGCTGCGCACTTGCGCTACAGCGCCACTGTGCAGGACTTGTGTGAGGCGAGGGTTTTTATTGTGACTGTGCCCACACCCGTCGATCAAGCCAATCGTCCGGATATGACTCCTTTGGTGAAAGCCAGCGAAACCGTCGCTAAAGCACTAAAAGTAGGTGGTGTGGTGATTTATGAGTCCACCGTCTATCCTGGAGCCACTGAGGAGGTGTGCGTACCCGTACTTGAAAAGTTCAGCGGGCTTAAATTTAACCAAGACTTTTTCTGCGGCTACAGCCCTGAGCGCATCAACCCTGGTGACAAGGTCAACACCTTAACCACCATCAAGAAAATCACCAGTGGCAGCACACCCGAGGTGGCGGATGCGGTGGATGCTTTGTACCAACAGATCATCAAGGCGGGTACTTGGAAAGCCAGTAGTCTCAAAGTGGCTGAGGCTGCTAAGGTGATTGAAAACAGTCAGCGTGACCTCAACATCGCTTTTGTGAACGAACTCTCGGTTATCTTTGACCGCATTGGCATTGACACACTTGAAGTGTTAGAAGCCGCAGGTAGCAAATGGAACTTTTTGCCATTTCGTCCAGGCATGGTGGGCGGGCACTGCATCGGAGTGGATCCGTACTACCTGACGCATAAAGCTGAGGAGCTAGGGTATCACCCGCAAGTCATCTTGGCAGGTCGCCGTATCAATGACGACATGGCGCGTTATGCTGCACAAGGCATCATCAAGCGCATGCTTCAAAACGGCATTGATGTGTCACGCAGCACGGTTGGCGTGATGGGCATTACGTTTAAAGAAAATTGCCCCGATATTCGCAATAGCAAGGTGGCTGACTTGGTCAAAGAGCTGCAAGGCTGGGGCGTCAATGTGATCGTTACCGACCCGTGGGCTAGCGCGGCTGAGGTGCAACATGAATATGGAATCGCCTTGGGGCAGATCGACTCAAACCACAAGGTAGATAGTCTCATCGTGGCTGTGGGACACCAAGAGTTTCGATCCCTCACGCCACAGCAGCTGCGCAGCCATTGCCATGGTGCGCATCAGCCTGTGGTCGGGGACCTTAAAAGTTTGTACAGCCGTCATGCGCTGGCAGATGCCGGCTTTACTGTTTTTCGTCTTTGATAATTTCAACCATGCAAATTTACACACCCATCACAGGTCGCAAACTGCGCCTTGCACTAGTTGGCTGCGGTCGCATAGCGGCCAACCACTTTGGTGCAATACAAAGCCACGCAGACCATGTTGAGCTAGTCGATGTTTGTGACATAGACCCAGTCGCACTCAAGTTGGCCGTAGAGCGCACTGGCGCTAAAGGACACGCCCAATTGGCAGATTTGTTGCGGGTCACAACGGCTGATCTGGTGGTTCTCACCACTCCCAGTGGCCTGCACCCACAGCAGGCCGTAGACGTTGCTAAAACAGGCAAACATGTGATGACCGAAAAACCTATGGCTACCCGCTGGCAAGATGGTTTGCGCATGGTCAAGGCCTGTGACGACGCAGCTGTTCGATTGTTTGTGGTCAAACAAAATCGGCGCAATGCAACTTTGCAACTGCTCAAACACGCGGTAGAGCAGGGCCGCTTTGGGCGCATCTACAACGTGGCGCTGAACGTGTTTTGGACGCGTCCACAAGACTATTACGATCAAGGCAACGGTTGGCGTGGCACCTGGGAGTTTGATGGCGGTGCTTTTATGAATCAAGCCAGTCACTACATTGACTTGCTCGACTGGATCATTGGCCCTGTCGAAAGCGTGATGAGCTACACCGCAACCCAGGCCCGTCATATTGAGGCGGAGGACAGTGGTGTGGCTGTTATCAAATGGCGTAGCGGCGCCATGGGGACGCTCAACGTCAGCATGCTCACCTACCCCAAGAACCTTGAGGGCTCAATCACCATCTTGGGTGAAAAAGGGACTGTCCGAGTAGGGGGCGTGGCCGTGAATGAAATACAAGCGTGGGAATTCGCTGATACACGGCCTGAAGACGAAGAGATCAAAAACGCCAGCTACGCAACAACGAGCGTTTATGGGTTTGGTCACCCGCTGTACTACGGCAACGTCATCCAAACATTGCGTGGGGAGGCCGAGGCTGAAACGGATGGGCGTTCAGGGTTGAAGAGCTTGGAGCTTCTAGTCGCCCTATATCGTTCGGCCAAAGATGGTACGAAGGTGTCGCTGCCACTGGAGTGCGGACCTTGAATTATTCAGGTGTGACTATTCACCCCAGTGCTATTGTTGACGACGGTGCGCAAATTGGCGAAGGCTCTCGCGTCTGGCACTTTGTGCATGTCTGTGGCAGGGCTCGTATCGGCAAGTGCGTTTCGCTCGGTCAAAACGTCTTTGTGGGTAACAAAGTCACCATCGGTGATAACTGCAAGATCCAGAACAATGTCAGCGTGTACGACAACGTCACCCTAGAAGAAGGCGTTTTCTGCGGCCCCAGCATGGTGTTCACCAACGTCTACAACCCACGTTCATTAATTGAGCGCAAAAATGAATATAGAGAAACCCTCATTAAAAAAGGCGCAACCTTGGGCGCCAACTGCACCATCGTCTGTGGTGTCACGGTAGGGGAATATGCTTTTGTGGGTGCGGGCGCCGTCATCAACAAAGACGTCAAGCCTTACGCGCTCATGGTGGGCGTTCCCGCCCGTCAAATCGGCTGGATGAGCGAGTTTGGCGAACAGATTCCACTGCCGGTGTGCGGGCAGGGCAAGTACACCTGCCCGCACACCGGCCAGAGCTATGCCCTGAATAGCAACCACTTATCACTCAAGTGATTTCAATGTAATCATTCAAATCGATTCGCCCCATCAAGTGGATATACAATAAAAAATGTATATCAAAAGGAGGTTGTGATGCAAGTCGCTAAATGGGGTAATTCGCTGGCGGTGCGTTTTCCAGCGCAGCTTGTGGCTGCCTTGCAGCTCAAAGAGGGCGAAGAGGTGGAATTGCACCTCTTGGGTGAGCGCCAGTTTGAGGTGAGCAAAAAACCAAGCCCTCCTGAATTGCTTGTCCGTCTGCGCCAGTTACGTGGGCGCTTGCCTGCAGACTTTCACTTCAACCGGTTAGAGGCGAACGAAGAAGCCTCATGAGTCAGGTCTTTCTCGACAGCAACGTGGTTTTGTATTTGCTCTCAGCCGACGCGTGCAAAGCAGACAAAGCAGAAGCCCTGCTGTCCCAGCAGCCGTACATCAGTGTGCAAGTGCTCAACGAGGTCACATCAGTCTGCCGCCGTAAGTTCAGCATGCCTTGGCCTGAAGTTCAAGACTTGTTGTTGGCCTTAAAGGCCAATTGCAAGGTGCTGCCTTTGACGGTCGATACCCATGCCCTAGCGGTGAGCATTGCCCAGCAGCACCAGCTATCCTTTTACGATGCCCACATTGTGGCTACAGCCATCCAAAGCAGCGCCAGCACTCTCCTGAGTGAGGACATGCACGAAGGGCTGGGTGTGGGCCCTATCAAAATTCAAAACCCGTTTGCGGTGCACTAAGCCATGGATATCACTTTCATCGACCTCAAAACCCAATACCTGCGCCTGAAGGTCGAGATTGACGCGGGCATTCAGCGCGTACTGGACCATGGCCAATACATCCTCGGCCCCGAAGTGGCCGAGCTGGAAGAAAAGCTGGCCGCCTACACCGGTGCCAAATATTGCATCACAGTTGCCAACGGTACCGATGCATTGCAAATCGCCCAAATGGCGCTAGGCATTGGCCCTGGCGATGAGGTCATCACTCCCAGCTTCACCTATATTGCCACCGCCGAAACTGTGGCGTTGCTCGGTGCCAAGCCGGTGTATGTGGACATTGACCCCCGCACTTACAACTTGAACCCTGCCTTAGTAGAGGCAGCCATCACGCCGCGTACCAAAGCCATCATTCCGGTCAGCTTGTACGGCCAGTGTGCGGACTTTGATGCCATCAACGCCATTGCAGCTAAACATGGCATACCTGTTATTGAAGATGCCGCCCAAAGCTTTGGTGCGACCTACAAAGGCCGCAAAAGCTGCAACCTATCGACCATTGCCTGTGCCAGCTTCTTCCCTAGCAAACCCTTGGGTTGCTACGGCGATGGCGGCGCCATCTTCACCAACGACGATGAACTGGCCAAAGTCATGCGTCAGATCGCCCGCCACGGACAGGATCGTCGCTACCACCATGTGCGTGTTGGGGTGAACAGCCGTTTAGACACTATCCAAGCCGCCATTCTGCTGCCCAAGCTTGCGGTGTTTGACAAAGAGCTGATCGCCCGCCAACAAGTCGCCGATACTTATAACACCCGCTTGTGTGGGAGCGGTCTCCGACAGCGAACAGCCGACGGCGACATAGCCAGTATCGTCACCCCCCATCTAGAACCTCACAACACCAGCGCCTGGGCTCAATACACCATCCAAGTGCCAGAACGGGAGGCCTTGCAAGAGCAACTCAAACAACTAGGCATTCCTACCGCAGTGCACTATCCCATCCCCCTGAACAAGCAACCTGCCGTGGCTGATGCCGCAGCTTGCTTGCCCGTGGGTGATGCGGTTGCGCAGCGGGCGATGAGTTTGCCGATGAGTGCGGTTCTCTCAGAGTCTGATCAACGCGAGATCCTGCGCCAGCTTGTTGCTTCAATTCCCTTGACGGCATGACAGCATTTCGGAACAAGCTCGTTGGCGCAGCCTGCATCCAAGCCAGCAGTCCAGTACTTCTACTGTTTCTAGCGCTTGTTGTATCACGTACTCAAGGGGCGGCTGCACAAGGCATATTCGCTACTGGAAAGTCTCTGATCGATTTGCTCGTCGCCTTCGGAAGCTTTGGTTTTGCCCAGAGCATCATCCATGCGATTCACCATTCTGGAGCAGATCGACGGCGTCTGCTCGTCTACTCATCTCTGTATTCTCTCGCGGTACTCATTTTTATTGCGGCAATGCTGCTGACGGTTTTCCCTCAGGACTTGGCGAGTACTTTCGAAAGTGCTCTCCTGCTTTCATTCTGCGCTGTTGCTATCATTTTCAATAACCTCTCCCGTGCGGTACTTTTGACGGTTTATGACGGCAATGCATTTTCTTGGCACACGGTACTACCCAGCGTAGCCTTTTTCGCGGTCTTTTTAGTAGCATCCACCGCCGGAGTTTCGATTGCAATATCCTTTCCTGAACTCAGCGCGATTGTTGCTCTCATTGTTGTGATCGGTTCATTAATATTTATGTTTCTTTTTGCTGATCTAGGGCCAGTTGCCTCAGTCAAATTACCTTGGGCATCTCTCCTTAAAAACGGCTTAGATGCTTTCATTCAGCAAGTTCTGATCGTTTCTCAAACCTACTTAAGTCTGTATTTATTACAGAAATACGCTGTAGATACAAGAGAACTTGGTTGGCTCAGTGTTGGCATTATGGTTTATCAAGCTATTGGACTTCCGCTGCAGATGGTTGGTCCGATGTTGGTCAATCGTTGGGTGAGTCGCGACGATTTTAGTATCAACTCCACCGAGATTACTCGTGTAATGCTGATTTGTGTACGAGTTGGAGTCCTCGCGATTATTGCTTCGCCGATTGTTTTTTATATCATTCCGGTCATCTTTGGGACTGATTTTTCAAGCGCATCCAGTGTGGCAGCAATAATGTTTTTGGGGGCTTATCCAATTTTAATCGGTCGAGCTTGTTCCACTATTGCTGTTTCTGCTGGGAGATTTCGCGCGAACGCGCAACAGGCGGCACTGAGAATATTTTCAACTATGTTTTTGTGCTTTTTGTTTAGCCAATTTTATGGTCTTCATGCCTGGGTAGTGGCGGTATGCTGGATAGGCGCGGAGATGATTTCAGCACTTTATATTAGCCGACAAATGAGTAATATTACTTTGATTCCATTGATCAATCTTTGGATCGGACGAGCAAAAGCACAAGAAAGTTTAACACAGGAAATTTAATTATGAAATCTACACGGGTACATCGAGCTGATATCACTTCGGAACAATATAAGTCCATTCCCATTCATGCGGCGAAAGGGTTGCATGAAGTTGTGATGGGTGTTATTTCACACAGATTTGAGCAAAAACGCACCGTTCTTGAGTTGGCTGCTGGATCGGGTGCCTTAACCCAAAGGATGATCGATGGGGGATTTTTTGTGGACCCCGTCGATCTATCGAGTAAAGGTTGGCGCGTTACCTCGATACAGCCCACAGTAGCGGATTTCAACGTTTCGGGGTGGCAATCAAAGTTGAGCGAGCTGAAATACAGCCAAATCGTGGCTATAGAGGTTATTGAGCATTTAGATAATCCGCGTCAGTTTTTACGCGACTTATACGCGCTGCTTGAGCCGGGCGGGAAACTTCTGGTGACAACGCCGAATCCAGTGTCGGCGATGTCCGTCGCTCTATCAATGTTTCAGGAGAGATACTATGTCTTCGATCGGAACTGTTATTTTTCTACCGGGCATGTGACGTTGATTCCCTCTTGGATGCTGGGTTGTCACGCAGAGGAGGCGGGGTTTAAAGTGATAGAACTAACTAGCATCTGCGAACCTCACTTCAATGCCCGGTGGAAATCGATGGTGTTTTTCCTATGGCGCCTGATGATTGCCGCATGTAGGGGATCCTCAAAGATGAATAAACAGATTACGCTTGCCATTTTTGAGAAATAATTTTGAAGCTTAGATTCACACGTAAAAAAGATGCCCGTGGCTGATGGTATGAGTAATCTGGTGAAGCGTTCATTTGACGTCGATCGAGCAGGATTGGGGCCGCTACCTCCTGCCACATATGCAATATTATTTGCATTAATCGGTCCAGCTTTGGGTTATGGAGGTATATACGTTAGCCACTTCTGCATAATTATCTACTTTGGCTGGTTATTACTGTTGCCACGTTCAATAGAAAGTACTGTCTTGTCTTCGTCCGCTATGGGTGAAATCTTGCTAGGAGCAACGATTCTCTTGTATTGCTTATTGAGTCTAGGTTGGAGTCAAGATCCTGCGCCAGTATTAATGAATTTTATGATGTTGTTGCTTTCTTTTGCGACTTTTTCCATGGCAGCAATAACAACAAGCCGCACACTGCTGCTGAGTGAATCTATTCGGGCTCTAAAGATTTATTTCTTAATATTGACTGCTGCTTGCGCTGTTGAGATGTTATCGGGTTGGCGATTTCCAATATCAAGATATTCAAGTTTTCAGGGGAATCTGGATAATATTGATATCGCGCCAATGTTGTTGAATGTACCAACAGCTTTTTATGGTAACCAAAACAATTTGGCGCTGATGTGCGTATGCGCCATCCCGCTCGCTGCTTTATTCGCAAACTCTGCATTTAGATATTTTGTCGTTGGTTCGGTTAGTTTTATCATCGTTATGAGCGGATCTCGTATTGCGTTCGCCGTCCTGATTTTGCAGTGGTTGATTTTATTGGTAGCTAGGGCGAAGAAATATTTGGTGCTGCTTGGAGTTGCTGCTTTTGCTATTTATCTTTCGATGAGCGCTGTGCTGGCGGACATGCCGGTCTGTGGCGAATACTTGCCAGACAGGGTTTGCATCGTCACCAATGTCATTGCTGAGAACCTTGAATTGAACGAACTTGCAGCTGGATCGGACTCCATTGGTGTCCGCGTCAGCTTGTCCCTGCAAATTTGGAATCTTTGGATCGCAAGACCTTGGTTTGGCGTAGGCCCTGGCCGCCTAGAAAGTTTGATTTCTGCCGAACATTTTCAAGCGGGAGCGATTACTAATCCTCACAACCCTCCTCTCGAGATCCTTGCAGAGTACGGGATCGTGGGTGCGCTCCCATGGATTTCTGCTTGGCTTCTCATGTTGCGTGCACTATCGAATATTCCAGACCAAAGGTTGAGGCGGAACTTTGTTTTGATTGGCTTGATGGCTCCGATTGCATCGATCACAGTTAGTTCGGTCTATTTCTTTACCGCTTTCTGGGCGCTCATGGGTGTGGTGCTCGGCTTGGCTCGACGGTTGATAATTCCGAAAGCATCGGAAAGGCCATTGTGACCCATGCTTGCAGCCGGGAATTGGTGGCTAATTTAAATGATTTTCCATCTACGAACCACCGCTAGTGGCAGAGACTGCTATCAGCACATGCGAGCAATCGACACGAAAAAGGAGATATTGATTGAAAGTCTTTCTACTTGGCCCAGCGAATTCAATTCATATGCAGCGTTGGGTGCATGGTCTTAGTGCGCGTGACTTGCAAATTACTCTTGTTACTCAACACGTTGACGATGCTTATGTCCCTCCATCTAATGTCCGACTGTTGCAGTTGCCATTCTCTGGTTCCAGGGGTTATTTCTTGAATGCGTGGCATTTAGCTCGAATGTTGAAGCGTGAGCGGCCCGATTTAGTTAATGCACATTACGCGAGTGGTTATGGAGCTCTATCTGCCTTGGTTAACTTTCAGCCAATAATTCTATCCGTCTGGGGTAGTGACGTTTACGATTTTCCGTACAAATCCCCTCTGCACCGTTGGGGTGTGGTGTCCAACCTTCAAGCAGCTGATGCCATCGCCTCTACCAGCCATTGCATGGCGGAGCAAACGCGTAGCCTCGTGCCTAGCCTTGGCGAGATAGCGATCACCCCGTTTGGCGTGGATTGCAGGCATTTCACACCACAGGCGCGAGAAACACGGACTGCAGACTCCCCTTTGGTGATTGGCACCGTCAAAACACTGTCACCCAAATACGGCATAGATGTATTGATTCGTGCATTTGCTTTGGCGCGTCGTGCCTTGGCGCAAATAGACGCTGACTTGTCCAATCGTTTGCACTTACGCATTGTGGGCGGTGGCCCAGATGCAGCCGTCTTGCAACAGTTGGCGAATCAGCTTCAGGTCGCCGAAGTTGTGGAATTTGTGGGTCCAGTGACACATGACCAAGTGCCCGCAGAATTGCACAAGTTCGATATTTTTGTGGCGTTGAGCCGGAGCGAGAGCGAGAGCTTTGGAGTGGCCGCTATAGAGGCCAGTGCCGTTGGGTTACCCGTGGTGGTGTCAGATGCTGGGGGCTTACCCGAGGTGGTATTACACGGACAAACTGGTTTGGTGGTTCCCAAAGAAAATGCGCAAGCGGCTGCCGATGCGTTGTTGCAACTGATTCAAAGTCCAGCGCTGCGCCAACAGTTGGGCAGTGCAGGTCGCGCCCATGTGTTGGCCAATTATTCCTGGGATGCGTGCGTGCAGCACATGATCGCCGTGTATGAGCGGGTTATCGCTAAACACCAGAAAACCTGAATGAAACAATCGCTTGCCACGAGCTGGCGATTGCTTTGATGCGAAAATTTAACTTTTTAAAAGTGCTCGGTTCAATGACGAGCCGCATGCTCGAGCAGGTTGAAAAAGTCTTGCTGGCAGAAAAGCCTGATGCAGTTCTGGTGTACGGCGACACCAATCCGACTTTGGCTGGGGCGCTGGCTGCCGCCAAGCTGCACATTCTGGTGGCGCATGTAGAGGCCGGTTTGCGCAGCTTCAACATGGCCATGCCTGAAGAAATTAACCGCATCCTGACTTACCGTGTGCCCTGCGTGACCTTGCGCGACGAAACAGAATGGGTGGAGCTGGTGGATGCAGGTTGGAACTGTCTTGTGCCACCGCTGAGCGCCAATGCAGTGCAAGCAGCCGTTTTGAACGCAGTGGGTCAGCGCGGGGCGGATGTGCAGCCTTATGGGACGGGGGGTGCGGCGCAGCGTATTGTTCAGCGGTTGTTAGATGGCTTGACTTCGTGAATATTCTGTTGATCAATCACTACGCGGGTTCGCCCCAGCATGGCATGGAGTTCAGGCCTTATTACCTAGCGCGTGAGTGGGTGAGGGCTGGACACAAGGTGCGAATACTCGGGGCTGATTTCTCGCATGTGCGTTCTCATCAGCCTAAGCGCAACTTTGGTGCGCAAGCTACTTGGTGCGAATCTATTGAAGGTATTGATTACCAATGGTTCGCGACACCAAAGTACAAGGGTAATGGAGTTTCTCGGGTTCGTAACATTGCTACTTTTTTGGGGCGTGTTTTTTTTGCGTCACGTCAGATTTCGGATGAATTTAAACTAGATGTAGTCATAGCTTCTAGCACTTACCCGATGGACATATGGTTGGCGCGTCGTTTTGCTAAATTGGCAAATGCCAAGCTGATCTTCGAAGTCCATGACTTGTGGCCGCTTTCGCCAATTGAAATTGGTGGCATGTCTCCTTCGCACCCATTTATTAGACTGTGCCAAGCAGCTGAAGATGCGGCTTATAGAGATGCCGACTTGGTCGTCTCAATGCTGCCGAATGTTGCAGCACATGCAGCACAAAAAGGCCTTCCACTGGAGCGTCTGGTGGTCGTCTCCAATGGGGTTTCTTTGGATGACTGGGAGGACAAAGTTCCTGCCCCTGTGCGCGAAGACATACGTGCCGCCATTGATGCCGCGCACGCAGTCGGGCATTTGGTTGTGGCCTATACCGGTTCGCACGGATTGCCAAATGCTTTGGATACCTTGTTGGACGCGGCGGCTCTTTTACGCAACGAGGAATTGACCTTTATCTTAGTCGGTGATGGTCACGAACGCCTCCGTTTGCAAGCGCGTTGTCGTGTTGAGGGTTTGATCAATGTTCAGATGTTTGACCCCGTACCAAAGGCGCAGATGGTTGCATTGTTGGCATCTGTCGACATGGCCTATCTCGGGGCGCCCAAGCACCCGATATACAGGTTTGGGGTGTCCCCAAACAAAATGATCGATTACATGATGGCTCGTGTGCCGATTCTTTACGCTATTGAGGCGGGGAATGATCCGGTGGCTGAGGCTGGTTGTGGCTTGGCGGTGCTAGCAGAAGCATCTATAGACTTGGCAAAGTCAATTCGTGAGTTGGCTTCGCTATCGCCCAGTGCGCGTATGGCTATGGGTGAAAAGGGGAGATCTTATGCACTGGCCCATCACACGTACGATGTGTTGGCTGCGAAGTTTATAAAAGCTGTGGAGAAGATAGGTTTAAGAAAATGAAACTAATAAAAACGATTTTGATACTTGCTCCCCATACCGACGATGGTGAGTTTGGGTGTGGTGGCACGATTGCAAAATATGTAGCAAAGGGGGTGCGTGCGGTTTATGTGGCATTTTCTGCCGCCGAGCAATCAGTTTTGCCGCATTTGCCGCGTGATATTCTTCGCACTGAGGTACGCAAGGCCACAGCTGCGTTGGGCATTGCTGACGAAGACTGCTTGGTGTTTGATTTTGAAGTCCGGCGATTTCCGGAATTGCGGCAGTCAATTCTCGACAAGATGATTGAGTTAAGTCGCAAGTATCAGCCGGATATGGTGTTTCTGCCCAGTGCTAACGATACACATCAAGACCATCAGATCATTGCTCAGGAAGGTTTTCGTGCATTCAAACGAACTACGATGCTGGGTTATGAGGTGCCGTGGAATAACCTCGATTTTCGGACCAGCTGTTTTGTTGATTTATCTGAAGAAAATCTTAAAGTGAAAATTCGCGCCGTCGGCATGTACGAATCACAAAAACACCGTGACTATGCAAGCGCCGAATTTATAGGTAGTTTGGCTTTGACACGTGGGGTTCAGATTGGTAAACGTTATGCGGAAGCATTTGAGGTGGTGAGATGGGTCATAAGTTAAAGCAAAAAGTATCGGCATCTGAAATAGCCCAATGGGGTGGTTTAAAGTTACGGGGCGAAGATTTCACGGTAGAAAGTGTGGCTCCGCTATCACACCGCGGGGATGGTGTTTTGTGTTTTGCAAAGGCTATTCCAGATCAGTCAGTGCTTGATAATTCGATCCTGATTGCACACGAAGCTGCAGCCGAAAAATCACTTTGCGTTTTGGTCGCTGCTAACCCTCGTTTGGCATTTGCTAGGGCGCTAGATCAAATTGAAAAAAATGTCGGCTTTGTACGGCCTAATGCCGAACCGGTTATTCACCCAAGCGCTCAAGTCAGTCCTCAGGCTTTTATAGCACCTGGTGTCGAAGTCGGCCCACGAAGCGTTGTGTTGCCGTTTGCCTTCATTGGCGAGGGGACACGTATTGGGGCAGATTGTGTTATTAAATCAGGCGCGGTTATTGGGCAAGATGGCTTTGGATTTGAGCGGGATGAAGACGGTTTGCCATTAAGACTTGTTCATTTGGGCTATGTCGTGATAGGTAACGATGTGGAGGTGGGCAGTTTGACCACTGTGTGCCGGGGTACTCTGGGTAACACCGTGATTGAAGATCATGCCAAGGTGGATGACCATGTGCATGTTGCTCATAACGTTCACATTGGTGTGGGAGCCATGGTGGTTGCTTGCGCAGAATTAAGTGGTGGTGTTGTTTTAGGTCGTGGATCGTGGATCGGGCCAAACTCTTCAATCATCCAGCAGAAGCGAATTGGTACTGGTGCACTAGTCGGTATTGGTTCAAACGTTCTTAAGGACGTTCCTGATAGGGTAACGGTTGCGGGTAACCCCGCGCGAATTTTGATTTCAAAAAGTTGAAATTACAAAACTAAGAGCCAATGATGAACGATACATTTTTACCTTTTGCCCTCCCCGAAATCGGTGAAGAAGAAATTGCCGAAGTGGTGCAGGCCCTGCGTTCCGGTTGGGTTACTACGGGCCCCAAGACCAAGCAGTTTGAGTCTGACTTTGCTGCTTACTTGGGCGGTGGCGTAGAGGCGATTGCCGTCAATTCGGCCACGGCGGGTCTGCACCTAGGCCTGGAGGCCATGGGCATTGGCCCTGGCGATGAGGTCATCACTACCACGCACACCTTCACGGCCACGGCCGAGATCATTCGTTACTTGGGCGCTGATCCAGTGTTTGTGGATGTGGATGCCGACACGCTTTGCATCAATGTAGATGCTGTGGCGCGGGCGATGACGCCACGGACCAAGGCGATCATTCCCGTACACTTTGCCGGTCGTTCTGCCGATATGACGCGCTTGTTGGCTTTGGCCAAGCAGCATGGCCTCAAGGTGATGGAGGATGCGGCGCATGCCTTGCCCACCACTTGCGATGGTGCGTTGATTGGCACGCTGGCCAGCGATGTGACGGTGTTCAGTTTTTACGCCAACAAGACGATCACCACCGGTGAGGGGGGCATGCTGGTGACCCGTGACCCAGAGATTGCCAAACGCGCCCGCGTGATGCGGCTGCACGGCATCAATCGCGATGCGTTTGACCGATTTACATCCAAAGCGCCTAGTTGGTATTACGAGATCGTGGCACCTGGCTTCAAATACAACATGACGGACATTGCGGCGTCGATGGGCATTCACCAGCTCAAAAAGGCCAATGCGTTTCAGCAAAAGCGGGCCCACATTGCCGCGTTGTACGACGAGGCTTTGGCGGGTTTGCCCATCATTCGTCCGCCGCATGCGGCAGCGGGCGATATGCATTCGTGGCATTTGTATGTGACGCAGCTGGCCGATGGCGCAGGCGTGGCGCGTGATGTGTTCATTGAGCGCATGTTTGAGCAGGGCATTGGTTGCAGTGTGCACTACATCCCGCTGCATTTGCAGCCTTATTGGCGCGACACTTACAAGCTGACCCCTGAGATGTTCCCTGTGAGTCAGCGTGTTTTCGAACGCACGGTGTCGTTGCCTTTGTACACCCGCATGACTGATGCAGATGTCGTGCGTGTGGTGAATGCAGTCAAAGTTGCATTGAAGTGATGGTCAAGCGGTTATTTGATTTGATCGCCAGTACATTGGGCTTGTTGCTACTCTGGCCCGTCTTTGTGGTCGTCGCTGTATTGATTAAATTAGAGTCTTCGGGGCCTGTGTTTTTTAGGCAAGAGCGAATAGGGCAGTTTGGCAAACCATTTCGCATTCACAAGTTCAGAACCATGGCTTCTGATGCTGAAAGCCGAGGGCCTAAGATCACCGTTGGGCAGGACCGCCGTGTTACACGTGTCGGCAGTTTTTTACGTCGATACAAAATAGACGAATTGGCGCAGTTGATTGACGTTGTGGTGGGGCGTATGAGTTTGGTTGGACCAAGGCCAGAGGTCCCCCAGTATGTAGACTGCTATCCGCCAGAGATAAAGGACATCGTTTTATCAGTGAAGCCAGGTATTACCGATTGGGCGTCCATTGAGTACAAAGATGAAAGCACAATCTTAGGTGCCGCGTCAGATCCGCAGAACGCTTATGTCAATGAAGTGTTGCCAGTCAAATTACGTTACTACGTGGAGTACGTACAAAATAGTTCGTTCATCGGCGATCTGCTTATTATTTTTTCAACACTCCGAGTGATTATTGCGCGATGAAAACTCATCCCCATCCTCGATTGCAAGAAACTAACAATCAAGTTTTGACAAATTTCCTCCTAAGACTACCTCGATCTGCAAAACGATCTTTGGCATTAGGTGCCGATATATTGCTTTGCGCAATCACGGTATGGATGGCGTTTGATTTGAGGCTCGAGTCATGGACGCCTTGGACGCATGCACATTTCACAGCTTTTCTTGGCTCTGTGGCATTTGCGTTGCCGTTGTTCATTGTTTTCGGTTTGTACCGCGCTATTTTTCGATATGCTGGACTGCCCGCGTTATTGACGGTCTTAAAAGCAATTAGTATCTACGCCGTAATTTATGGCTTCGCCTTTACCCTTGTCAGCGTACCGGGGGTGCCGCGTTCAGTGGGTGTGCTTCAGCCCTTGTTATTGCTCCTAGGCGTCACCCTATCTCGGGCATTTATACGTTATTGGCTGGGTGGTACATATCAAGGCCTTTGGGGGCGCGATAGTTTGCCTCGTGTCTTAATTTACGGCGCGGGTTCGGCGGGGCGTCAGCTTGCTGCGGCACTGAAAACCAGTTCGCAGTTAGTGGTGGTGGGCTTGCTTGATGACGATAGTCGTTTGCACAAGCAAGTATTGAATGGTCTAAAAATATACGACCCTCAAACTATTTTGAGCTTGGCAGCCAAACTACGAGTGACGCAGGTGTTCTTGGCTATGCCGTCGGCATCACGAGCAAGACGCAATGAAATTCTGGATTTGGTGCGTGCCTCTCATGTGCAAGTGCGGACCTTGCCAGGCGTGATGGGCTTGGCCCAAGGCAAGGTGCAAGTGTCCGACTTGAAAGAGCTGGACATTGAGGATTTGCTGGGGCGCGACCCCATACCGCCGAACCCCTTGATATTCGCCAAAAATATCAAAGGCAAGGTGGTGCTGGTGACGGGGGCGGGCGGCTCTATTGGCTCGGAGTTGTGCCGACAGATTGTGAACTTGGCCCCCACTACTTTGCTGCTGCTCGAGTTGACAGAGTTTGCGCTTTACACCATAGAGCAAGAGCTGAAAGTGTTGATAAGCCAAATGACCACTGCTGCTGGAGCACCTGTGTCATTGGTTCCTTTGCTCGCCAATGTGCGTGATGATGCACGCATGGCCGAAATTTTCCGCGCATGGAAGCCACATACGGTGTATCACGCTGCTGCCTATAAGCACGTGCCCTTGGTGGAGCACAACCCAGCAGAGGGAATCAAAAACAATGTGCTGGGGACCTTGACCACGGCGATGCAAGCGGTGGATCACGGCGTATCCGATTTTGTTCTCGTCAGTACCGACAAGGCGGTTCGTCCAACCAACGTCATGGGTGCCAGCAAGCGCTTGGCTGAAATGGTGTTGCAAGCGCAGGCCGATGTGATGGCACAAGCAGGTCATAAGACATGCTTCAGCATGGTGCGCTTTGGCAATGTGCTGGGGTCTTCGGGCTCTGTTGTGCCCCTATTTCGGCGGCAGATCAAAGACGGTGGCCCGATCACGCTGACGGATGAACGGATCACCCGCTATTTCATGACGATTCCTGAAGCCGCGCAGTTGGTGATTCAAGCCGGTGCGATGGCCAGTGGTGGCGATGTCTTTGTGCTCGACATGGGTGAGCCCGTGAAGATTGCTGACTTGGCTAAGCGCATGGTGGAGTTATCTGGTCTTGGCCTCAAGGACGAGGCCAATCCGAATGGCGATATTGAGATGCAGGTCACAGGTTTACGCCCGGGCGAAAAGCTCTATGAAGAGTTGCTGATTGGTGACAATCCTTTGCCAACCATTCATCCTCGTATCATGAAAGCCCATGAAGATTTTTTACCTTGGGCTGAGTTGCAACGCAAGCTAGCCGCGTTGAGCCTAGCGTTGGATGTCAACGACGTACCGCAAATCCGCACATTGCTGCAAGACCTCGTGAGTGGCTACCAGCCAGAGGGTGATGTGGTGGACTGGGTGTATTTAACTAAAACCAATGAATCAAATTAATACACAACGATGTTGAAAGCGACCATGACAGCTTATCAATCACGTTGGCATGAGAAGGCTGCAATTGCTGTTGTGTGGCTGTTCGGATGTTCCTTATTCACTTCTGTGGCCTTGAGCAATATTGCAGTTTTAGGCCTTGTATTGCTCGCCCCATTTGCATGGCGCAAGTTTGGTAAAAAAACCCAATCCCTTTCATCAGATACAAAGGTGTTTTTAGGTTTGATACTTGTGCTCTGCGTGTGGGATGTGCTGACTAATCTGATGGCAGGCTTCAGCATGGGGGCCTCACTCAAAGCCTTGTTGCATGACATGCGAACGCTCGGTTTTGTCGTTGTACTGTGGGCTATTTTCGCTAATCCTTATCTGGCACGGGCTGCTTTTTGGGCTGTGTGTGTCGCGGTCTTGGTGCTGGCGTCGATCAACTTTTTGTTGACTTTGATGGGGCGTTTACCGCAAGGTGCGTATTTCACAAAAGGGTTCATGCATATGTCGCACATGTCGCACATGTATGGCCAAGCACTTGTGGGGTTGGTTTTGGTGTTGGCGCAAATGTGGCTGGTGCGACCTAACCTGTCATGGCGAGTCTGGGTTCCCATGGCGTTGTTGATTTTGTCCTTGTTTTTGGCAAGCGAGCGGCGTACGGGCTATGTGCTTTTGTTGGCAGGCTTCGGTCTCTGGGCGGTTCTGAATGCGAAGCGGTTCAGTGTGAGTCAGTACAAATGGTGGTTTTTGTTGGCTGCTTTAGTTGTGGTGATCGGTGCTGCAAGTTCTGGTGTTGTCCACAGACGCATGGCACTGGCTTTGATGGAAGTGAACGAGTATCTTGCAATGTCGCCCCAAGAGCGGGTAAGCGCAGTGGGTGCTGTACGAATTCGCATGCAATATGTCAGTACCGTACTTGAGGTTATCAAGCAAAGCAATTGGTGGATCGGTATTGGCAGCATAGACCTGCCAAACGCATACCAAGCAGCGGCCTCAAAGCTGGGCCTTGAACCTGATTCATACGCTTGGAGTAAATACAACTGGAGCAACCCCCACAACGAATACCTCTTCATGTTGGCCACCAAAGGCGTGGTTGGATTGATTTTTTACTTAGCCATATTTGCGCAAGCCTGTCGTGTGGCATGGCGTAAGACAGACGAGGTGCAGCGCGTCGGCTTGGTGGTGTTTGTCTTCTTGTTCATGCTCAGTATCACCACCAACTCCATGATGGTTGACATGGAAGAGGGACACTTCACGATGTTGATCTTGCTGATTTTCTTGGCGCCTAAATCGTTGGATTTATTAGGTGCGACCAAAGAACCACAACCTACAACTGCATCTGCGTAAAGTAAAGCGAATCAAATGACCATTCTCGTCACTGGCTGCGCCGGCTTCATCGGCAGTAATTTTGTCCATACATGGTTGTCATCGTCAGATGAGCTCGTGGTGAATTTGGACAAGCTCACGTACGCAGGCAATTTAGAAAACCTCAAACCATTGGACGGCGACCGTCGCCATGTGTTCGTGCAGGGCGATATAGGCGACCGTGTTTTGGTGGGGCAATTGTTGGCCGAGTACAAACCACGCGCCGTGCTCAACTTCGCAGCAGAAAGCCATGTGGACCGATCCATCCACGGCCCCGGTGACTTTATCCAAACCAACGTGGTGGGCACCTTCAATTTGCTAGAAAGCGTGCGTGCCTATTGGCAAGACCTGCCGCAAGCGGACAGGCAAGTTTTTCGCTTTTTGCATGTCTCGACCGACGAGGTCTATGGCACCCTGTCCCCGACCGACCCGCCTTTTGCTGAAACCAAGGCCTACGAGCCCAACAGCCCCTATTCCGCCAGCAAAGCGGCGAGTGACCACTTGGTGCGTGCATGGCACCACACCTATGGCTTGCCCGTGCTGACCACCAATTGCAGCAACAACTACGGGCCGTATCACTTCCCTGAAAAGCTCATCCCCTTGGTGCTGCTCAACGCCCTCGCTGGCAAGCCCCTGCCTATTTATGGCGATGGTCAGCAAGTGCGTGATTGGCTGTATGTGCAAGACCATTGCCGCGCCATTGCACGCGTGTTGGAGGCCGGCCAAGTCGGCGAGACCTACAACATTGGCGGCTGGAACGAGAGGCCCAACTTAGAGGTGGTCCACACCCTGTGCGCGGTGCTGGATGAGTTAAAGCCTCGTGCAGATGGCAAACACTACGCAGACCAAATCACCCACGTCAAAGACCGCCCTGGCCATGACCGTCGCTATGCCATCGATGCCCGCAAGATTGAACGTGAGTTGGGTTGGACGCCGCAAGAAACGTTCGAGACAGGTATTCGAAAAACCGTGGAATGGTATTTAGCCAACCAAGCTTGGGTAGAGGGCGTGACCAGTGGCGCTTACCGCCAGTGGGTGGGCCAACAATATGGTGCCTGAGGTGGCTCATCGCATCTTGTTGCTCGGTGCGCAGGGTCAGTTAGGTCATAAATTGAACACCGCACTGCAACCGTTGGGTGAGGTCAAAGCTTTCACGCGCGCTGAACTTGACCTGAGCAACCCCACTGCCTTGCGTGCTGACTTGGCAGCGCTTGCACGCCATTGGCAACCCACCGTGGTGGTGAATGCTGCGGCTTACACCGCAGTTGACAAAGCAGAGTCCGAGCCGCAAGTTGCACACGCAGTCAATGCCCAATCTCCCGCTGTTTTGGCGCAGTTAGCCCATGCATGGGGGGCGATGTTGGTGCATTACTCGACCGACTATGTGTTTGACGGCGGTGGTCAGCGCTCGTGGCACGAAGACGATGCGACCAACCCTTTGTCTGTTTACGGTGCAAGCAAGCTGGCGGGCGAGCAAGCCATTGCGCAAGCCTGTCCTCGGCATTTGACGCTGCGCACCAGTTGGGTGGTCGGGGCGCACGGCAATAATTTTTTAAAAACCATGTTGCGCTTAGCGGCCGAGCGCGAGAGCTTGCGCGTGGTGGCCGACCAAATCGGCGCGCCCACTTCGACCGCTTTGTTGGCTCATGTCACGGTGCAACTGATACACGCCATGCAAGATGCGCAGGCTGCTGATCCGCGTTGGGGTGTGTATCACGTCGCGCCAAGTGGTGAAACCTCATGGCATGGTTATGCGCAACACATCATTGCCCAAGCGGTTGCCCGTGGTGCCGTTTTAAAAGCGTCACCATCTGCGGTCATGCCGATCACCACCGCAGAGTACCCCTTGCCTGCCCAGCGCCCCATGAACTCACGCTTAGATACAAGCAAACTCCAAAACACATTTGGCCTCACACTACCCGTTTGGTCGCAGGGTGTGGATGCCATACTTGATGAACTGTTGAAAAAGAAACCCCTATGACCCAACCACGCAAAGGCATCATCCTCGCAGGCGGCTCTGGCACACGCTTGTACCCTGTCACACAAGCGGTGAGCAAACAACTCGTGCCCGTGTACGACAAGCCGATGATCTACTACCCACTCACCACGCTCATGCTCAGTGGCATTCGCGAGGTGCTGATCATTTCAACGCCGCAAGACACCCCGCGCTTCACAGAGCTGTTGGGTGACGGCAGCCAGTGGGGCATGCACATTGAATATGCGGTGCAACCCAGCCCAGACGGCTTGGCGCAAGCCTTCATCATTGGCAAAAACTTTGTGGCTGACCATCCCAGCGCCTTGGTGCTGGGTGACAACATTTTTTACGGTCACAACTTGGTCAAGCAGCTTCACAACGCAGATGTACGCACCAGTGGTGCCAGTGTGTTTGCCTACCATGTGCATGACCCTGAACGCTATGGCGTGGTGGAGTTTGATGCCCAGTTCCATGCGCTCAGCATTGAAGAAAAGCCCGCCCAACCCAAAAGCAACTATGCCGTCACAGGCTTGTATTTTTACGACCAGCAGGTGTGTGACATTGCCGCCGCCGTCAAGCCCTCGCAGCGTGGCGAGTTGGAAATTACGGATGTCAACAAACGCTACCTGGAGTTGGGCCAATTGAATGTAGAAATCATGGGGCGTGGGTATGCGTGGCTAGACACAGGCACGCACGACAGCTTGCTTGAGGCCGCCAGCTTCATCGGCACTTTGCAAAAGCGACAAGGCTTGATGGTGGCTTGCCCCGAAGAAATTGCGTTTGGTTTGAAGTGGATTGACGCAGCAGCTTTGCAAAAACTCGCAGCCCCATTGGCTAAAAATGGCTACGGTCAATACCTGTTGAACTTGTTGAAATAAAACCATGCCTTACCAAGTGACGGCTACGCCCATCGATGGCGTCTTGGTGCTAGAACCCAAAATGTTTGGCGATGCGCGAGGGTTCTTTTTTGAAAGCTTCAACGCCCGTGATTTTGAGCAAACCACCGGCTTGCAACGCACGTTTGTGCAGGACAACCACAGCAAATCCAGCCAAGGCGTGCTGCGCGGCTTGCACTACCAAGTGCAGCATGCACAAGGTAAGTTGGTGCGTGTGGCACAAGGTAGCGTGTTTGATGTGGCGGTAGACATTCGTCCGACGAGCCCAAGTTTTGGCAAATGGTTTGGTTTAGAGCTGTCGGCAGAAAATAAAAAACAACTGTGGGTGCCCGAAGGTTTGGCTCATGGTTTTTTGGTCACCAGTGAGAGCGCAGAGTTCTTGTACAAAACCACCGATTACTACCACCCCGAGTTTGAGCGCAGCTTGTTGTGGAACGATCCTACGTTGGGCATTGAATGGCCGCTGCATGCGCTCCGCGCTGAGCCTTTGCTTGCCGCCAAAGATTTGGCGGCTTTGACTTTTGCGCAATCTGGTTTTGGCGGTTAACGCAATCGTGCCATCCACCCCGTCAACCCCAGCAGACCTAAGCTGCTGACCAACGCAAACGCAGCCATGTGCTGTACCGCTTCGATGGGCTGCGCCAAACCCATCGGCGCCAATAACACCCCAGCTTGCAACACACCCAGTGCCATGCACGCCCACGAATACGTGCGTGCTGAAGATGCTTGAAAAGGTCTGTGGCTAAACGCCGCCGACAAGCATGCACAGCCTTGCCACAGCACCAGTGGCGCGATGTAAGGCCACACGCCGCGCCAACGTGGGTCTAGCCACTCTTGGTTCAGCGCCAAGGCGCATAAAAGCCCCAGTACAAGGACACAGGCAAACGCAGTTAGCCCCAGCCACCAAGGCTGGGTCAAGGCCGAGCGATGTGCGGTGGCGTGGTGGTTGTGTGCCAAAGCTACTTGTGCCCACGCCATGTGTACCAGCGCAGGCAAGAAGCCCAGCACGCGCAGCAGGGCGCTCATCCACCCCGTCTCCTCCGCGCCATACCAACGTTGCCACACCACGATGATGGCGGTGGCCAGCAGGGCATCGACCAAGGTGTGCGCCATGCGAAGTGTGGCACTGCGCGGGTCCGACTGTGCATTCACAGTGTTTGCAGGTGTGTGAGATCTAGTGCCAGCTCGAAGCACAGGCACCAACCACGCCGCGCCCACGGCATAGCCCAGCAGCGCCGACAACACCAAGGTCGGCCCCGTCCAGCCTACTGACGCTCCGAAGAGGGCGGTGGTGAGTGCCATCGTTGCGGCGGTGACCGGGGGCAGCACACGCACCGCGGCTTGTTGCCAGTGACTGCCCACGCGCAGCGTGAGGCTTTGCGCCAACATCCAAGCCATTTGACAAAACGCCAACAGCAAAGTCCACAACAAGACGGGCCACATGGCCAGTTGGCTTAGCCATACAGCGATGGCGGCAAGGGGCAGCAACGCTAGGCCACGCCATGTGCTGGCACGCCAGGCTTGGTGTGCGGCGAGGTGGGCGGGCAAGTGCTGATTCGCCAGCAATCCCAAAGGCGCTTGTGCCAGCGCCAAGGTCATCCAGAAAAACCCGATCTGGCTGATAACCGAGAACTCGCCCACTTCATGCGGCGTGAACAAGCGCAGCATCAGCAGCGCAAACACCACCTGCGTGGCAAATGCACCTAGGCTTGCCAGCGCCACCGTGCGACTGGTGCTGTTGATACGCAGGCGTTTGAGCCAGCTCACCGCACACCACCTAGCGTTGGGGCTTGGGCATACACCTCAGGCACGATGTGCAAATGCTTCCAAAGTGGCAGGGCACGTAAGAGTTGTGGCCACACCAACGCGCGTACATCGGGCACCAGGTAGGGGTAGGCGTCCAAGGCTTGCCCCAAGCTATGCGGCCATGTGCTGGGGGCATCGCGCAACAGATGCAAGTTGCCTTGGTAATGCGCAGCAAAGTAGCGCACCCATGCATAGTCGTTGCTCACCACGGGCAGGCCCACCGCGCAGTACTCCAGCAGCTTGGTGGAGGTTTGCTGGTTGTAGGGCGCGATGTTGCTGACCAAGTTCAGCCCGAAGCGCGCGCGGCGCAATTGCATCGGCACATCGGCATGGGGCACGCGACCTGTGCAGGTGACCGATGCCGGCAGTTGCTCGCGCAGCGCATCCGGCACCTCGCCGATCAGCAGCAAGCTGCGGCCTGCCGCACGGATGGCTTGCAGCAGCGGCAAGAAAGGCAGCAAGCGCGTCATCTCGCCCAAGTAAACCAAGTCAAACGTGTTGGGTGGGATGCGTGCTGGCGCATCGTCTTCGTAAGAGGCAACGGGTAGTGCGGGTGCTGCGGCATCGAAGAAGGCTTGCGCCACACCCATGTCGCGCAGGGTATGCGGCACACCGTCGTTGAACCCCATGCGATCGCGCACCCAGCCATTTTGAAAAATTCGGTAATCGGGCTTAGGTTGGGTCCAGTGTTTCACCCAGTCTTTGAGCCGCGCATGGGGCGGCACGGAGGCCGAGGCGTATTCGTGGATGTGAAACGCGTTTTTCAAACGACGCGCTTGTGTGCTGGACACACGTCCGCACATCCACCACACCACTTGGGCGTTGCTGGGCACCGAGGTGCTGTCCTCGTGGACCAAGGCTTGATGCCCGTGCGACGTGATGAACGCCACGTACGCATCCAGCTCTGGCAAATAGGCGGGGCCATTGCGCACAAAGTGGACGCACACGGTGGCTTTTTGCGGCGTGGGGGTCAGCATGTGTGCAACACCTCTTGCCATTCGCGCACAAAGCCCTCGACCGAGTGGCGCGCCACGATGCGGGCCATGTCGTCACGTACTTGTTGTTCGGGCAGGTTCAGCACCGTCATCACGGCCTCGGCCAACGCCACGGGGGCATCGCCTCGGGCTAGTAAATAGGGGGCATCCAAGTCATACAACTCACGCATGGCAGGGATGGGCAGTGACACACAGGGCACACCGCAGGCAAGGGACTCGAGAGCGGTCAGTGGGCAGCCTTCATAGCGTGAGGTGAGCAATGTCATCTGCCAAGGCTTGTAGAGGCTGGCACCGCTGGGGTGTTTGCCTAAGAAGTGAACACGGCCTTGGTGCATCAAATCTAGGCCGTCATGCACCATTTTTCTGTGTATGGGGCCGTCGCCCACGATGCCCAGTTGTGCTTCAGCGGGCAAAAAGCGCAAGGTGTCTAGCAACAGGTGGGGGCGTTTTTCAGCAGACAAGCGGCCCACATAGCCCAGCAGCAAAGGCGGTGTGCCCTCACCGCCGTGGCCCGCATGCACATGGATGGTTTGGCCCTCAGGCATGGGCGCAATGCCGTTGGGCACCACCGTGCAGCATTGTTGTTTCCCCAGCGTGATAAAGCCCAACAGCGAGTCTTGTGTCGTGCGCGAAACGCACACGAACTGGCTGACTTGTTGGTAGAGCAGCTTGAGCCACATTTTTTTCAGCAGCGATGTGCCCACTTCGTGCAGCACATCCAGCAGCGGGCCATGCACCCAGCTCACCAGTGGCTTGCCAGTGATGGCTTTGAGTGCGGCCCCGCAATAGGTGGGGCCAAAGTTGTGGCTTGCCACAATCACATCGTGACGCTTGGCTGCATCAACCAATTGGGCCCATGGTGTTTGTTGCCAAGACAGGGGGGTCACTTGCCAGCCTTGTGCGCTCAAGGCCTGCACCAGGGTGCGCGTCATGGTGTACACGCCGCCCCACTGGTGGGGGTCTTCCAGCAACAGGATGCGGCGTGTGCTCATGGTTGCGGGGCGCGGTTCAACGTGCGCCGAAACCGGTGCATACGGTCTTGACGGTTTTGGCGGCAATCAGCAAGTCGAGTGCGAGCGAGTAGTGCGCCACGTAATACAAGTCGTAGCTGAGTTTGATGCGCGTGGCATCGGCGCTATCCGCATAGCCTTGCTGCACTTGGGCCCAGCCTGTGAGGCCCGGACGCACCAAGTGACGGTAGGGGTAGCAGGGGATGGTGGTGGCAAAGTCGCGCACAAAGGCGGTTTGCTCGGGGCGCGGGCCAATCAGGCTCATGTGGCCCATGAGCACGTTGAAGAGTTGAGGCAATTCGTCCAGACGCGTGCGTCGCAATACACGGCCCACACGGGTGATGCGTGGGTCTTCGGCCTGTGCAAAGTGCACGCCGGGAGCTTGCAAGCCATGCACCATGCTGCGGAATTTCCACAGCGTGAACAATTGGCCGTCGCGGCCCACGCGAGCTTGCGAGTAAAGGGCGGGGCCTTTGGAGTCAAACCGCACCGCCAGCGCCACGCAGGCAGCGAGGGGCACCCACACGGGCGTGAGCACGATGACGGTGAGCACATCCAACAAGCGTTTGGCTCGGTCATAGCTGGGGTCGTTGTCGATTTCCCAGAGCGTGTCAGCGGCAGTGGGCAGCATCTTGCGGCCACTGGTGAGTTCGGCCACGGCTTCCACGCTGTACAGGCGCAGGTGCTGCATCTTCAGCTCACCCAACAAGCGTGTGCGTGTGTCGGTGATGGGCACATGGCGATCTAACACCACGCCATCGCAGGCGGGCAAGGGCGTGTCGTTGTGGGCGTTCCACGCCATGAGTTCTACGGCTTGTGGATCTAAGGCCTTGGGGCTCAGGCACGCAGCCAGTTGGGCGGGCACATTGGCATCGATGTAGACCAAACGCAAGGCCCGGTGTTTGACATGACGGCGGTAGCCCCACCACAGCCACCCAGTGGTGGCGGCATAGGCCCACAGCACAGCAGCGCGTGAATACGGTTGCTGCAACAAGGCAAAGCCCAGTGGCGTGAACACAAAGGGTGCCGTGGTCGAGACCCACAACACGCCGCTGCGCTCGGCCACGGGCAGATGTGAGGCGCGCATGAGCAAATGCGTGGCCACGGCATAAGGCAGGACACACCACCAGAGGGTTTCTCCAAACTGGTAAGTCATGAGTCCTGCGTCTTCTAGCCGTTGTGCTGCTATCAAGCTGGGCACGAGCAGCCACACGCCCCACAAAGCCCAACGTTGAAGGGCATCACGTCGGCGTACCGAGGCGGACACCAAACCTGCACTGTGGGTGTGGGCTCTGTCGTTGCTTGTGCTTGTGTTGGTGGTGGTGGTGGTGGTGGTGGTGGTGGTGCCTGGTGCTTGGCATTGGCGGTAGACCTGCATCACCTCATTGGCCATCTGGTCGGCAGAGAAGTCGCTTTCAAAGCGTTGCTGTGCGGCGCGGCCTAAGCGGTGGCGCAGATGGGGTTCGCGTACCAAGCGCAGCAGGTGCGCAGCCACATCGGCGGTGGTGTTGGCGGTCAGCACCCCCTCTTGCTGAGAGGTGATTTGCTCGCGGATGCCAGGCAAGTCGCTGGCCAGCACACACAGGCCCGCGCGCATGGCTTCGAGCACGGTGATGGGCATGCCTTCGTGGTCAGACAGCAGCACAAAGAGGTCATGCTGCGCCAAGAGTGCGGGCACATCGGCCACGTCACCAGCCCAGGTGATGCCTTTGAGATTGAGCGCCTCGGCCAGGGCCAAATGCTGCGCATGCAAAGGCCCATCGCCTGCGAGGGTGACGCTCAACTCAAGCCCCAAGGACTGGCGCACATCGGCCAAGGCATGCAGCAGCAGGTCGTGGCGCTTGGGCTGCTTCATCCGCGCCACCATGATGAGGCGTGGCATGGCTGAGCTGTGGGTGGTGGTGGCCTCTGCGTCGCTCTGTGTCTTGGTCGAGGCTTGGAGCCCAGTCCAGCGCGGCAAGCCGTTGGCGATGGTGTGTACACGCTCGGGCAGAAGGGGCAAGTCATAAGCCAGTGTCCGTTCATGCGCGGACACGCAAATCATCTGATCCGTCCAATGCGCCAACCACCATTCGGCGGCGGCGGCGATGCAGCGGCGCCGCAACGCCACCTCGCGCTTGAACCCAAAGCCGTGTACGGTGTAAACCACAGGCACACGGGCGCGGTGGGCGGCCACACGTGCGACCACGCCTGCAATCGCACTGTGGGCATGCACGATGTCGGGCCTGTGTGTGCCAATCAATTGGGTGAGTTGCTGTACCGCAGGCCAGAGCTTGAGTGGGTTGAGCGACTCCACCATGTCGGGTATGGGGCACACAGATATGCCCAAGGCCGTGAGTTCACGACCCAACACCGAGGCCGCGACAGGGCCACCAATCACCACCGTGAAGGTGACGCGTGTTTGCAAAGCTCGGCACAAGGCCAGCACATGTGACTGTGCGCCACCCGCTTCGCCCTTGGTGATGACCAGCATCACATGCGCAATCGTCTCCTGAGGTGCGGCGGGTTGAGGGCTGAGCATTGTTGCCTGCTGGGTGGCTGGCGCTGAGGGTACAGAGCGTTTGGCCCGAGGGCTGTTGCGACGGGGTCGCACTTGTGTGGGCAAGAGTTCAGAAAAACGCCAGACGGGGCCACCCTGCGCACGGGGCGCATGAAAGCCAGAGAGGTCTTGGCTTTCATCGACCGTGTCATCTTGTTTTTGTGCTGGCGAGGCCTTCTGGCTGGGCGCTTCAGTGTGAGGGGCTTCGTGAAACAAGGGAAGGGTCCCGTCGTCGTCTTGGTTTTTCATAACGGGGTATCAAAGCCTTGTTGGTTCATGGACTGCCAGCGCCATGCGTCGGCGCACATGCGTGCCAGGTCGAATCGGGGTTCCCAATCCAATAGCGTTTTGGCCTGCTGTGTGTGTGCAAAACATGCGGCCACATCGCCCGGGCGGCGTGGCCCTAGCTTGTAGGGGATGGGCACACCGTTGACGCGGGCAAAAGTGTCCACCATTTCTTTCACACTCACGCCACGGCCTGTGCCGAGGTTGATGGTCAAGAGCTTGGGTTCATCCAGCGCACGCAAGGCCGCCAAATGGCCAGTGGCCAAATCGCGCACATGCAGGTAGTCACGCACGCCCGTGCCGTCAGGGGTGTCGTAGTCAGCACCAAAAATCTGCAAGTACTCGCGCTGGCCCAAGGCCACTTGCGTGATGTAGGGCATGAGGTTGTTCGGTACGCCATTGGGCGCTTCGCCCAATAAGCCACTTTCATGTGCGCCCACGGGGTTGAAGTAACGCAAGACGGCTATGCCCCAGCGTGGGTCAGCTGTGTGCAACGCACGCAGCGCGTCTTCGCACATCAGCTTGGTGCGGCCATAGGGGTTGGTTGCGTTGAGCGTTGCGGTTTCGGGGATGGGCACGTGCACGGGGTCGCCATACACGGTGGCGGACGAGCTAAACACGATGCGGCGCACATTGGCGCGGTCCATGGCTTGCAACAGGTTGATGGTGCCGCTGACGTTGTTGTCTAAATAGCGCAGTGGCTGGGCTACCGATTCGCCTACAGCCTTGAGGCCTGCAAAATGGATCACACCTGCAAACGTGTAACGGGCAAATAAGGCGTCCAGTGCTGCTGAATCGCGGATGTCGGCTTGTACGAACGTCACAGGGCTGGCACCTAGCTTGGCCAAGCGTTCCAAGACTTTGGGGCTGGAGTTGCAGAGGTTGTCCAAAATCACCACAGGTTGCCCTGCCTCAGCCAAGGCGACAGCGGTGTGCGAGCCAATAAAGCCCGTCCCGCCTGTGATCAATATCGGAAGGGTCATGCGATGAAAAATTATGAAGTTCGTGGATTATCCCCCGCCAAGATGCCGCTCTCAGGCCTAAAATCAACACTGCTGGCAAGCACACACTGTTAGTGCGTTTGCCAGCGGTTTCTATCTTTTTTACCTTTTTAGTACTTCCATGAAACGCACAAACACTCCTCACACCCCAGCGCATGCAGGCGCTGAGTCTTGTCTTGCCCTGATTGACGCCCGCTTTTTGGCATGGTTGCAGGGTCAAACCGATACCGCACAAGACCATGTGCGTCCGCAGTTGCATCATTTGCTGAGCAATGCTTTGGCCCACAACGGCTTAGAGCTGAATTTGCGCCGCATTTACTGGTACAGCGACACGCCGGACGATCAATCGATTGGCGGACAAATCAGCCGTGCAGTTCTGCCTCACAGCCAAGATGGCGGTTTGTCCATGTTGCGCACTTTGGGCGCGGACCTCAAACGTTTGGCCGAACGCGGCGCGTGTGCCCACCTGTTGGTGGGCAGTGATGACGAGCGCCTCATCAGCCTGATTGATGAAGCCCAGCTGCATGGGGTGTCCGTGCATTTGTTGGCCGACGAAGCCTCGCGCAACATGACGCAGCTCAACCGCGAAGACCCGGGTTGGGCGCGCTTGTTGTCACAAGCCGACCAACGGGTGGTGTTGGGTGCACAAGCTTTACGCGAAGGCGGCTCACGCCACGCCAGCTCCATGCATGCAGCACCACAAGTTGACCCTGAGCAATTGCGCGAACAGCTCAACACCGTTATCAACGCGTGGTGGGCTGACGAACCCGAAGACCTGCGTGAAGAGCTGCGCGAAGAGTTGCAAAACACACGCGGCATTCCACAAGAGGCGGACCGTCAGCTGTTGTTGGGCGTGCGTCGCGTGTTGGAACGCGCACTGAGTTTCCAGGAGAAAAAACTGTTGCGCGAAATGGTGCGTGATTTGGTGTTGGGTCCACAGGCCGCAACAGATTCAGCCCTTGCGCCTGCGGTTGATCACGCTGAATAAAGAACGCCAACGAAGCACATCACGGAGTGACACGCCCATGAGCGATTTTTCTGCCGCCGACATCTTGGCCCAAGCCCTGCCTTACATCCGTAAGTTCCACGGCAAAACCTTGGTCATCAAATACGGCGGCAACGCCATGACCGACCCCGCACTGCAACAAGCCTTTGCCGAAGATGTGGTGTTACTTAAGTTGGTGGGCATGAACCCTGTGGTGGTTCACGGCGGTGGCCCGCAAATTGAAGGTTTGCTGCAACGCTTGGGCAAAAAGGGCGAATTCATCGAAGGCATGCGTGTCACCGATGCGGAAACCATGGAAGTGGTGGAGTGGGTGTTGGGCGGCGAAGTGCAGCAAGACATCGTGGGCCTCATCAATCAAGCCGGCGGCAAAGCCGTGGGCTTGACGGGGCGCGATGGCGCCATGATTCGTGCTAAAAAACTCACCGTGCACGACAGCAAAGACCCCAGCAAAGCATACGACGTGGGCCAAGTGGGCGACATCGTCAGCATTGACCCCAGCGTGGTCAAAGCCTTGCAAGACGATGCGTTCATCCCTGTGGTCAGTCCGATTGGGTTTGGCGAAAACAACGAGAGCTACAACATCAACGCCGACGTCGTGGCGGCCAAACTGGCCACCGTGTTGCGTGCAGAAAAGCTCTTGATGCTCACCAACATCCGTGGCGTGCTCGACCAACAAGGCGAGTTGCTGACCGAGTTAACACCGCGTCGCATTGATGAGTTGATCGCCCACGGCACCATCAGCGGCGGCATGATTCCTAAGATTGCGGGCGCCTTGGATGCTGCCAAGAGTGGTGTCAACGCCGTCCACATCATTGATGGGCGTGTGCCGCACGCCATGCTGCTGGAAGTCTTGACCGAGCAAGCCTTCGGCACCATGATTCGGTCGCACTGATTCGCAGGCTTCACGCTTTCACAACCCATGTCTGCCAACGCCGCTGCCTTGCCCGATGATGCCGCTCCTGAGTTGGAGCAACGCAAGTCACGTCTGCGTATGAAGCCGGGGCAACGGCGTGAGCAAATTTTGCAAACGCTGGCTGGTATGTTGGAGCAGCCGGGCACCGAGCGCAGCACCACCGCGCTGTTGACATTGGCGCTGCGTCAAGTGCTGCGCGTTGCAGCAGACGCCAACAAGTCATCCACACCCACCGCAGATGCGCACGTACGCGCGACTGTGTTGGTGGCATTTACCTTAGGGCAATTGCAGCGATTCACGCGCTCTGGCTTTAAACGCTCACCGTTGGACCATCTGGATGCCTCATTGGCATTGATGTGTCGTTGATTTATTTTTGAAAGGCGTTTTATGAAATTCGTGCGCTACGGCAACCCCGGCAAAGAAAAACCAGGCCTTATTGACGCCGCAGGCAAGCTGCGCGACTTGAGCCATGTCATCACCGACGTGGGACCTGAGCAACTCAACGACAAAGCCTTGGCCAAACTGGCCAAGCTCAACCCCGACAAACTGCCCTTGGTCAAAGGCAAGCCCCGCATGGGTTGTCCTGTGGCGAACGTGGGTAAGTTTTTGGCGATTGGCTTGAACTACGCCGACCATGCGGCTGAGGCGGGCATGCCCATCCCTCAAGAGCCCATCGTGTTCACCAAGGCCATCAGTTGTATTCAAGGGCCGAACGACGATGTGATGCTGCCCAAAGGCTCGGTCAAAACCGATTGGGAGGTGGAACTAGGCATCGTCATTGGCACAGAGGCACGCTATGTGTCGCAAAAGGCGGCACTCGACCATGTGGCGGGCTACTGCCTGATCAACGACGTGAGCGAGCGCGAATATCAGTTAGAGCGTGGCGGCACTTGGGACAAGGGCAAGGGGTGCGACACCTTTGGCCCGATTGGCCCTTGGTTGGTCACCCGCGATGAAGTGCCCAATCCGCAAAAACTCAGCATGTGGTTGGACCTCAATGGTGTGCGCATGCAAAACGGCAGCACCAAAACCATGATTTTTGGCGTCGCCAAAATCGTGAGCTACCTCAGTCAGTTCATGACCTTGAAGCCTGGCGATGTGATTTGCACAGGCACCCCACCCGGCGTGGGCATGGGTGTGAAGCAAAACGGCAAATCTGCGCCCGTGTATTTGAAGCGCGGCGATGTGATGACGCTGGGCATTGAAGGCTTGGGTCAGCAACATCAGAAAGTGGTGGCTTTCAAAGCATGACCGCATCTGTGCATGCGTTGACGCGACCGCTGGTGGTAGACCTAGATGGCACACTCATTCGCACTGATTTGTTGGTGGAGAGTGTCAGTCAGTTTTTGATTCAACACCCTTTCCAGTGCTTCAAGCCCTTGCTGTGGTTGCTGCGTGGCAAAGCTGCGCTGAAAACCGAGTTGGCGCAGCGTGTGAAATTGGATGCCTCGGCCTTGCCTTACAACCTTGAGGTGCTGGACTGGTTGCGCACCGAAAAGCAAAGTGGCCGCCACTTGGTCTTGGCCACCGCCAGTCACCGAGATTTGGCGGAGCAGGTGGCCCAGCATCTGCACCTGTTTGACGAGGTGTTGGCGACCGAGGGTGACATCAACCTGAAATCAACCGCCAAAGCGCAGGCCTTGGTCGCGCGTTTTGGCGAAGATGGCTACGACTACGTGGGCAACGACTGGCCCGATTTGAACGTGTGGGCCCAAGCGCACACCGCCCACGTGGTGGATGCGCCTGCGGCACTACTGGCCCGGGCGCAGACGCAGGGCCATGTCGACCATGTGTTTGACAGTGGCATGCCCGCATCATGGCTGGCCATGCTCAAAGCCATGCGCTTGCACCAGTGGATGAAAAATCTGTTGGTCTTTGTGCCGCTCATGGCCGCCCATCAATACGCCGATGTGTCCCGCGATGGATTTGCCCTAATGGCCTTCTGGGTGTTCAGCCTGACCGCTTCGAGTGTGTATTTGCTCAACGACTTGGTGGATGTGCAAGACGACCGCCACCATGTGCGCAAGCGCCATCGTCCGTTTGCCTCAGGTGCCTTGAGCCTTGTGGCGGGGTGGGTGACTTGGCCCGTGTTGCTGCTGGTGGCGGTGGTGTTGTCGGCGCTCTATATGCCCGTGTTGTTCTCGGTCAGTTTGGGCGTTTACTTTGTGCTGACGGTGGCGTATTCGTTGTACCTCAAGCAACTGGCGGTGGTGGATGTGCTGACCTTGGCCGCGCTCTACACCCTGCGCATCATTGCGGGGGCCGCCGCGATTGATGTGGCCGTGTCGTTTTGGTTGCTGCTGTTTTCGATGTTCATCTTCTTGAGCCTCGCCCTCATCAAACGCTACAGCGAATTGAAGGTGGCGCGTGAGGCGGGCAAGTCTGGTGCGTTACGTGGGCGTGGCTATGCGCCAGAAGATTTGGAGCTGGTGTCTAGCTTGGGCGGCAGTGCAGGCTTCATCGCGGTGTTGGTCCTAGCGCTCTACATCCAAGATGGACAAGCCGCGCATTTGTATGCCACCCCACAACTCATTTGGCTGGCCTGTCCTGTGATGTTGTTTTGGATTTCACGTGCGTGGCTCATCGCCCACCGTGGCCGCATGCATGACGACCCGATTGTGTTTGCCCTCAAAGACAAAGTGAGTTGGGGCGTGGGTGTCTTCATGGGAGCGGTGCTGGCTTTGGCGCGCGTGCTGTCATGAAGTCAGCGGCACGCATCGCCTTGGTTTATGCCTTGGTGTCGGCTCTGGCCACCGCGGCCAACATTGGTACACAAGCGGTGTCGATGTGGGTCTACAGCGGGGCCTATGCGGTGGCCTTGTCGGTGTTGGCCGGCACGGCCATGGGCTTTCCGATCAAGTACGTGCTGGAAAAAAAGCACGTCTTCGCTTTCAAGGCCGACAACCTCGGCCATGACGCCCGCTTGTTCATCCTGTACGGTTTCATGGGGGTGTTCACCACGGCCATTTTTTGGGGCATTGAGTTTGCCTTTCATCGCCTCTTTGGCACCGATGGCATGCGCTATTTGGGTGGTGCGCTGGGCCTCACCGTGGGCTCATATATCAAATACCACCTCGACAAACGCTTTGTGTTCAAACAGGAGTGGGTGTGAAGCCCGTCACGGCGTGGGGCCGTTTGTCGAATGACTTGCACGATGTGCAGGTGTTGACGGACCGCACCGCTGTCGCGCCTGTCATGCACACGCATCAACCCGGCTTGGCCTTTGGCAATGGCCGCAGTTATGGCGATGTGTGCCTGAACCCCCATGGGGTGTTGTGGCACACCTCGGGGCTGAACAAACTCATCGCCTTTGACGCGACCACGGGTCGCTTGGTGTGTGAGGCAGGCGTGTTGCTGCGCGACATTCAACGCTTGTTTGTGCCGCGTGGGTGGATGCTGGCCGTCACACCCGGCACGCAGCTCATCACCGTGGGTGGGGCCATTGCCAACGATGTGCATGGCAAAAACCACCATGCTGTCGGCTCGTTTGGCGACCATGTGGTGGGGCTGTCCTTAGCCCGCACCTCGGGTGAGGTGTTGGCGCTCGATTGGGCGCACACGCCTGCGCTGATGGCGGCCACCGTGGGTGGTTTGTGCTTGACTGGCGTCATCGTCACCGCCGAGTTGCAACTGCGTCGCGTGGGCAGCCCATGGCTGCGCACCGAGACTTTGCCCTACCAAGGCTTGGCAGAGTTCTTTGAGCTGGCCGATGCGTCCGAGCACGATTGGGAGCACACCGTCTCGTGGATCGATTGCTTGTCGGGGCCAAGCGTGCGCGGCATCTTCATGCGGGCCAATCACATGCATGCGCAACAAGCCGCAGCCATGCCCTCATTGCAAGCGGCATTGGCGATGCAGCAACGCAAAACCCAAGGTCAGCCTTTGCGCATGCCGTTTGTGCCGCCTGTGTCCTTGGTGAATGGTTTGTCGCTCAAGCCCTTCAACGTGGCGTACTACCACCTGCAAAAATTAAAAAGCGGTGTCGATGTGGTGCACTACGAGCCCTTCTTTTACCCGTTGGATAACCTGCAAGGCTGGAACCGCATGTACGGCCCGCATGGCTTTTATCAATATCAAAGCGTGGTGCCGCGCGCCGTGGGACAAGACGCGGTGCAAGCCATGCTCGACGCCATTGCGGCTTCGGGCGAGGGCTCCTTCTTGGCGGTTCTCAAAACCTTTGGTGACCGCGAAGCCAAAGGTCTGCTCAGCTTCCCACAGCCTGGCGTCACGCTGGCGCTGGACTTTCCCAACCGAGGCCCGCGCACCTTGCAATTGTTTGCGCGCCTGGACGCCATCGTGCGCGAAGCCCAAGGCCGTTTGTACATGGCCAAAGACGCACGCATGCCGCGTGATTTGTTTGAAGCGGGTTACCCACGCTGGTCTGAATTTGCGACGCACCGTGATGCAGGCATCAGCTCTGCCATGTCGCGCCGTTTGATGGAGTTTTAAGCATGCAACACATCGTCATCATTGGCGCCACCTCGGCCATGGCCGAGCACTGTGCCCGTTTGTGGGTGCAAGCATCCCCCGTGCATCTCACCTTGGTGGGCCGCGACGCAGCACGCACCCAGCGCGTGGCCGGCGACTTGCGCGTGCGCAGCCCGCAATCCAAGGTGCAGGTGATGACGGCTGATTTTGTCAACGCCGCCGCCATCCAACACACCGTCCACACCATCACTGCCATTGCCCCTGTGGATGTGGTGCTGATCGCCCACGGCGTACTGTCCGACCAAGCCACCTGCCAAGACGATGTGTTGGCCTGCGATGCGGCCTTGCAAGTCAATGGCGTGTCGCCCGTGCTGTTTGCCGAAGCCTTTGCCAACCCGATGGTGGCCGCCAACCACGGCACGATTGCCATCATTGGCTCGGTCGCGGGTGACCGTGGCCGCAAGACGAACTATGTGTACGGCGCTGCCAAAGGTTTGGTGTCGCGTTATGCGCAGGGCATGCAGCATCGCTTGGCGCACACGAACGTGAACGTGGTGCTCATCAAGCCCGGCCCCACCGACACGCCCATGACCAGCGACCTCAAAGCCAAGGGCCAAAAAATGGCATCGGTGGAGCAAGTGGCGCAAGACATTGTGAAAGGCATTGCCGCAGGCAAGCCTGTGGTTTACACGCCGGGAATTTGGCAAATCATCATGCTGGTGGTGATGCACTTGCCACGGGTTGTGTTTAACAAGTTGAACATCTAGTCGTCGTTTTTTGCTTGTCTGAGGTTGACTGCTCTTCGGGGGGCGCGCGTTGCGCACATGGGGTATGGCGGCTTCCTCATGCCTATCAGAAATCGTCAGCCGCCACACCCCATGTACGCAACGCTTTGGGGGTTCGTTGCGAGTGCAACATCACTCAGTCATGGCGCACGTGTCAATTTCGAGTCGCACAACCTTTTCAGTCGCAAACACGTCTGCGCGCAACCAGACGAGCGAAGCAACGTCGGACGCAGACTTCGGGGAGGGGCTTGGGGCAGGTGACGATTTCTGGTACTCCAGCATGAGGAACCTGCCCGAAGTCCCTCTCCGAAGCGAGCTCAGCACAAACAGAGCTCAAAAAGTTAAAGCGACACCACCTGCATCCCAGGCAACGATGCCATCGGAAATTCCTCATGGTCAAACGCCTTGTCCCCATCCTCTGACGCCACACCCGTTGTCACCAACGACTTGAAATCAAACTTCGTGTGGTCCATCAAATGCGAAGGCACCACGTTTTGCAGCGCGGCAAACATGTTCTCAATGCGGCCCGGGTGCTTCTTCTCCCACTCGCGCAGCATCTCGCCCACCACTTGGCGTTGTAGCCCGTCTTGGCTGCCGCACAGGGTGCACGGGATGATGGGGAACTGGCGCACTTTGGCCCAGCGTTCGAGGTCTTTCTCGGCCACGTAAGCCAAGGGGCGAATCACCATGTGGTCGCCGCCATCGCTCACCAGTTTGGGTGGCATGGCTTTGAGCTTGCCGCCGAAGAACATGTTCAAGAAGAAAGTTTGCAAGATGTCGTCGCGGTGGTGGCCCAGCGCGATTTTGTTGCAGCCCAACTCGCCCGCCACACGGTACAAAATGCCGCGACGCAAGCGCGAGCACAAGCTACACATGGTTTTGCCTTCGGCAATTTTTTCTTTCACGATGGAATAAGTGTCCTGCGTTTCGATGCGAAATTTCACGCCCACTTGCGCCAAGTACTTAGGCAACACCTCGGCGGGGAAGCCCGGTTGCTTTTGGTCGAGGTTGACGGCGATCAACTCAAAACGGATGGGTGCGCGCTGCTGCATCATGAGCAAGATATCGAGCATGGCGTAGCTGTCTTTGCCGCCGGACATGCACACCATGATCTTGTCGCCTTCTTCGATCATGTTGTAGTCGACGATGGCTTGACCGACTTGGCGGCACAGGCGCTTTTCGAGCTTGTGGTTCTCGTGCTCGATTTTGATTTGCTTGTTGGGGTCTTTGTGCTGGTCTTTTTCGATAGTTGTCGTCATAGGTTTACCACTGTCCTGTTTCCATGCGAATGGCCACTTCGCAATCGTCAAAAATTTCAAGCTTGGCGATTTTCACGCGCACGCCCAACACGCCCGGCAGTTGCATGAGGCGGTGGGCCAGTTTGCCAATCAGTGTTTCAAGCAAATTGACATGCTCTGCCGTGCATTCGCTGATGATGATTTGGCGTACCTTGCGGTAGTCCAACACATGGCAAATGTCATCGTCGTGCGGCAGCAGGGGCTGCGTGCCAAGGTTGATCTCTGCATCCACTTGAATGGGTTGCGGGTCAATCTTCTCGTGCTCCAAGATGCCGAGATTGGCATTAAAGCGCAGACCCGTGAGGTTGAGAATTTGTGTGCCTTTGCTTGCCATCTCACATCACTCCAGGCTTGGCGCGAAACACTTCGACGCCCACCGCTTCACAGTCCGGGTAAACATCGGGCTTGCGGGTGGACACCCGTGCGGCCATCACGCCGGTGTGCTCTAGCAAGTGCGTGAGGATGTCGTCGCACAGCGTCTCTTGCAAGTTGATGTGACCTTTGGCCACGCGCGCGTGCACCACAGCGCGGACAAAGTCGTAGTCCACCACTTCGTCGATGCGGTCGTCTTTGGGGTTGGTGCCCGCAAACGACACATACAAATCCACATCGATGATGATGCGTTGCGTCGCATGCAGTTCGAAGTCGTGGATGCCGATGTGCGCTTGCACGGTGAGGCCGCGCAAGAACAAGCGGCGGCAGTTGCGTAAAAGTTGGTCGTTCATGATTTAAAAAGCTCCTCGACCACAAACATCACATCCCGTGCGAGTGGTACCAAATGTTGACCGTTGTCCACGCGCACCGTGGTGCCAGTGATGCTGGCGTTACCCGCCAAGAACACCACGCTGCTGGCCACGTCGGCGGGGTGGATGGGCTGGCGCAGCAAGTTGGCGCTTGCGGCACGGCTGAAGTTGCCTTGGGTTTGTGGCCCGCTCAAGTACATCAGGCCAGGTGCGACCGCATTCACGCGCAATGCGGGTGCCAGCGACTGGGCTTGCAGGCTGACCGCGCGCTCCAACGCGAGTTTGGACAGCGTGTACGAAAAATAATCGGGGTTGAGGTTGAACACCTTTTGGTCCAACACATGGATGACGCTTGGTTTGGGGTGTCCGCTGAAGGTGCCTTCGTTGGCAGAGGCCTCTTGTGCGGTGGCTGGTGCGTGTAACGCGGCCATCCATTTGCCAAAACGCATCGGCGCCATGAGGTTGACCTTGATTTGAGCCAAGGCCTGTGCATCGTCGAAGTCGATGCCTGCATCTGGCACAAACAGCGAGGCGTTGTTCACCACGCATTGCAACGCAGTGCCCGTGATGGCCACCGTGGTGTCGAACAAGCTTTGGCAACTGGCCGCGTCTTCTAAGTCGCCTTGCACGGCCAAGGCGTCGACTCCCAAGCCACGCAGTTCAGCGCACAAGGCGTGGGCTTGCGTCTCGGAGCGGTTGTAGTGGCAAGCTACATTCCAGCCTGCGCGCGCAAAGGCGAGGCCGATTTCGCGACCTAAGCGAACGCTGCCGCCAGTGATGAGTGCCCAAGAGCGCATGGTGTGAGGTGCCTGTGATGGAAAGAGAAGGTTTGGGTCGAGTTACGATCTGCACCCAATGACGTTCCCCCAATTATCCAACGACCCGGGCCAACAGGCTTTGTATACCCTGATTCAGCGCAGCATCGCCAACGCAGGCGGCTGGCTGGGCTTTGACCGCTTCATGGCACTGGCTCTCTACGCCTCCGGCATGGGCTATTACGCCAACAGCCTGCGCAAGTTTGGCCTCTCGTCCGAGAGCGGCAGCGACTTTGCCACCGCCCCTGAAATGTCCACACACTTTGGGCGCACCTTGGCCCACCAAGTAGCCCAAGCCCTGCACGTCACAGGCACCGATGAGGTGTGGGAGTTTGGTGCGGGTTCGGGTGCTTTGGCCTTGCAGCTGCTGGAGCGCTTGGGCGACAGCGTCAAGCGCTACACCATCGTCGATTTGTCCGGCAGCTTGCGCGAACGTCAGCAAGACACGCTCAAAGCCCACGCCCACCAAGTGCGGTGGGTCGATGCCCTGCCCGAGCAACTCAGCGGCGTGGTGGTGGGCAACGAGGTGCTCGACGCCATGCCCGTGCAACTGTTGGTGCGCAAAGGCGGTGTATGGCATGAACGTGGGGTGGTGTGGCATGCGACGGCGCCCATCCGTGCGGGTGCAGACGGCGCGGGAACAACTTCACCCCTGCAATGGCAAGACCGCGTGACGGACCTGCGTCCTCCGGTGGAGATCGAGGGCGAGCACGACTACCTGACCGAAATTCACAGCCAAGCCGAAGCCTTTGTCGCCACCTTGGCCGATCGATTCAAAGCAGGCGAGGCCGCCATGGGCAAAGGCGGCGCCGCTTTTTTGATTGACTACGGTTTCCCCGAGCACGAATACTTCCACCCTCAGCGCAGCATGGGCACCTTGATGTGCCATCAGTTGCACAAGGCTGACTCAGACCCGTTGGTCGATGTGGGCCGCAAAGATATCACCGCACACGTCAACTTCACGGGCGTGGCCTTGGCCGCGCAAGACGCAGGGCTCAACGTGTTGGGCTACACCAGCCAAGCGCACTTTTTGATCAACTGCGGCTTGTTGCCGCCTTTGGTGGATGCGCCACTTGATGAAAAAAGCATGGCGCAAAAACTCATCACCGAGCACGAAATGGGCGAGCTGTTCAAAGTCATCGCCTTGGGCACCGCCGAGTGGGAGCCCATGGGCTTCGCACAGGGTGACCGCACCCACACGCTGTAGGTATTCCACATGACACGTTGGCTGATTGTTGTTTTCTTGGCGTTGTTGCTGATCAACGCGGTGACGCCTTGGCTTCAGAAGTTGGGCTTTGGGCGTTTGCCTGGGGATATTCGCTTCAAGCTGTTTGGACGCGAGATTTTTATTCCACTGGCTTCCACCATCATCCTCAGCTTGGTGTGCGCTGCGGTTTCTAAGATTCTGTAGTTTGTGAACTTCCCTTCTGTGTCAAGCGGTGCGGGGTTTACCTGCGCTACACCAACGCCGGCCCAGTCGCTTCTTTGCGTTGAACTTAAAGGCGATGTTCCATCAAAAGAGCGCGAGTCATTGAAGGCCTGCAAGCCCAAGCTCAAAGCACGGTAGACATCGCCGCCAGCCGCGCTGCATTCAAACGCGCGCCCACCGCGGGCCCCTTGAGCCCGTCTCGCAAAGCTTGCGCACTCACTGCCGTACTGTCCACCGACTGCGCCGCTTTGAGCAACAAAGCCAAACGAGGCCCTTGCGTATAAGCCTCGTCCTCTTTGCCCAGTCGTCCACGCGCATCGCACGCACATGCTTGCAAAGCCAGCAAGAACCGCGCGGGACGACGCAGGGCATCACAGCGCACCAGCAAGCGCAGCACCGCCGCTGCGGCGAAGCCATCACTTTGGTGGATGTTGCCGTGTTCACGCGCCACCAACTCGGCCAACTCTTTGCATTCCACCGGCACGCGCCAACGCTCGCACAAAGCGCGGGTGAGTTGTTCACTGCGCTGCTCATGGCCGATGTGGCGCGGCAATACATCAGCGGGTGTGCTGCCTTTGCCGAGGTCGTGGCACAGGCAGGCGAAGCGCACTTCCAGTGGAGCGTTCATACGCGCTGATGCGTCGAGTACCATTTCTAGGTGAATGCCGGTGTCGATTTCGGGGTGGTACTCGGCGCGTTGCGGTACGCCGTAGAGTTTGTCTACCTCCGGTAGCAAGCGCTGTAAAGCGCCGCATTCGCGCAGCACTTGCAACATGCGCGAAGGCTGGGTGGTCATCAAACCACGAGACAGTTCTTGCCACACGCGTTCGCTCACCAGCGCATCGACTTCACCCTCGGCCACCATCGCACGCATCAAGGCCATGGTCTCGGGGGCCACCGTGAAGTCGGGGAAGCGTGCCGCAAAACGGGCCACGCGCAAGATGCGCACAGGGTCTTCACGGAAGGCGTCGGTGACGTGGCGCAGCACTTTGGCGGCAATGTCGCGCGCGCCACCAAAAGGGTCGGTGCGCTGGCCGTGCTCGTCTTGCGCAATGGCGTTGACGGTCAAGTCGCGCCGCGCCAAGTCTTGCTCCAGCGTCACATCAGGCGCGGCGTGTACAGCAAAGCCATGGTAGCCGCGTGCAGTTTTGCGCTCGGTGCGGGCCAACGCATATTCCTCGTGCGTCTGCGAATGCAAGAACACGGGGAAGTCACGGCCCACAGGCTGATAGCCTTGCGCCACCAACGCCTCCGGTGTGCCGCCCACCACCACCCAGTCGCGGTCAGACCCCGCGTGGCCCATGAGGCTATCGCGCACTGCGCCGCCAACGAGATAAGTCTTCATGCGCACAGTGTAAAACGTGCCTGTGCCGAGCCCTTCACGCGGGCGTTTGACCACTTACGTAGGCGCCTGACGATAGGGCTCTTCAAACGGGAGGAAGTCTTTTTCAGCAAGCGCTTCGCGTATCCAGCGTGCCACGCTGGGCAGGGCCACCACACGGTCCACATACGCTTGTATGTCTGCGGGCAAGGGGGTTGCGTAGCTGCGAAGGCGCATGCACACAGGGGCGAAGAACGCATCTGCAATGCTGAACGCGCCAAACAGCATGGGGCCGTTGCTGTGCGCGAGTGCGCTTTGCCACATCTGGACAACGCGCTGGAGGTCAGTACGCAAACCCGCTTGCTCTTGCAACAAACGTGCGCCGACATCGGGCAGGTGGGCTTCAATGTTCATCGGGAAATGAGAGCGGAGTTGGCCCAAGCCCGAATGCATCTCGGCACACACGCTGCGAGCACGCGCACGGGCCGCTTTGTCTACGGGCCAGAGGTGGAGATCGGGGTAGCTTTCAGCCAGGTATTCGCAAATGGCCAAGCTATCCCAGATGGCGGCCTGTGTGCCCAACGCAGGTTCGACCAGAGCCGGCACCTTACCGACGGGGTTGATACCAAGTAGGGCTTGCTTGAAGTGGGAGTCGGCCTCAAAGCTGTCAAAACGCACGCGTTGCTCGGTGAATGGAATGCCGACTTGCGTCATCAGCACCCAAGGGCGCATGGACCATGAAGAATAGTTTTTATTGCCGATGTAAAGCGTACGTGTCATGTCTCAGTCCCTCAGTGGCCAGCGACAAACAACCGTTTGACCGATTTGGGCTCCGCAACGCCCAAGACCCGCAAGCCTTGCAGTTTGCCGCTGGCGATGTTGTTGACTTTCATCGAGTCCAAGTTGTCGCGGCTCATCAAGGTGGGGCCGGGCGCCCATTCCATGAGCAGCGCTTGCAGCCACCCGATGGCGTAGGGCAGGGGTAAGACTGGGCGTTGCTTGCCTACCCACCGGCCTGCGAGTTGCACCAACTCGGCGAGGGTCATCACATCGGGGCCGCATAGCTCATAGGTAAGACCTTCGGTGCTGGTGGTGTTGACGCAATGCACGATGGCTTGTGCCACATCATGTACCCACACGGGTTGAAAGCGTGTCTGGGCACCCGCGATCGGCATGACTGGAAATATCTTTTGCAGTTTGGCAAACAGGTTGATGAACGGGTCGTCCTTGCCGAAGATCACGCTGGGGCGCAGCAGGGTCAAGCCCAGCGGTGTTCTTTGCGCAGCAGACAGCAGCGCCAATTCGCCGCGTGCTTTGCTACGTTGGTACATGGAGGGACCATGCACATCGGCGCCGAGGGCGCTGATGTGAATCAAACGCGTCACGTGCTCGGCATGGCAGGCACGCGCTAGGTTGGCCGGCAGGGTGACGTGGGCGTGGTTGAACTCTTCTTCTGTGCCATGCAAGATGGCGACCAAGTTGATGACCACATCATGGCCGTGCACCAAGGCTTGAAGTTGCTGGGGGTCATGCACATCGGCTTGCACCACAGACACACTGGGCATCATTTGGATGTGACGTGCAGGCAGGCGTCGTGTGGGAACGGTGATTTGGTGATGCTGCAAACTCAGGCGCGAACACACATGGCGGCCGACAAAGCCGCTGCCGCCGAGGATGAGAATTTTTTTGACTGTGTTGGGTTGCATGATGGGACTGTCGTGTGATTGAGGCGTTGTGTGGGGAGCCAAGGAAAGCGTAGGTGGACTGGTTAGAATTTTTGCATGAAGACACCCACACGCCTTGGCTTTGCACTGTTGCTTTGTGTGACTTTGTGTGATGTGGCTTGGCGTTGGCAGTCCAGCGCCAGTGCGGGGCCGGTGATGGCCGTGATCCCTACTGACAGCCCTAGCGCACCCCCTCTCTCCGCCTGTACCGACTACCGCGTGGTGCGCGAAGGGCTGATCCCCATGCCTGAGGGCGTGCCTGCGGCCCATGCCAGCAGCTTGGTGGCGTTGCCACAGGCCCATCCCCTGCACACAGACAAAGCCCTGGCCGCTTTTTGGTTTGCAGGTACGCGCGAGAGCGGCGCAGATGTGCAAATTGCATCATCGACCTTTGACCGCACGCGTAACGCATGGGATGCGCCGCAGTGGGTGGTGAACCGCCACACCGTGGGCCATGACCTTGGCATTCAAATCCGTCGCATCGGCAACCCCGTGGCGTGGGCTGACGCTACAGGACGCTTGCATTTATTTGTGGTGGCCACAGGCTTGGGCGGCTGGGCGGCGTCACGCGTGGTGCATTTGCGCGAGCAAGCGCCTATGCAGTTCAAGGTCGTGCGGACCTTGCCGCTGACGGCCTTGGTGCCCGCGTTCAACACCAGCACCTTGGTGCGCACCGTGCCCTTGTCATTGGCTGACGGCGGTGCGGTGCTGCCTTTGTATTTTGAAATCGGCATCAAATACGGCGTGGCAGTGCGCTTGAATGCCGAGGGCGAGATGCAAAGCATCACTCGCATCACGCAACGGCGCGAGGTGTTGCAGCCCACCTTGGTGGCGCACTCGCCCACGCACTGGTCGGCCTTCATGCGCGATTACAGCCCGACAGAAATGGTGGCGCACACCGAAACTTTCGATGCAGGCGCACATTGGCAAGATGCGGGCAACTTGGCACTCTCCAACCCTGGGGCGTCGATTGCCGCTTTGCGCCTGTCGACGGGCGGCGTGATGTTGGCGCACAACCCCGCCGATCGTGGGCGTGAGGTGTTGCTGCTGAGCACCTCGGCCAATCAACCGCTGTCGTGGACCACGCGCACCTTGGTCGACGGTGTGAAGGCGGATGAGTACTCTTACCCCACCTTGATTGAAGTGCCCCAGGGCCTGGTCGCGCCATTCACATTACCCGATGTGTGGTTGAGCTACACCCACATGCGCCAAGCAATTGCGTTCAAACAGATGCGGCCGAGTTGCTCGGTGGCCCCCACAAGGAGCGCGTCATGAGCTGGACTGACATGACCCACGCCGTGTTGCCGCAAGCGGTGTTTTTGTCTGTGTGGGTGAAGCTGTCTTGGGCTTGTGTGATGTCGGCGGTGCTGCTGCGCCTGACCTACGGCTACAAGCCTACGGTGTGGCCTGCGGCTGTGGTAGCGGTGCTCATGTTGTTGCCACGTACCGATGTGTTGTCGGGCTACTTGGCGCTGGCGCTGCAAACCCCTAGCTTGGTGTGCGTGGCTTGGGCACTTGGGTGTTGGGCGGATGTGATTCAGTCGCGTTCGCCGAAGGTCACCCCCCCCACGCTAGTTGCGTTGCTCGGCGTGTTGCTGGGCTGGGTCTTGGTGGTGGATACCTTGAACTGCTGGCCTGCGTTCTTGAATCTCCAGCTTTATGCGCTGGGTTTTGAAGCCGTGGCTTTATGGTTGGTGGTGCTGGTCACCGCAGCTGTGTTGCTGTGGCAGAAAGTGCCCCCGCGTTGGGTACTGAGTGCCGTGGCGGTGCTGACCTTGTATGTGCTGCTGCGTTTGCCCACGGGCAATGTGTGGGATGCTTTGCTCGACCCCTTTGTCTGGCTGGCCTTGCATGTGCAGCTGTGGCGCACATGGCGTGCGTCACGCGGGGCTTAAGGCTGCTTCACCAACAAGTACTCACGCCAGAACAGCACACGTTCGGGGATTTGCAAACTCTGAAGGTTGATCTCGCCCGCTGAATGGCGGCCACGCAGCCCCATGCGTTGTGCCAAGAGTTGGCAGTGGGCTTTGGCGCAGTCGGGTGCGGGCTCGTTCCAATAGCGGTGCACCACCACGGCATCAAAGGTTTGCAGGCGTTGCGCAATGTCGGCGTCTGTGTTGGGTTCGTGGTCCATGTAGGGCGTGATGCGGCCCACGCCGGTGATCAAAAAACGCCAACGTTCAAAGTCGCCATTGAAGTTGCTCGGCGTGGCGAGTGTGGCGCCTTGCATGTGCGCCACCACCTCGGGCGCATAGGTGTTGGATGCGGTGTGCAGCGGCGCACACAGCATGCCAAACCAAGCAAACAGACTGAGGATCAAGCCCAGCAACCAAATCCAGCTCGCTTGCAAGGTCTGCCCCCCGGCGCGTGACAACAGCGTGCCAAACAAGAGCAACAAGGCCAACACTTGCAAGGCCAAGATCAGCAGCAGCCCGAGACGGCCCCACAGGGGGTAGAGGTCAATGCGCCAGCCCGCCCACAAGAACAAACCTAAGAAGCCCAACCCCAACAAGCTGAGCACCGTCCCCAGCCCCATGGCCGTGCGTTGAGCCCACGGTGGCAAGCGCCACAGCCAGAGGGCGCACAACACACTCATCACCGGCATGAGTGGGATCAGGTAGCGGGCCGAGCGTTGGCTGGGCACCATAAAGAACACGCTGAGCAGCAGCACATACATCCACAGCACCGCTTGTGGGTGCACCACGCCTTGTAGACGTGCACGCCAAACGGGGCGCATTTGAAACAATCCCCAAATGGCCACGCCAAAGATGAGCGGCCCCAGCATGGCCCCGTTTTGCAATAAGCCCAAAGCCTGCACCCAAATGCTGAAGCCACCCACCAAGGCGGTGTGCCAATAGCTGGGGCCGCCGGCACTGACTTTGCCCCAGTTCTCGCCCACCACAAACTCGCGCCACACACCCATCGGGTCGGGGTCAAGCGCGAACCACAAGGCGAACACGCCCAGCGCAAATGCAGTGCTGATGCCCACGCGCACAAACCATGTGCGCCAAGCGCGGTGGTTGAGCCAGCACAGGCTCAGAAACAGCGTGGCGGCCAAGGGCGCGATCAGCACAAACGATTTGTACCAAGCCACCATGCCCCAGCTGATGCCTGCCACCACAAACAAACTGTGGGTGGGTTGAAATGTGGCGTCGTGCGTGACATCGCTCTTGGTGTGACGGCGTGCGCGCAGCACTTGGCACAGCAGCCACCAAAAGGGCAAGTTCATCCAGAAGGTTTCAATCGCACTGGTCAGGTAGGGCCGGCCATAGCGGTAGGTGCTAAAGCACCCCAGAAAAATCAAACCCGCGATCAGACCTAAGGTGTTGGCGTTGAGCACTTTTGGGAAAGGTGCGGGTTCTGTTTTGTGATGCAGCCAGTCCATCGCCAAGGCACGTGCGGCCCACACCACCAGTGCGGTGTTGGCGAAGGTGTAGAGCAAGCTTGGTACACGTAACCACAGCAGCTGCCACTCCAAGCCCAGCCACGGCACCACCATGGCTTGCCAAAACAGCAGCGGTGGTTTGGTGTTGCGCATGTGGTCGAGGTCAGAGGCTAGGGGTAGCCACGCGCCTGTGCTTTGTGCTTGCAGCCAGGTCTTGAACGCGATGTGGGTGTAGACCAGCTCGTCGCCGTTGCGCGGGATGTTTTCACCGCCAAGGTCAAACATGTAAACCAACATTGCCAACACCAGCAAGCCTAGCGTGATGCTTTGGTTGCGTTGGGTGTGTTTGTCATCCGACACCTCACGCGGGTTGCCTTTGAAGGTACACCAGTCGTTGGCAAAGTAGTTGATGACACTGGCCAGCACAATCGCCAGCACATTGCCCAGCAGGTAGTGCACGTGTTGCGCCAACCACAGCGTCATGATGTATTGCACACTGGTGCCCAGCCACGAGGCGAGGCCATAGCGCACCAACTGTGTGGTGATGCCGCCATGAAACTCGGCATGGCGGTCACGCCAAGTCCACAGGCGGTTCCACGCAAAGTTGTTGACGGTGGCCAGCACGATGGCAATGGCCAGCGAGGCATACAGACGTTGCCCGCTGGATGCGATAGAGGCCAGCAAAAACTCTTGGCACACATACAACACGACCAAGTTCACCACCGTGCCGCTGGCCCCGACCAAGCCAAACTTGATGTAGCGCCAACGCGCCAACATGGTTTGTACAAAGGAAGGGCTGCGATCAGCCGAGGTGTGTGTGGTCATTTAAATGAGCTGCAATTTGTGCAGCACCAGTTTTTCAACCTCACCCACGGTGATCACTTTGAGGCACTGGTTGTCACCATCGCAAAAACTGTCGCGGTGGTTATAAGCCGTTAAACAAGGCGAGCAAGCCATGCCCGACTCCAGCACGGTGGCGCGTTCACTGATGGGGCCATAGAGGCGGCCTGTCTCGGGGCCGAAGAAGGCGATCACATCGATCGGTGTGAGGCTGGCAAAGTGGCTGGGGCCACCATCGTTGGTGACCAACAACTCCGCGTTGTGAAACAGCATGAGCTACTCGCGCAGGTTGCGCGTGTAGCCCGTCAGGCCAATGCAGCTTGGGTTGCCCACCGCATGCAGCACGCGTTGCGCTTGCGGGGTGTCCTCGGGCAAGCCAATCACGCCGACGGCACAACCGTTGGCGATCAAGGTTTTGGCCAACGCGATGTAGCTGTCTTCGGGCCAGGCACGGATAGGCAATGCACCACCACTCACATACAACAACACGCGTTTGGCGTTGTCCATGAAGTCGGCAAAGTCGGTGCGCAAGCGGTCTTGAAAGGCCTGTGCATCCGTTGCATCTACAGGCAATTGCGGCAAGCTGCGTTGGATGCTGGGCAACAAGAATCGGTTGAGGGGTCGTCGTGTGGCGTCGCTCAGTTGTGCGCGGGTCCACGTCAGCGCCTCCTCCATCACTTTGGCCAAGCCGATAAATTGCAAGCTGATGTGTTGGTAGGTGTTGTAGGGCAAGGGCGCGTTGATGAAGCTGCCGCGATACAACCCCTCTTGCGTGTGCGCGGTAAAGCCCACGCGCACCCGGGCACCGCAGGCGTAGCTGAGCAAGGCGCTGATGCGCGAGAACAGTTTGCAGTCGATCACGCCATCTAGTTGCAACGCACGCAGCGTGCGCGTGGTGTGCCACAGGCCATGCAGCAAGGTGCCGAGTGAGGCATCGTTCAAAGAAGGCGGATTCAAGGACGAAGTGCAACAAAGATGAACTGGTTATAGGTGGCTGAGGATGCGAGAGCATCATGGCCGCTTTAACAGCCAAGTCGAAGTTGCCCAATGTACAAGCACCTCAGCCGAGAAGAACGATACCAAA